>DASPIO010000060.1:0-10494 GCA_035629155.1 Azospirillum sp. | reverse complement strand
TCGAGCGCGTACTTGTCCTCGAGCGTGACGGTCGCGAGAGCCATCTTGTCCATCCCCGTGCGGGCGGGCCGATGGGCCGGCGCCCGTTATTGTTGGATGCCCAAAAAGGTAATCAATGCTGTCTCATTCGTCCATCGCCGGAGGGCGGGCGGATGCAAAAAGCAAGGAACGGTCAGACCGCCGTCACCCCCTGCAACTGATGTAGGGATTCGCGCGCCGAAGGGAAATTCCCGGTCTGTCCGTTGCGTTTTCGGCGTCAGGTCGCGTGGCCGTTCGGCGGCTCGCGGAAGCGCAGCGGGCGGGGCTGGGGGGTGGGGCGCGGCGGGGCCGGGGTGGGCGACAGGTCGACCAGCGATTGCACGGTGGAGCGCAGGCACTGAACCAGCGCCTTCTCCGCCCGCTCCGCCGCGTCGCTGCGCGACAGCAGCCAGCGCAGCGCGGCGAGGTGGGCGTGGAAGACCTCGACGAAGCCCGACGCCCGCGGATCGACGCCGGTGACGCAGGTGGCGAGGCTGGATGCGATCTGGTCGGCGGCGGGCGTGTTGACGGCGGCGTGCTGCAGGTCGGCGACCGCCTGCCACAGGGCCGCCGGGTTGACCTGCGGCGCGTCGGCGAACGCCTCCAGCCGGCCCAGGGCCGCCAGCAGGCGCCGCCGCCGCCGCACCTCGCGCGCGCTGGCCGAGGGGGAGGGGAGTTGCGGCACCGGCATGGCCTCCGGCGCCGGTCCTTCCGGCGCGCTGTGCGCCACCCGCTTACGAGGATGTTGCGGGACGCTCGGGAACACCGGCTCGCCGTGCGGCCGGGTGGTGTCCGGTCCGGCATGGCCGGACCCAGCGCCCGCGCGCGGCATCGGCCGGCGCGGGCGGCGCAGCACCGCCTCGATGCGGCGCACGATCTCCATGGCCGTGGCCGGCTTGGCGAGCACGGCGTCGACGCCGCTGTCCCAGGCGGCGCGGACGGTGGAGACGTCGGCCTGCGCCGTCAGCACCAGAATGGGCAGGTCGCCGCACGGGCTCTCGTGACTGCCGCGGACCCAGCGCACCAGCGAGGCCCCACCGACCGGCGCCATCACCCAGTCGGTGACCAGCAGGTCGATGGCTTCGCGCTTCAGGATGGCCTTGGCCTCGACGCCGTCGGCGGCGACGACGCAGGCGCAGCCCGTCATGCTCAGCATTTCCTTCAGCCCGCGCTGGAGCAGCGGGTTGTCGTCGACAACGAGGATCCTCAGGCGGCTGAACGGGCGGAAGGTCGGGCGTGCGTGCATCGTCGGGCGGACCGGCTCCGGGAAACGGGTACGCCACTATCGGCGAGGCGGGGGACGGAACGCAGGACGTGGAGAGGGATTAGCGCCATTCCCTGAACCGGCGCCGGCCGGGCACCGGCGTGCGCGTTCGGTGCAGGCGCGCCACCGACCGGACATCCCCTCGGAACTCCCCCGGCATGGACATGTTGCCTCGGGGCATAGGCCGATCCGACAGCGGGTCGACAGGAGGAGACCATGGCCGGGAACGACAAGCGGAAGCCGCCGGAGCAACCGCCGGAACAGACGGTGCGGAACGCCCAGACCCCCACGCACGGAACGATCTCCGGCGGCCCGCCCACGCCCGGCCGGGCCGGTAGCGGCATGGGCGTGCCGACCGGCGACTACACGGACGCCCCGCCCGGCGGCCACGGCGGCCCGGAGGTGACCGAGACGGCCGGCGCCGACACCGGCCGCCGTGGCGATCCGCCGCGCGGCAACACCTCCAACGTCCCGCCGACCCCGAACGCCGACAAGGCCGAACGCCCCCGCCGCCGGGAAGAGGGGTTGGAGTAGGGGGCCTACCGCACCAGCGTCAGGTCGCGCAGCACCGCCACCTCGTGCGCCTGTTCGTCGAGGCGGGCCTTGACCACGTCGCCGATGGAGACGATGCCGACGAGGTCGCCCGCCTCGTCGCACACCGGCACATGGCGGTGGCGGCGCTGCGTCATCATCTGCATCAGGTCCTTCACGGAATCGCCGGGCGTGCAGGTGCGGACCTCCTTGGTCATCAGCGCGTCGACCCGCTCGTCCAGCGCCGCCTCGCCGCTCCCGGCGATGGCGCGCACGATGTCGCGTTCGGAAAGGATGCCGACCAGCTTGCCGCGAAGGTCGCGCACGACGACGGCGCCGATCCGCTTTTCCGTCAGCAGCGCCGCGGCGGCGGCGACGCTTTCCGAGGGAAGGATGGAGACGACGGTGCGGCCCTTGGTGCCCAGCAACTCCGCGACGGTGGTCATGGCGCTTCTCCCCTGGTTCACTCGCGTGGCGTACGCCACTCGGGACAGGATCCAGCGCCGGGGGTCAGGGCGCAACGGCGCAAGTGGGGCACGCGCGCTCCCTCCGAACATGCGTTCATTCTAATATTTGGCCTGGAAGTCGGGCTGCCGCCGGCCTATTCTGTGTGGTAACACCACGGTGGTTCAGGTAGCGGGAGAGAAGTCATGGGCGATTGCTGCGGCGGATCGTGCGGGACGGGCGGGGGGCCAAGCAGCCGGCAGGCCGATTTCCGGCGCATCCTGCGCATCGCGCTGGTGGTCAACGCGCTGATGTTCGCCATCGAGCTGACGGCCAGTTTGCAGGCGGACTCCACCGCGTTGCGCGCCGACGCGCTGGACTTCCTGGCGGACGCCGCCAACTACGGCATCAGCCTGTGGGTGTTGAGCCGGGCCCTGGAGTGGCGGTCCTGGGCGGCGGTGGTCAAGGGGCTGTCGCTGGGCGGCATGGGGCTGTGGGTGGTGGCGTCGGCGGTGTGGAACGCCTCGGCCGGCGTGGTGCCGGATGCGCCGACCATGGGCCTGATCGGCCTGCTGGCGCTGGCCGCCAACGTGTCGGTGGCGGCCCTGCTGTTCGCCGGCCGGCGTGGCGACGCCAACATGCGCTCCGTCTGGCTGTGCTCGCGCAACGACGCGCTGGCCAACATCGCCGTCATGGTGGCCGGTGCGGGCGTGTGGAGCACGCAGACCGGCTGGCCCGACATTGTCGTCGCCGCCGGCATCGCCGGCCTGGCGCTGACCGCGGCGTGGTCGATCCTGCGCCAGGCCTTCGGCGAGCTGCGGGCGGAGCACGGCGTGCGGGTGGGGTAGAACCGCCTTGACACCCCCGCGCCGGCTGTGGCCAAGTTGCGGGCATGCAGACCGTTTCGCTCACCCTTGCGCGTCGTTGGTGGTGGCCCGAGTAACCGGGCGGCCCTGACGCGTGCGTGAGCACACCCAACGAAGGCCGTCCGGAGGTTCCGGGCGGCCTTTCCCGTTTGCGGGGCAGGGTGTCGACAAGAATCTCCGGGCGTGCCGTATCCGACAGCCGGAGGCCCCATGATCCCCCTGTACCTCGCCGATCTCCGCCATATCGCCCCCATCGCCGGCACCACACCAGGCGGCATCGCCCTCGCCCGCACGGCCGAGCGGCTGGCCGACCCCGACGGCGCCTTCGACGCCCTGATCGGCGCGCTCGACACCCGGCGCGGCCTCGCGCTGTCCAGCGGCGTGGAGGCGCCCGGCCGCTACCGGCGCTTCCGGCTGGGCTTCGCCGACCCGGCGCTGGCCGTCACCGCGCGCGGACGCACGGTGCGGGTGGAGGCGCTGAACCCGCGCGGGCGCGTGCTGCTGCCGGCCGTCGCGGCGGCGCTGCGTCCGCTGCCCGAACTGGCAGGGCTGGAGGAGGCGCCGGGCCGCCTCTCGGCCCTGGTGCGCCGTCCGGAGGGGCGCTTCGCCGAGGAGGAGCGCAGCCGCCAGCCCTCCGCTTTCACCGTGCTGCGCGCGCTGCGCGACGCCCTCGCCGTGCCGGACGACCCGTTCCTCGGCCTGTACGGCGCCTTCGCCTACGATCTCGCCTTCCAGTTCGAGCCGGTCGCCAGACGCCTGGAGCGGCCGGACGACCAGCGCGACCTCGTGCTCTACCTGCCGGACGAGTTGCTGGTCGCCGACCCGGCGGCCGGGGTGGCGCTGCGCGTCTCCTACACGTTCGCGGTGGACGGCGCGTCCACGGCCGGTTTGCCCGGTGGCGGGGCGGTTCACGCCTATCGTCCGACGACCAACGCCGCCCCGGCGCACGACCACGCCCCCGGCGCCTATCAGGCGGTGGTGGCGCGGGCCAAGGAGGCCTTCCGCCGCGGCGACCTGTTCGAGGCGGTGCCCGGACAGACCTTCGCCGAGCCGTGCGCCGATCCGCCCTCCACCGTGTTCCGCCGCCTGCTGCGCGCCAACCCGGCCCCCTACGAGGCGCTGATCAATCTCGGCCAGGGCGAGTTCCTGGTGGGCGCCAGCCCGGAGATGTACGTGCGTGTCACCGGCGGCCGGGTCGAGACCTGCCCGATCTCCGGCACCATCGCGCGCGGTGCCGACGCGCTGGGCGACGCCGCGCAGGTGCTGACGCTGCTGAACTCCGCCAAGGACGCGGCGGAACTCACCATGTGCACGGACGTCGACCGCAACGACAAGGCACGGGTGTGCGAGCCCGGCTCGGTGCGGGTGCTCGGCCGGCGGATGATCGAGCTGTATTCCCGCCTGATCCACACCGTGGACCATGTGGAGGGCCGGCTTCGCGGCGGCTTCGACGCGCTGGACGCCTTCCTGACGCACACCTGGGCGGTGACGGTGACGGGGGCGCCCAAGCGCCGCGCCATGCAGTTCCTGGAGGATGTGGAGGCCAGTCCGCGCCGCTGGTACGGCGGGGCGTTCGGGCGGCTGGGCTTCGACGGCGGGCTCGACACCGGGCTGACGCTGCGCACCATCCGCATGCGGGACGGCGTGGCCTTCGTGCGCGTCGGCGCCACGCTGCTGGCCGACAGCGACCCGGATGCGGAGGACGCCGAGTGCCGCCTGAAGGCCGCCGCCTTCTTCGACGCCATCCGCGGCACCGCACCCGCCGTTCCGGCAGCCGTGGCCGTGGGGACGCCGGGCCGCGGGCGGCGGGTGCTGCTGGTCGACCACGACGACAGCTTCGTGCACACCCTGGCCGACTACGTCCGGCAGACCGGGGCCGAGGTGACGACATTGCGCCATTGCCATGCCCGCGCGGCGCTGGAGGAGATGCGGCCGGACCTCGCGCTGCTTTCGCCGGGGCCGGGGCGGCCGGCGGAGTTCGACGTGGCCGGCACGCTGGACGCCGCGCTGGCGCTGGGCATTCCGGTGTTCGGCGTCTGCCTCGGGCTGCAGGGAATCGCCGAGCGGTTCGGCGCCACGCTGGGCGTGTTGCCGGAGCCGGTGCACGGAAAGGCGTCGGAGGTGCGGGTGCTGGGCGGCCGGCTGTTCGCCGGGTTGCCGGAGCGCTTCCCCGTCGGCCGCTACCACTCGCTGTTCGCGCGGCGGGAGACGCTGCCCGACACGCTGCGGGTGACGGCGGAGACGGACGACGGGCTGGTGATGGCGCTGGAGCACAGGCACGCCCCGGTGGCGGCGGTGCAGTTCCACCCCGAGTCGATCCTCACGCTGGAGGGTGGGGTGGGGGCCCGGCTGATCGGCAACGTGATGCGCGATCTGGCGGGGGTGCCGCTGGCGGTGGCGGCCGAGTGAAAAACGGGATGTTGGGCCGCCCGTCGGTTGGCCCAACACCGCATGACCGTCCGTTACTCCATGCCGAGCGCGGCCTTGTACAGGTCGAGGAGCGTCTCCTGTTCCTGCCGGTCGCTCTGGTCCATCTTGCGCAGCTTGATGATCTGCCGGATGATCTTGATGTCGAAGCCCTGGCCCTTGGCTTCGGCCATGATGTCGCGGATGTCGTCGGCGAGGCCCTTCTTCTCCTCCTCGAGGCGTTCGACGCGCTCGATGATGCTGCGAAGCTGGGCGGCGGCGATGCCCTGAACGTCGTTCGTGGTGTCCGTCATGTCCGTGTCTCCAGAGGGGCTTTCGACGCCGGCCTCACGGGGGTATCGGGTTGCGCTGAGGCGGGCGACGATATCGGGGCGACCCGCCGATGGCAAGCGGCGCGCTCAAGGCCGCGGCGGTTGTCACGGCGGGGCCGCGCACGCGTGCGGCGCAAGGCCTCATGGGATCGTTCGCACCCGCGAATGCTTTCCAACCCTGGGTTATCTCGGGCAGGCTGACGCATCGCTTGTTTTCGCGTGGTGATCATTCCCCGATGCCGCCGATGCCCGACCGCTTGCTCCACCGCGTCCGCCGCATGCTTCTGGCGGCGCTGCTGGCGCTCGCCCTCCTGGGCGTGGCGGCGACGGGCGCGAAGGCCGAGGATCTGGCGATCGGCTTCGGTTCGGACATCACCTCGCTCGACCCGCATTACCAGGGCTTCACGCCGAACATCGTGCTGAGCCGCCACGTCTTCGATGCGCTGACGCGCACCGACGCGCGGCTGCGGCTCCAGCCCGGCCTCGCCGAGCGGTGGGAGGCGCTGAACGACACCGCCTGGGTGTTCACGCTGCGCGCCGGGGTCACCTTCCACGATGGCGCGCCTCTGCGCGCCGCCGACGTGGTGGCCAGCCTGAAGCGCGCCGCCCAGCCCACCGACAGCCCCAACCCGCACGTGGTGCGCATCGCCGCCCTGGTCGACGCGCGGGCGGTCGACGACCTCACCGTCTTCCTCACCACCCGGCGGCCGGAGCCGGTTCTTCCGGCGTTGCTGGCGCACGTCGCCATCATCCCGGAACGGCTGGCCGGCGCCCCGCGCGAGACGTTCGACAGCGGTGCGGCGGCGGTGGGCACGGGACCCTACCGGCTTGCGCGCTGGCGGCGCGGCGAGGCCATCGAGTTGATCGCCTTCGAGCGGCACTGGGCCGGCCCGCCGCCGTGGGAGCGGGTGAGCTTCCGCGTGCTGCCCAAACCGGCGGCGCGCGTCGCCGCCCTGCTGGACGGCGCGGTGCAGATCATCGCCCAGGTGCCGCCGGCCGACGCGTTGCGCCTGCGCAACGATCCGGCGGTGACGGTGGCCAGCGGCCTGTCCGGCCGCCTCGTCTACCTGGGCCTGGACAGTGGGCGCGACCGCTCGCCCTTCGTCACCGACCGGGCCGGCAAGCCGCTGGACCGCAACCCGCTGCGCGATGCGCGCGTGCGCCGGGCGCTGTCGAAGGCGATCAACCGGTCGCTGCTGACCGAGCAGGTGCTGGAAGGGCTGGCGATCCCGGCCGGGCAGATGCTGCCCGACGGCTTCCCCGGCGTCAGCCCGCGCCTGAAGCCCGAGGCGCATGACGTCGAGGCGGCGCGCCGCCTGCTGGCCAAGGCGGGCTGGCCCGACGGCTTCGGGCTGACGCTGCACGTGCCCGGCGACCGCTACGTCAACGCCGCCGCGGTGGCGCGCAGCATCGGAGTCATGCTGTCGCGCGCCGGTGTCGCAACGAAGGTGGAGGTGCTGCCCAGCAGCCAGTTCTTCCCGCGCGCCGGCCGGCTGGAGTTCAGTGCCTTCATGGCCGGCCTCGGCACCGACACCGGCGAGACGTCGGACATGCTGATGACCCTGCTCGCCACGCGCGACCCGGCGCGCCAGCGCGGGCTGCTCAACCGCGGGCTCTATTCCAACGCCGCGCTCGACGCGCTGCTGGAACGCGCGCAGAGTGCCATGGACCCGGCCGAGCGCGCCGGGCTGTTGGGCGATGCCTCGGACATCGCCATGCAGGATGCCGGCCTGCTTCCCCTCTACCATGAGGTCAGCACCTGGGCGATGCGGCGCGGCCTTTCGTACGTTCCGCGAGTCGACGAATACACGCTCGCCGCCGAAGTCAAGGCCGAACGAACCCACCCTTTGGAGTAGGTCACAAACCCGACCGCTCTCTGTATGGTGCCGGCCCCATCCGCATATGCGCGCTGGGGGTCGGGGTGGCTTCACAAAGGACGCCAAATCCGGCAAACATGCCTATTCTCGTGCCGATTGCCTACGGCTCGGACACTTCGCGGCAGGGAGAGTCACAATGAAAGTCGCCATACCGAAGGAGCGACGGGCCGGTGAGCTGCGCGTCGCGGCCTCGCCGGAGACGGTGAAGAAGCTGAAGGGCCTCGGCCTCGACGTGGTGGTGGAAAGCGGCGCGGGTCTGGGGGCGAACATCCTCGACCAGGCCTACGCGGACGCCGGAGCCACCCTGGCGCCCGACGCGGCGGCGGCGCTGGCCGACGCCGACATCGTGCTGAAGGTGCAGCGCCCGCTGCTGGCCGGCGAGGGCGAGGCGGACGAGCTGGCGCTGATCAAGCGCGGCGCCATGCTGTTCGCCATCCTCAACCCCTACGACAGCCGGGACGCGGTGAAGGCCTACGCCGACGCCGGCGTCAACGCCTTCGCCATGGAATTCATGCCGCGCATCACCCGCGCGCAGGTCATGGACGTGCTGTCCTCCCAGGCCAACCTCGCCGGCTACAAGGCCGTCGTGGATGCCGCCTCGGAGTTCGCGCGGCCGTTCCCGATGATGATGACCGCCGCCGGCACCGTGCCGCCGGCCAAGGCCTTCATCATGGGCGTCGGCGTCGCCGGCCTGCAGGCCATTGCCACGGCCAAGCGCCTGGGCGCCATCGTCTCGGCCACCGACGTGCGCCCGGCGGTGAAGGAGCAGGTGCAGTCGCTGGGCGGCAGCTTCGTTGCCGTGGAGAACGAGGAGTTCAAGCAGGCCGAGACCTCCGGTGGCTACGCCAAGGAGATGTCGGACGACTACAAGCGCCAGCAGGCCGCCCTGGTCGCCGAGCACATCAAGAAGCAGGACATCGTCATCACCACGGCGCTGATCCCCGGCCGCAAGGCCCCGGTGCTGGTGACGGCCGAGCACGTGGCTTCCATGAAGCCGGGCTCGGTCATTGTCGATCTGGCCGTGGAGCGCGGCGGCAACGTCGAGGGCTCCAAGCCCGGCGAGGTGGTGAAGACGGCCAACGGCGTCACCATCGTCGGCCACACCAACTACCCCGCGCGCGTGGCGGTCGACGCCTCGCTGCTGTACGCCAAGAACCTGCTGGCCCTGCTCCAGTCGCTGCACGACAAGGAGAAGGGCGTGGCCGTGAACTGGGACGACGAGATCGTCAAGGCCATCGCGCTCACCCGCGACGGTCAGGTCGTCCACCCGGCCTTCCAGTCCGCCTGAGGAGACACTCCCCATGGACCAGACCCAACTGGCTAACCGCATCGCCGAGCTGAAGGCGAACCTCGCGGTGCTGTCGCAACAGGCGGATTCGCTGGCGGCGCAACTGGCTGCCAAGGCCGGCCCCGCCGCCGAGGCCGCCGGCCACGGCGACTTCTTCATCACCGGCCTGACCGTGTTCGTGCTGGCCTGCTTCGTCGGCTATTACGTGGTGTGGCGCGTCACCCCGGCGCTGCATTCGCCGCTCATGGCCGTCACCAACGCCGTCTCCTCGGTCATCATCGTCGGCGCGCTGATCGCCGCCGGCCCGATGGGCTTCGGCTTTTCCAAGGTCATGGGCTTCCTGGCCGTGATCCTCGCCTCGGTGAACATCTTCGGCGGCTTCCTGGTCACCCAGCGCATGCTGAGCATGTTCAAGAAGAAGGGCAAGTAAGATGGAAGCGCTCTCGGCCCTCCTCTATCTGGTCGCGTCGGTCTGCTTCATCATGGCGCTGCGCGGCCTGTCCAGCCCCGAGACCTCGCGGCAGGGCAACATCTACGGCATGGTCGGCATGGCCATCGCCATCATCACCACGCTGGCCCTGCCGCTGGTGCAGTCCTACTGGATGATCATCCTCGGCATCGCGATCGGCGGCGGCATCGGCTATGTCATCGCCAAGCGCATCGTCATGACCGCGCTGCCGCAGCTCGTCGCCGCCTTCCACTCGCTGGTCGGTCTGGCCGCCGTGTTCGTGGCGCTGGCCGCCTACTACGCGCCCGAGGCCTATGGCATCGGCATCCGCGGCGCCATCGCCAAGGGCTCGCTGATCGAGATGGCGCTGGGCACCGCCATCGGCGCCATCACCTTCACCGGCTCGATCGTCGCCTTCGCCAAGCTCCAGGGCCTGGTCAGCGGCAAGCCGCTGGTCTTCCCCTACCAGCACCACCTGAACGCGGCGCTCGGCGTGCTGACGGTGCTGATGATCATCTGGCTGGTGCAGTCCAACGCCGACACGGCGATGTGGCTGATCATCCTGATCGCGCTGGCGCTGGGCTTCCTGCTGATCCTCCCCATCGGCGGCGCGGACATGCCGGTGGTCATCTCGATGCTGAACAGCTACTCCGGCTGGGCGGCGGCGGGCATCGGCTTCACGCTGCAGAACAACCTGCTGATCATCACCGGTGCGCTGGTCGGCTCCTCGGGTGCGATCCTGTCCTACATCATGTGCAAGGGCATGAACCGCTCGATCTTCAACGTGATCCTCGGCGGCTTCGGCGGCGAGACGGCCGGTCCGGCGGCCGGCGGCGGCGCCGAGCGCGGCACGGTCAAGGCCGGCTCGCCGGAAGACGCGGCCTACATCATGAAGAACGCCCAGTCGGTGATCATCGTCCCCGGCTACGGCATGGCGGTGGCGCAGGCGCAGCACGCGCTGCGCGAGATGGCCGACCTGCTGAAGAAGGAAGGCGTGGACGTCAAGTACGCCATCCACCC
>DASPIO010000059.1:0-12993 GCA_035629155.1 Azospirillum sp. | reverse complement strand
CAAGGCCGGCGAGACGGGAAGGAAGGGATACGGATGGCATATATCGACGATCCCGAGACTCAGAGAGCCAACCTGAGTTTCATCAAGGCCTCGATGCGCGAACCGCTGCTGTCGCGCGATCACGAATTCGACCTGGCGCGGCGATGGCGCGAGGATGGGGACGAGCGTTCCCTGCACGAGCTGGTCCGCGCCTACACCCGTCTCGTCGTCGCCACCGCCGCCCGTTTCCGCAACTACGGCCTGCCCATGGGCGACCTTGTGCAGGAGGGCAACGTCGGCCTGATGCAGGCGGCCAGCCGCTTCGAGCCGGACCGCGAGGTGCGCTTCTCCACCTACGCGGCGTGGTGGATCCGTTCGGCCATGCAGGACTACATCCTGCGCAACTGGTCGATCGTCCGCACCGGCACCACGGCGGCGCAGAAGTCCCTGTTCTTCAACCTGCGCCGCCTGCGCGCGCGCATCGAGAACGCCAGCCAGGCGAACGGGCTGACCAAGGAAGGCCGCGAGTGGATCGCGACCGAGCTGCAGGTCGACGTCACCGAGGTCGAGGCGATGGAGATGCGGCTGGCGGCCACCGACCAGTCGCTCAACTCGCCGGTCGCCGACGGCTCCGACGAGGACTGGCAGGACTTCCTGGCCGACCAGCGGCCGAGCCCGGAAGACGTCGTCATCGGCATGCGGGACAGCAACACCCGCTCGCAGTGGCTGGCCGAGGCGCTGGGCGAGCTGTCCCCGCGTGAGCGCACCATCATCCAGGAGCGCCGCCTGCGCGAGGAAGGCGCCACCCTGGAGGAGCTGGGGCGCGAACTGGGCGTCAGCAAGGAGCGCGTGCGCCAGTTGGAGCACCGCGCGATGCTGAAGCTGCGGCAGTCCATGCTGAAGCGCGTCGAGGGCTACGAGGACCTGCTGGTCGAGGCGTGACGGATCGACGTTGGGTTTTCCCCTGCGGCTCAACCCAACCTACGGAAGCACCCGTCGGTTGGGTTGAGCGCAGCGAAAACCCAACACCCTCCCTTCATGCCCGACACCGTCACGCCTCCGACGCTTCCCGCACCGTCTCCACCGTCTCCATCCGCCAGATTTCCGTCGTGTCCCCCCGCCCGCGCAGGCTGTAGCGGCCGATGGCGTGCATGACGCCCCGCGTCGCCGCGTCGGCGTGCCGCGCCGTGGCGGCGCTGGCCAGCACGATCACCTCGCTGTCGCCCTGCAGGCCGGACGCCAGTTCCTCGATGCGCGCGGCGACGTTCACCGTGTCGCCGACGATCGTGTAGTTGATGCGGCTGGCCGAGCCGATGTTACCCACCACAACCGGGCCGGTGTGCAGCCCGATGCGCACGCGGATCGGCGCCAGGCCGGCCGCCTCGCGCCGGCGGTTGTCGGCGTGCAGGACGCGGGCGATGGCGTGCGCGGCCCGCAGCGCGCGGGCGGCGTGGTTCTCCTGCTCCTCCGGCGCCCCCCAGAAGGCCATGATGGAATCGCCGATGAACTTGTCGACGGTGCCGTCCTCCACCTCGATGCAGGAGGCCAGCCGCGTGAAATGGTCGTTCAGCAGCGCCGCCGTGTCCGCCGCCCCCAGGTGTGCGGCGAGGCGCGAGAAGCCGCGGATGTCGGTGAACATGACCGTCACCTCCCGCTCCTCCGAGCCCAGGCCGGCGTCGCCGCCGCGCCGGTGCATCAGGCGCAGCACCAGCGCCTTCGGCACGTAGGTCTCGAACCAGCGCAGGCCCGCCACCATGGCGTTGAACGCCAGCGCCGCGCGGCCGAGTTCCTCCAGGCGCGAATCCGGCAGTTCGGTGATCTCGCGGAACTCGAAGGCGCGCACGCGGTCGGCCGCGTCGGCCAGCAGCTTGACCTGAAGGCTGATGCGCCGCCCGACCAGCAGCGCCGCCGTCACCGAGACCAGCAGGATGCCCAGCCCGGCCAGCGCCGTGGTTTGCAGCCGGCCGACCTCGGCGGCGGCCTGGTCGGCGGGCAGGGCGATGCCGACCGTCCATTCCTGCCGGCCGTAGGCGGCCATGCCGCGCAGCAGGACCAGCGTGTCCTCGCCGCCGACCGGCACCGTGCGCACCTCGGTGCGCTTGCGCAGGCTCTCCATCGCCCGGCCCTTGCTCCACAGGGCGGCCAGCGCGGGGTCGTCCACCTGATCGGTGCGCGGCAGCGGCACGCGGTCGCCGTTTGCCGAGAAGTCGAAGCGCAGCGTGGCCAGCGACGGGTGCGCCAGGACGTGGGCGCGGTCGTACAGCACGAAGGCGTTGATCCCCTGGTCGACGTAGAGGTTCGACAGGAAGCGCGACAGGTCGCCCAGCGACACCGCCACCGCCACCTGACCCAGGTAGCGGCCGTCCCGCCGCACCGGGTGGAACAGCGCCAGATAGCTGGTGCCCGCCTCCTGCGACCACTGCGGCTCGGCCCAGCGGGGTGCCGTGCGCTCGGCGCCGTCCAGCGCCTCCGGCGGCAGGTCCTTGGCGCCGCGCAGGTCGATGGCGTGCAGCGTCAGCGCGGCCTCGGCGCGGCCGACGCGCACGCCGGTGAGGTCGGGGCCGAAGAAGCCGACGCCGGTGACGTCCGGCACCGCCGTCAGGGCGCCGCGCAGCGTGTCGCCCAGCCGCGCCCGGTCGGCCGGGTCCAGCTCGCCGCGCTCGATCAGGCCGGCGATGGTCTTCGCCATGTCGTTGGCGGGGTCGAGCTGGTGGCGCACCCGCACCTCCACCCCCGCCAGCGCCAGATCCGCCTTGTCGTTGAGCAGCGCCAGCGTGTTGCGCCCGGCGCTGACGAGGCCAAGCACCAGCACGCTCGCCACCGCTGCCAGCATCAGCGTGCCGAACCCGGCCACCAGCACCGCCGCGATCGGCAGGCGGAGGCGGCGGCGCCGCATCGCCGGGGCGGGCGCGGCTTCGGATGCGGCGGGCTCGGACATGCCGGGCAGCCTAGCCACGCACGCCATCCCCGTCCACCGCCGAGGGTCCGCCGCCGCCGGATTGTTTCAGGCCGCATCCGCCGACCGGGACCGATGCCCGTCCGTTGGTGGCACCACCCACCCCGATCGATTTCTCCCACAACCGTAATCCGCATGCCGAGTTGAGGCGCATCCGGATCCCCGCAATCTTTGCACGCAAACAGTGCCACCATGCGGATCCCCGCAATCTTTGCACGCAAACAGTGCCACCATGCGGATCCCGTACCATGCAGACGACTCACGGAACCGGCCTCGACGACACATTGACCGGCGGGGCCGATGAAGACCTGATCTACGGCTACGCCGGCAACGATGACCTGAGCGGCGGGGCCGGCGACGACACGCTGGACGGCGGCGAGGGCGGCGACCGGCTGGACGGCGGCGACGGCAACGACCGCCTGATCGCCTTCGGCAGCGCCGACACGCTGATCGGCGGCGACGGCGAGGACACGGTGGTGGTCGAAACCGCCGACACGGTCGACCTGACCGGCGGCGCCATCGACGGCATCGAGCGCCTGGAGATGACGGGCGGCGGCTATCACGAGGTGCGGCTGACCGCCGAACAGCTCGCCGGCATCGGCGCGGTCAGCGGCGGCGCGGGTCTCGACCTGCTCATCATCGGGGGCGACGCGGACCTGGGCGGTGTCAGCATCGCGGGCGTGGAGAAGCTGAGCTTCCTCAGTGGCCACGTGGACCTGCGCGGCGCCACGCTCGACGGCGCCGACACGGTGGAGGCGCTGACGCCCAACACCACGCTGGTGCTCGACGACACCCAACTGGCCGGCATCTCCACCATCATCATGGACCCGGACACCGACGGCGATGGGACTCCCGACACCATCGAGATCCACGTGGCCGGGACCGGCGGCACCATCGATTTCGGCCACATCGACCTGCAGGGCGTGGACGGTGCCCGCCTGATCGGCTCGGCCGGCGACGACGTGCTGACCGGCGCCGCCGCCCTCGCCGGGAGCGTGACGATCGACGGCGGCGACGACAACGACACGCTGAGCGGCGCCACCACCATGCGCGGCCAGGGCGGCGACGACGTCTTCGTGATCGGGTCCGGCGCCGCCGACACCAGCGTCGACTTCGCGCTGGGCGACGTGATCCGCATCGACGGCCTCACCCTCTCCGGCCCGGTCACGTCGGGCGACGGCATGGCGCTGACGCAGGGGCAGGTGCAGGTGCACACCCAGTCGGGCCAGTCCACTCTGGAGATCGGCGTCGACGGCACGGCCGGCGGCGATCTGCGGATCGCGCTGAACGGCGTCTTCGAGGCGGGCCGGTTCGCCGTGTCCGGCAGCGAGATCAGCTACACCCCGTCCCCACCCCCGCCGTCCGGCAACGGCAATAGTGGCGGTGATAGCGGCGGCGACGCCCCGCCCGCCGCCTCGGGCACCATCCTCGGCTCGCCGCTGGGCGACGCGCTGGCCGCCGGGCCGGACGACGACACGCTGTACGCCGGTGAAGGCGACGACACCGTGATGGGCGGCCTGGGTAATGACGTTCTGTACGGCAACCAGGGCGCCGACATCATCTACGGCAACATCGGCTCCGACACGATCTTCGGCGGCCAGGACGCCGACACCGTGTTCGGCGGGCAGGACGCGGACGCCCTCTTCGGCAACATGGCCAGCGACGTGCTGTACGGCAATCTGGGGGCCGACAGCCTGTTCGGCGGCCAGGGCGACGACACGCTGTTCGGCGGGCAAGGCGACGACGTGATCGCCGGCAACCTGGGCGACGACGTGCTGGCCGGCAACCTGGGCGCGGATACCTTCGCCTTCGCCCCCGGCGGCGGCGCCGACGTGGTGAGCGACTTCCGCATCGACCAGGGCGACCGGCTGCAGATCGCCGCCGGCATGACCTGGACCGTCAGCACCGGCGCCACCGGGGCCATGGTGTCCTTCGGCAACGGCGATCAGGTCACGCTGGCCGGCATCAACGCCCAGGACGTGCAGGCGAGTTGGTTCGTCACGGGGTGAACGGCCTTTACTCCCTCCCCCGCCGGGGGCAGGGGAGGGAGTCTTATCTCACCCGTGCCGGGTTGAGGCGCCGAGCAGCCGGTGGGCGCGCCGCTGGTCGGCCTCGATCTCCGGGCCAACGGCCCGGTACGGCTCGCCGGCCAGCATCTTTTCCTTTTCCGACCGCTCGGCCATGCCCCCTCCCCGCTTACCGGCCGAGCAACCCCCGCAGCCGGTACAGTTCCTCCAGCGCCTGACGCGGCGTCAGGTCGTCGGGGTTTATGCCGCGCAGCGTCTCCTCGACAGCCGACGGCGCCGCCGGTACCGGGGCGGCTGCGGCGGCCGGAGGCGGGGCGGGACGCTTCAGCGCGGCACTGAACAGCGGCAGATCCTCGGCCAAGCGTAGGATGGCGGCGTTCTGCTCGCCGGATTCGAGGATGGTCAGCACCTCCTCCGCACGGCCGACCACGGCACCGGGCAGGCCGGCCAGCTTGGCGACGTGGATGCCGTAGCTGCGGTCGGCCGCGCCCGCCGCCACCTCGTGCAGGAAGACCACGTCGCCCTGCCATTCCTTGATGCGCATGGTGTGGCACGACAGCGCCGGCAGCTTGGAGGCCAGCATCGTCAGCTCATGGTAGTGCGTGGCGAACAGCGCGCGGCAGCGGTTCACGTCGTGCAGGTGCTCCACGCACGCCCAGGCGATGGACAATCCGTCGAAGGTGGCGGTGCCACGGCCGATCTCGTCCAGGATCACCAGCGCGCGGGGGCCGGCCTGATTGAGGATGGCCGCCGTCTCGACCATCTCCACCATGAAGGTGGACCGGCCGCGCGCGAGATCGTCGGCGGCACCGACGCGGCTGAACAGCCGGTCGACCACCCCGATGTGCGCCTGATCGGCCGGCACGAAGCTGCCCATCTGCGCCAGCACGGCAATCAGCGCGTTCTGCCGCAGGAAGGTGGACTTACCGGCCATGTTCGGGCCGGTCAGCAGCCACAGCCGGTTGTCCGGGGCGAGGTCGCAGTCGTTGGCGACGAACGGGCCGCTGTTGGCGGCTTCCAGCACCGCCTCCACCACCGGATGCCGGCCGCCCCGGATGTCGAAGGCGTGGCTGTCGTCCACCACCGGGCGGCTGTAGCGCCGCTCCGCCGCCAGTTCGCCCAGCGACAGCGACACGTCGAGCGCCGCCAGCGAACGCGCGGCCGTGGCGATGCGGTCGGCCTGATCGGCGACCAGGGCGACCAGTTCCTCGAAAAGCTGCATCTCGACGGCCAGGGCCTTGTCGGCGGCCTCGGAGATGCGGCGCTCCAGGTCCGACAGCTCGACCGTGCCGAAGCGCACCGCGTTCGCCATGGTCTGGCGGTGCATGAACATCTCGCGGTTCTTGCCGGACAGCAGCTTGTCCGCGTGCGTCGCCGTCACCTCGATGTGGTAGCCCAGCACGTTGTTGTGCTTGACCTTCAGCGCCGGCACGCCGGCCAGCTCGGCGTACTTGGCCTGCAGGCCGGCGATCAGGCGCCGGCTCTCGTCGCGCAGGGTGACCAGCTCGTCCAGCGTGTAGGAGTAGCCGGGGGCGATGAAGCCGCCGTCGCGCGCCAGCAGCGGCAGTTCCGGCGACAGCGCCTGCCCCAGCCGGTCCACCAGCTCGTGATGCTCGCCCAGGCCGCGCGCCACGGCGCCCAGCCCGTCGGGCAGCGGGGAGAGCGTGCCGCCACCCGTCAGCAGCACGCGCGCCTCCATGGCGCGGGCGAGGCCGTCGCGCACGGCGGCCACGTCGCGCGGGCCGCCGCGCCCCAGCGTGAGGCGGGACAGGGCGCGTTCCAGGTCCGGACAGCGCTTCAGCACCTCGCGCGCGTCGGCGCGCAGCCGCTCCTCGGTCAGGGCGAATTCCACCATGTCCAGGCGCTTGGCGACCGCCGCAGGGTCGGTCAGCGGGGCCGACAGGTGGGCGGCCAGCAGGCGGGCACCGGGGCCGGTCACCGTGCGGTCGATGGTGGCGAGCAGGCTGCCGCGCCGCTCACCGGTCAGCGTGCGTGTCAGTTCCAGGTTGCGGCGCGTCGCCGCGTCGATCTCCATCACGGCACCCGGACCGACGCGGCGCGGGTGGGCGATGCGCGGCAGGCGGCCCTTCTGCGTCAGCTCGACGTAGGCGACCAGCGCGCCGGCCGCCGCGATCTCCGCCCGGCCGAAGGCGCCGAAGGCGTCCAGCGTGCCGACGCCGTAGAGGTCGAGCAGGCGCTGCCGCCCGTTTTCCGAGTCGAAGCGCGGGTTGGGCTGAACGGTCAGCCGCTCCTTCCACTCGGCCCACAGCTCGAACAGGTCGGGGGCCTGGGTCAGCCGTTCCGGGGCCAGCACCTCCTGCGGGTCGAGGCGGGTCAGCGCGGCGGCGAGCCCGGCGCGCTCCACCGGCTGCACCACCAGCTCGCCGGTGGACAGCTCCAGCCACGCCAGCCCCAGCGTGCCGGCCACCTCGGTCACCGCCGCCAGCCAGTTGGAGGAGCGCGCGTCGAGCAGCGAATCCTCGGTCAGCGTGCCCGGCGTGACGATGCGGATGACGCCGCGCTTCACCACCGACTTGGCACCGCGCTTCTTCGCCTCCGCCGGGTCCTCCATCTGCTCGCAGATGGCGACGCGGAAGCCCTGGCGGATCAGGCGCTGGAGGTAGTTCTCGTGGCTGTGGACGGGGACACCGCACATGGGGATGTCCTCGCCCAGGTGCTGGCCGCGCTTGGTCAGCGCGATGTCGAGGGCCCGCGCCGCGTTCACCGCGTCGTCGAAGAACATCTCGTAGAAGTCGCCCATCCGGTAGAACAGCAGGCAATCGGGGTGCGCCTGCTTGATCTCCAGGTACTGCGCCATCATCGGCGTGGCGTTTTCAGGGACGGCGAGGGCGATGTCGGACACGGGGAGGCTCGAAAGGCTATCGGGGTATGTCGGGGTGGCGACCCTAGCATGGGATGCGCGCTGGCGCACCGCCCCTGCGGTGCTTTAGAATCGGCTTCCTGTAACTCGGGAGGGATCGGCCATGACGCAAGCGCCCTACAGCGGAACCCCGCAGGACATCAGCGAAGTGGTCGCCGTGTTCGAGACGCGCGCGGCGTTCGACCAAGCCGTGGCCGAGCTGCTGGCCGCAGGCTTCGCGCGCGAGGACATCAGCGTGCTGGCCAGCCACGCCTCGCTCGACGCCGCCGAACCGGCCCCCCCGCGCGACGAGGCGCTGACCGGGCTGGTGGGGGAGCTGAAGTACGCCTTCCCGCTGACCACCGCCGGCCTGATCGCCATCGTCGGCGGGCCGATCACGGCGCCGCTGGCGGCCTTGGTGGCGGCCGGCATCGGCGGGGCGGCCATCAAGGAATACCTGGACGAGCTGACCAGCCACCCCGAAGCCGGCGAGTTCGCCAACGCGCTGGAAGCCGGCGGCGTCATCCTGTGGGTGCGGGTCGCCGACACGGCGGCGGAGGCCAAGGCTGGCGCCATCCTGGAGCGCTGCGGCGGCAAGAACGTCCACCTTGCCGTGCGCGAGAGTTAGGCGGGAATCACCTGCCGCAAGGTCCGGGCGGCGATGGCCAGCGGGTCCTCGTTCGGGGCGCAGGGGTGCGGGGTCAGCACCGCCTCCGGCACGCTCGACGCCAGATAGTCGGCCAGCGAGTCGTGCAGGGGGATGATCATCCCGATGCGCGTCAACATCGCCACCTTTCTCACCTGCCCGTCGGTGACGACCAGCGCCAGCGCCTTGCCGACGGCCGCAGCCTCGCCGTTGATGACCAGCAGCATGCCGATGCCGGCGGAATCGATGAAGTCCAGCCGCGACAGGTCGACGACGTAGCGCCGGTCGGGGCTCTGCTTGATGTCGGTGATGAGTTCCCGCACCCCGTCGCCGTCCTGGCCGGTGAAGCGGCCGGTGACGTCGATCCGGGCGAAATGCCGTTCGCTGGTTTTACGGTAGAACATGCAGCCTCCCGCTCACTCGCCACACCGAGAGTGCGGCAATTCCGGAACCACCGCAATCAGGTGTTTTACGGCCCTGAAGCGACAAAGATTTGAGTGGACGGAGCAACATTGTTCGTACTAGCCAGAAACCAATCAAAGGCTTGGCACAAAGCAAGCTCTGAACGAGGATGCCGCAATCCTTGACCCAGCCGGCCAAAGCAGGGATTCGTATGCGAATCTTTTCCAGCATCACGGGCCGCATCGGCCTGCTTGTGGTGGCGGGTATGCTGCTAACCGCAACCAGCCTCACCATCGTCTTCGAAAGCGCCATGGAGCGCACCGTGGCCGAGGCCGAGCGGCGCGAACTGGTCGGTCACTTCGCGAGCCTCACCAACGCCATTGAGACGGACTCCGACAAGGCGCTGGTCCTGGGCACGCTGATCGCGGGCATGCCGGCATCCGGCGCCGCGCTGGCCGATGGCGATCGCGAACGCCTGCTGGCGCTGTTCGGCGACACCTTCGCCGGCCTGCGGAAGGAGCACGGCGTCGGGCAGTTCCAATTCCACCTGCCGCCGGCCACGTCGTTCCTGCGCGTGCACGATCCCAAGACGTTCGGTGACGACCTGTCGTCGTTCCGCGCCACCGTGGTCGAGGCCAACACCGCGCGAAAGCCCGTGCGCGGCCTGGAGGCCGGGGTGTCCGGTCTCGGCGTGCGCGGCGTGGTCCCGGTGTTTCACAGGGAGCGGCACGTCGGCTCCGTCGAATTCGGCGGCAGCCTGGAACAGCGGGCGTTCGACCGCTTCAAGCAGAGAATCGGCGCCGAGGCCGCGCTGTATCTGCCCGACGGCGGCGACTTCAGACCGTTCGCCGCAACGTGGGGCGGCCAGGCGCCGCTCGCGACGGTCGACCTGACGGCGGCCCTGTCCGGCACCGAGGTCATTCGCCAAGCGGTGCTGGGCGGCACGCCGCACACGCTGTACGCCCGTTCGCTTCCCGACTTCAGCGGCAAGCCGCTGGGCGTGCTGGCGGTCGCCATGGACGCCACGCCGTACGCGGCGGCGCGCGCGCAAGCGCGCTGGCTGGCCGTCGGTGCCGGCGGCGGCGCGGCGCTGCTGTTCTCCCTGGTCGGGCTGCTTGTGGCGCGCTCCATCACCCGCCCGATCCATGCGCTGACCGCGATCATGGGGCGGCTGGCCGAGCGCGACTTCGCCGTCGAGGTGCCGTCGCGGGACCACCACGACGAGGTCGGGCGGATGGCCCGCGCCGTGCAATTCTTCAAGGAGCGCGCCATAGAGTTCGCCCGCTTCGAGGAACAGCGTGCCCGGCGTCTTGCCCACATGGAGGCGCGCCAGCGGGACCTGGACTTGCAGGCCGAGGGGCAGTTGCGCGGCGTGGTGGAAGCCGCGATGCAGACCAACGAGGCGCTGGTCATGCTGGCCAGGATGAGGCGCGACGTGGCGCAGACCAGCGAGCGCAGCCAGTCCATGGCCGCCGCCACGGAAGAGCTGGTCGTCTCGATCCGCGAGATCAGCGCCACCAGCGACCGCGTCGCCCTGGACGCGTGCGGTGCCGAGAAGGCGGCGGCCGAAGGGCTCGACGCCGCGAAGCACGCGGTGTCCTCCATGGAGGCGATCTACACGGCGGTGCAGGGGGCGGCCAGCACGGTGGACCGGCTGTCGTCGGCGTCCGCCCAGATCGGCGCCATCGTCGACCAGATCGAGGCGATCGCCAGCCAGACCAACCTGCTGGCGCTGAACGCCACCATCGAAGCCGCCCGCGCCGGCGAGGCCGGCAAGGGATTCGCCGTGGTGGCCAGCGAGGTGAAGAACCTCGCCAGCCAGACCGGAAAAGCCACCGAGGATATCCGCGCGCGCATCGAATCCCTGCGCGTCGAGATGGACAGCGTGGTCGGCACCATGCGCGGGGGCGCCGAAGCCGTCGAATCCGGGCGCGGCGTCATCACCCGCATGGGAGGGCAACTGCACGCCATCGCCGAGCGGGTCAACGGCGTCACCGCCAGCATGAGCGACATCGCCGGCCTCCTCGGCCAACAGAGCCAGGCCGCCAACGACGTCGGCAAGGGGGCCACCGACATCGCCGGCCTCACCCGCTTCAACCGCGACGAGATCGCCGGCGTCCTCAACGCCATGGACGCGGTGAACACGACCATCGAAACGCAGGTCGGCCTGTTCGCCCGCACCGGCTCGTCGCACGCCATCGTGCAGGTGGCGAAGAACGACCACATCGCCTTCAAGAAGCGCATCGTCGACGCGCTGATGGAGCGCGCCGACCTCGCATCTGGCAAGGTCTCCGACCACCGGCACTGCCGGCTGGGCAAGTGGTACCAGTCGGTGCAGGATCCGGCGATCCGCAGCGCGCCCGCCTTCGCCCGCCTGGACGAGCCGCACGCCCGCTTCCACAAGGCCGGGCACGACGCGGTGGCCCTGTTCGCGGCCAACGACCGGGCCGGGGCGATGGCGAAGCTCGACCAGCTCAACGCCTGCTCGCACGAGGTGCTGGAACTGCTCGACGAACTCTACCGCAGCCTTCCCGACGAGCCCCCGTCGCACAAAGCGGACGAATGATGCGGACGGCACCTGAAGGCTTCCTCCGTATCACCCTCCCGCCCCAATCACCCTCCCGCCCCAATCACCCTCCCGCCCCATGCCTCTCGCGCTTTCGTTTCGAAAGCGCTGGCGGCAACCCTTTGCCTCGGCAAAGGGCGAGAGCCTGCGCAAGGGGCGGGAGGGTTTTACCGGCGGCGGCCGATGGACGCGATCAAGCGCCGCGGCCGTGAGGTGGCCCGTGTCAATCCTCCATAAAGAGGGGGCGCGCCACGCCACCCGCTCCATCCCTCTACGCCTTTCGTTTTCCCCAGAACCTGGGGGTAACTCTGTGGGCGAATCTGTGTGCGTCCGGCCCGACTCGCTGTGACGGTGGGGTATCGGGATGGTTTGCATGAAAAATAGGCAGATGGTGCAGCGGCGGGAGTCCAGGGTTTTTGCGGGTTTCGCCTCGAAAATGGCTGCCATACGTAACGGAATGGTCACATCGGCGCTGTCAAGCCCGCAGGCACCATCGATGTGCAAAACTTCGCCGTGCCGAGTCGCGCGGGTCCCACGAAGGTCGGAGTGCGGCGGCGCTTGACGGCCGGGCGCGCCGGCTCTAAAACCGGCGGCACGTGGTGATTTGGTCGACCGGCTTGCGGGCCACGTAAAACATTCCGCTAAAAAGGTCCGAGCCGCGTCCGCGCCTCGACCCAACGGTCGGGGCGTTTTTGTTGTCCGGGTCGCCCCACCCGGATCGAAGGAGACGGCGACATGACGCGCACCACCCCCACCCCCGCCCACCGCGCCCCCAACGTGGCCAACCTGCGCCCCCGCTCGAAGCTGGTGCACGGCGGCACCCGGCGTTCCGGCTTCGACGAGACGTCGGAGGCGCTGTTCCTCACCTCGGGCTACGTCTACGGATCGGCCGAGGAGGCGGAGCAGGCCTTCGTCAACGACGGGCAGCGCCACGTCTACTCGCGCTTCCGCAACCCGACCTCGGCCATGTTCGAGGATCGGCTGGCCGCCTACGAGGGGGCGGAGTGGGCCTACGCCACCACCACCGGCATGGCCGCCGTGTTCGCCGCCCTGATGTGCCACCTGAAGGCCGGCGACCGCATCGTGGCGCCGTGGGGCCTGTTCGGTTCGTGCCTGCACATCGTCAAGAACCTCTGCCCGCGCTACGGGATCGAGCCGGTCCTGGTGGACGGCGCCGACCTGGCGCAGTGGGAGGAGGCGCTGTCCAAGCCGACCGCCGCCGTGTTCCTGGAAACCCCGTCGAACCCGTGCCTGGAGATCGTCGACCTGAAGGCCGTGTGCGACCTGGCGCACGCCGCGGGGGCCAAGGTGGTGGTCGACAACGCCTTCGCCACCCCGGTGCTGCAGCGCCCGCTGGAGCTGGGCGCCGACATCGTCGTCTATTCCGCCACCAAGCACATCGACGGCCAGGGCCGTTGCCTGGGCGGCATCATCCTGACCGACGCCAAGTTCGGGTCGGAGGTCGTGCACCCCTTCCTGCGCCACACCGGCCCGACCATCAGCCCGTTCAACGCCTGGGTCCTGCTGAAGGGGCTGGAGACGCTGGAACTGCGCGTC
>DASPIO010000058.1:0-42554 GCA_035629155.1 Azospirillum sp. | reverse complement strand
GACGGACTTCCTCGCCCTTGCCCAGCGCCGAGGAGATGCCCTCGAACACCGATTGGACGACCTTGGCCGCCTCGGTCTTCTTGATGCCGGCGGCGTTGGCGACGGATTCGATCAGCTCGGCCTGGTTCATGAAGGACTCCCATTATGGTAAGCAAACGATTACGGCTTTACCGAGTTATTGGCAGAACGAAACCATCTGCACAAGAGCCAATGGCGCCAGAGCAACTGACAATTTATTCCCTCGGCCGTCTTCTTGGGTCACGTGTGGCGCGGATGCATCAATGCTTGGCAGCATTTTATCGGTTTTGCAGCGCAGCAAGGCACCGGCCGCAGCGTCTGGGCCGCCGGGCCGGTGAACGCTGGGTTTCGTCCAGGCGAATCGCGCTGAACCGCCGCGTGTCAGAAGCCGCGTTTCTTCAATTCAGCGATGCTGTTCTTGGCGCTGGTGTGCAGGATGAAGATGCCGCCGGCCGCCACCCAGGGGGCGCGCGCCTTCTCGCGGTCGTCGACCAGCACGGCACCGGGGCTGGCGTGGCGATGTTTGTCGCGCGCCATGCAGGTGATGACGCGCACGTGCGGGCCCAGCATGTGCGCCACCCAGCGCCGCTTCTGCTCCGGCGCCCAGGAGCCCAGCGGCAGGCCGGTGAGGATGGTCGGTTCGTGCGGCGCGCAAAAGGCCCACAGCTCCTGCGCGTCGTGCATGAATTCCAGCGTGCCGAAGAAGTCGGGGTGGCGCGACAGTTCGCGCCACATGACCTTCATGGGCAGGTCCTCCGGCCGCTTGCCGGTGACCGCCCTTACCCCGCGGTCGAAGTCGGCCAGCACGCCGTCTAGATCGAGGAAGAGCTTGGGTTTCGTCATATGAAGGGCAGGCAGGTTGGGTTGAGCCGCAGGCGAAAACCCGACGTCCGGGGGCCGCCGATGCGTTGGATTTTCGCGACGCTCAACCCAACCTGCGAACGCAGGATCACGCCCCCGACAGTTCCGGACGGTCGCGGAACTCGTCGAGCGCTTGCGGGTTGGACAGCGCCTCGGTGTTCTTCACCGCACGGCCGTGCACCACGTCGCGCACCGCCAGTTCGGTGATTTTGCCCGAGCGGGTGCGCGGGATGTCCGAAACCTGGACGATCTTCGCCGGCACGTGGCGCGGCGAGCAGTTGTCCTTGATGCGCTTCTTGATGGTGTCTTCGAGCGCCTTGTCGAGCTTCATGCCCTCGCGCAGCACCACGAACAGCACGACGCGCACGTCGCCGTCCCAGTCCTGGCCGATGCAGACCGCCTCCATGATCTCCGGCAACTGCTCCACCTGCCGGTAGATCTCCGCCGTGCCGATGCGCACGCCGCCGGGGTTCAGCACGGCGTCGGAGCGGCCGTAGATCACCCAGCCGCCGTGCGTGGTCTGCTCGATGAAGTCGCCGTGCGTCCACACGTTGGGGAACCGCTCGAAATAGGCGGCGCGGTACTTCGCCCCGTCCGGGTCGACCCAGAAGCCGACGGGCATGGACGGGAACGGCTTGGTGCACACCAGTTCGCCCTTTTCACCCTGCACCGGACGCCCTTCGTCGTCGAAGGCGGCGACCGCGAGGCCAAGGCCGCGGCACTGGATCTCGCCCTTCCACACCGGCGCGGTCGGGTCGCCCAGCACGAAGCACGACACGATGTCCGTGCCGCCGCTGATCGAGGCGAGGTGCAGGTCCTGCTTGATCCCCCGGTACACGAAGTCGAAGTTCTCCGGCATCAGCGGCGAACCGGTCGACGTCATGGTGCGCACGGTGGTCAGCTTGTGCGTCTTCGCCGGCTCCAGCCCGTTCTTCTCCAGCGACTGGATGTATTTGGCCGAGGTGCCGAACAGGGTCATCCCCTCGGCATCCGCGTAGTCGAACAGGATGTTGCCGTCCGGCGCGAAGGGCGAGCCGTCGTAGAGCAGCAGCGTGGCGCCGCTGGCCAGCCCGGTCATCAGCCAGTTCCACATCATCCACCCGCAGGTGGTGAAATAGAAGAAGCGGTCGCCCGGCCGCATGTCGCAGTGCAGCCGGTGCTCCTTCACGTGCTGGAGCAGCGTGCCGCCGGCCCCGTGCACGATGCACTTCGGCTTGCCGGTGGTGCCCGACGAATAGAGGATGAACAGCGGGTGGTTGAAGGGCAGCCGCTCGAACGCCGGCTCGGCCGGCTGGTGCGGCTTCAGGAAGTCGCGGTAGCCGACGCCGTTGCGGATGCCGGACAGGTCCGCATCCTCGGCAACATAGGGCACGATGACGGCGGTGGTGACGGTGGGAAGCTGCTCCAGCACTTCCTTCGCCTTGCCGCGGACGTCGTGCGCCTTGCCGTTGTACCAGTAGGCGTCGGGCGCGAAGAACACCTTGGGTTCGATCTGGCCGAAGCGGTCGACGATGCCCTGCACGCCGAAATCCGGCGAGCACGAGGACCACACCGCGCCCAGGCTGGCCGTCGCCAGCATGGCGGCGAGCGTCTCCGGCAGGTTCGGCATGCAGGCGGCGACGCGGTCGCCGATGCCCACGCCGGCGGCCTTCAGCGCCTGCTGGAGGCGCGACACCTCGGCGCGCAACTCCGCATGGCTCCACCGGCGCTTGACCTTGTCCTCGCCCCAGAAGACGACGGCGTCGCCGTCACCGGCGTTCGCCAGCAAGTTCTCGGCGTAATTCAGCGTCGCCTCGGGGAACCACTGGGCGCCGGGCATCCGGTCGCCGTCGCGCAGCACCGTGTCTCCCGGCTCGCCCTTGATGCCGGCCCAATCCCACAGGAAGCGCCAGAAGTCCTCCTTCCGCGCCACCGACCAGTCCCACAGGTCGTCGTAGCCGGCGAGGTGCGTGCCGAAGCGCTGGTTCACCGCCGCGCAGAAGGTGGTGATGTTGGCGGCAAGCACACGCTCGTCCGACGGGCGCCAAAGCGGGGTTTCCATATCCTGAGACCTCCCAAAACGATCCATACCGTTCAGCGCCGCCCGATCGGGGCGGGGCCGTGCTCCCCCGTTGCGCGGCAGCATACCGCAACGTGTGCGCCGCCGCGCCGGGAAATTGCCGGCCCCGTTCAGGCTTCGCTGAACGTCTCGAAGTTGCCGCAGATGCTGATGCTCTGGCCGGAAATGCGGCGTCCCGGACCGCAGCCGAGGTAGATCGCCATATCGGCGATCTCCTCTGGCGACACCTTGGTGCGCATCGACACGTGGCGCAGGAAGAACGCCTCCATCTCGTCGTAACTCTTGCCCAGCGCCTGCGCCTTCGCCTCGATCACGCGGCGGCCGCGCTCGCCTTCCACCACGCCGGGCTGGATGGCGTTGACCGAGATGTTGAAGGGCCCCAGCTCCATCGCCAGCGTCTCGGTGAAGCCGACCACGCCGAACTTCGACGTGCTGTAGGGCGCGCGCTTGGGAAAGCCCAGCCGGCCGGCGATCGAGGACAGGTTGATGATGGCGCCGCCGCCGGCCTTCTTCAGCTCCGGCACGGCGCGGCGGGTGGCGAGAAACATGCTGTCCAGGTTTACCGCCAGCGTGCGCCGCCATTCCTCCAGCGTCACGTCCTCCACCAGCTTCGTGGGGCCGGCGATGCCGGCGTTGTTGACCAGCACGTCCAGCCCGCCCAGGTCGGCCAGCGCTTCGTCGAAGAAGCGGTCCATGTCCGATTCGCTGGCGACGTCGGCGGCGGTCGCGCCGATGGCCGGATTCGCGGCGCGGACTTCGGCCAGCGCCGTCTGGTCGATGTCGCACACCCAGACGCGGGCACCCTCCGCCGCGAACCGCTCGGCCATCACGCGGCCGATGCCGCTGGCGCCGGCGGTGATGACCACGCGCTTGCCGGCCGCTTCGATCTTCATGTCCTTCCTCCCTTTGGCCTTGACGGCTCTGCCTGCGAAGATAGGCTACGTTTGGTTTCAAGAGCAACCATCGGCGGCGCCATCGGAATTCCGGTGGGATCCGCTCAACGAACAACGATGTGGGAGGAGAGGGTTCATGAAGCGATCGCTTCTCATGGCCGGAGTCTGCGCGCTCGGCCTGATGGCTGGAACAGCCGACGCTCAGGTCTCGGACGACAAGGTGAAGATCGCCGTGATGAACGACATGAGCGGCGTCTATTCCGAGCCGTCCGGCATGGGCTCGGTCGAGGCGGTGCGCATCGCCATCGAGGAGATGGGCGGCAAGGTCGCGGGCAAGCCGATCGAACTGATCTTCGGCGACCACCAGAACAAGCCCGACATCGGCTCGGCACTGGTCAACAAGTGGTACGACGTGGAGCAGGTGGACGTCGTGGTCGACGTGCCGACCTCGTCGGTGGCGCTGGCGGTGCAGGAGATCACCAAGCAGAAGAACCGCGTCTTCCTCATCTCCGGCGCGGGGGCGGCGCAGCTCACCGGTGCGGCCTGTTCGCCCAATTCCGCACATTGGACCTACGACACCTTCTCCCAAGCGCAGGGCATGGGCACGGCTGGCGTGAAGACGCTGGGCGATAGCTGGTACTTCCTCACCGTCGACTACGCCTTCGGCCACGCGCTGGAGAAGGACGTGGCGGACGTGGTGAAGGCCAACGGCGCGCGCGTGGTGGGCGCGGTGCGCCACCCGCTCAACAACGCCGACTTCTCGTCCTTCCTGTTGCAGGCCCAGGGTTCGGGCGCCAAGGTCGTGGCGCTGGCGAACGCCGGCAACGACACCATCAACGCCATCAAGCAGGCGCAGGAGTTCGGCCTGACGCAGGGCGGGCAGACGCTGGCGGCGCTGCTGATGTTCATCACCGACGTGCACGCGCTGGGCTTGCAGGCGGCACAGGGGCTGGTGCTGGTGGACGGCTGGAACCCCGAGCGCGACGACGACAGCCGCGCCTTCGCCAAGAAGTACATGGCGAAGACCGGCAAGATGCCGACGATGATCCAGGTCGGCAACTACTCCGCCGTGCGCCACTACCTGAAGGCGATCGAGGCCGCCGGCACCGACGAGGCCAAGGCGGTGATGGCCAAGATGCGCGAGACGCCGGTCAACGACGCCTTCGCCAAGGGCGGCACGCTGCGCGCCGACGGCCGCATGGTGCACGACATGTACCTGATGCAGGTGAAGACCCCGGCCGAATCGAAGGGGCCGTGGGATTATTACAAGGTGCTGGCCACCATCCCCGGCGATCAGGCCTTCCGTCCGCTCGACAAGGGCGGCTGCCCGCTGGTGGCGAAGTGACGTGAGCGTCCGGCGCCATCCGGGAAGTCTTTGCCCGGCCGGCGCCGGCGTCCGGAATGTTTTTCGGATGCGCTGGGAACTCTTGCTCTTGCGGGGGTACAAAGGAGGGACGAATCGTCCTTTCCTTTGGAGAAGCCCCGATGTCTCGTTTCCTGTCCCTCGCCGCGGCCGTCTTCATGCTCGCCTTCGCGGGCCAGCCGGCGCACGCCTACTGCGTCTACAACCACACCGACGGCTGGAAGCTGCGCGTGGAGCAGACGCTGGGCGGCAACTTCAAGCAGGAGGTGGGTGAAGCCAAGGGTTCCAGGGCGTGCTGCGCGTGGAATGATCCGAGCTGCAACAGGTCCTTGCTGCGCAATGCCCCGGTGGAGCTGTGGGTGGGCGGCGACAAGGGCACCAGGACGGCCGACGGCCGGTACCAGGGCCTGAACGGCACCTGCGGCGTGGGGACCAACCGCATCACCGTGGAGGCGGGCGGCTGGGTCGAGGTCTATTCCGGCCAGAACGCTTATGACCGTGGCGACATCCGGGCCTTCCACTGCATCGCCTACAGCACCGACGGCAAGGTCACGGGCGTCGTCACGAAGTAGCGATGCGGTGCCGACGCCCTCTGCCGGTCGGGACCGTTTTCATGTTGGCCGTGATGCCTTAGCATTCCCGGCGTTACGGCGGTGGTGGAGGTTTCCATGGACGCGGGCGACCTCAGGGTGTTCGAGGCGGTGGCGCGGCTGGGCGGCATGAACCGCGCGGCGGGCGAGCTGAACACGGTGCAGTCCAACGTCACCGCCCGCATCCGCCTTCTGGAGGAGCAGCTCGGCACGCCGCTGTTCCATCGACACAGCCGCGGCGTAGCGCTGACGGCAGCCGGGCAGCGGCTGCTGCCCTACGCCGTGCGCGTCCGCCACCTGCTGGACGAGGCCCGCCACGCCGTCGCCGACGACGGCATCCCCGGCGGGCCGCTGACGCTCGGCTCGCTGGAGACGACGTCGGGGCTGCGCCTGCCGCCGCTGCTCGCCGGCTACACCACCGCGTATCCCGAGGTTGACCTCGTGCTGCGCACCGGCACCACGGCGCACCTGATCCAGGACGTGCTGGAGCACCGCCTGGATGGCGCCTTCGTCTGCGGCCCGGTCGACCACCCCGACCTGATTGAGGAGACGGTGTTCCGCGAGGAACTGGTGCTGGTCACCGCCCGCGCCGTGCGCTCCCCCGACGACCTGGCGCGGCGCGGCGAGACGCGCATCATCGTGTTCCGCGCTGGCTGCTCGTACCGGCAGGTGCTCGAGTCGCTGCTGGCGGCGCGCGGCATCGTCGGCGTGCGCCCGCTGGAATTCGGCTCTCTGGAGGGCATCCTGGGCAGCGTCGCCGCCGGCATGGGCGTGACCTTGCTGCCGCGCGGCGTCGTCGGCCCGTCCTGGACCAGCCTCGTTACCCTGCACGAGCTGCCGCCGGCCCAGGCCCATGTGGAGACGGTGTTCGTCCGCCGCCGCGACGGCTACGTCTCCAGCGCGCTGGCCGCCTTCCTTGACCACGCCCGCCCGGCGCACAGGCGTGCCGACGCGGCGGAGTGACGTTTCCGACGTTGGGTTTTCGACTTCGCCTCAACCCAACCTACCCCGACGCTTCTCGGTAGGCTGGGTTGAGCGCAGCGAAAACCCAACGTTGCGCGCCCATCCATCACCGCCGCCGATACCCCCTATCGGACAAAACCGTTTTTCACGATGGCCGCGGCGGCCTAGCCTTGCTTCCGGAACAACGGCAGCGAGGAGGAAGACCATGCCCGTGCGGACGGAGCTGACGCGGCGGCTCGGCCTGGAGCACCCCATCGTGCAGGCGCCCATGGCCGGCGGCGGCGACACGCCGGCGCTGGTGGCGGCGGTGTGCGAGGCGGGTGGGCTCGGCTCGATCGGCGCCGCCTATCTGACGGCGGAACAACTCGCCGACACGGTGAAGGCGGTGCGCTCGCAGACGGCGCGGCCTTTCGGCGTCAACCTGTTCGCCCCGCTGCCAGCCCCCGCCGCACCGGCGGACATGGCGCCGGCGCTCGCGCGCGTGGCGCCGTTCTACGCGGAGTTGGGGGTGCCGGGACCGGAGGCGCCGGCGCCGGCCGGGACCACCTTCGATGCGCTGTTCCCGGCGGCGCTGGACAGCGGGGCGGCGGTGTTCAGCCTCACCTTCGGTCTGCTGCCGGAAGACGCCGTCCGCGCGGTGAAGGAGCGCGGCATGCTGCTGGCCGGCACGGCGACCACCGTTGAGGAGGCCGTGGCGCTGGAGCGCATGGGCGTCGACCTCGTGGTGGCGCAGGGCGGCGAGGCCGGCGGCCATCGCGGCACGTTCGCCGGCCCGTTCGAGGCGGCGATGGTCGGCACCATGGCGCTGGTGCCGCAGATTGCGGACGCGGTCGCCGTGCCGGTGGTGGCATCCGGTGGCATCATGGACGGGCGCGGCGTCGCCGCGTCCCTGGCGCTGGGGGCGTGTGGCGTGCAGATGGGCACGGCCTTCCTGACCTGCGCCGAGGCCGGCATCCCCGAGGTCTACAAGCAGGCGATCCTGGACGCCCGCGAGGACGGCACGCGGCTGACGCGCGCGTTCTCGGGCCGCCCGGCGCGCGGAATCGTCAACCGCTTCATGGAGGCGGTGGAGGGCGATGCGGTGCTGCCGTTCCCCATGCAGAACGCGCTGACCCGCCCGCTGCGCACCGCCGCCGCCAAGCAGGGGCGGGCGGAGTTCCTGTCGCTGTGGGCCGGGCAGGGCGTGCGGCTGGCGCGCCGCCAGACGGCGGCCGAGTTGATGGCGCGGCTGGGGGAGGAGACGGACGCGGCGGTGAAACGGCTGGCGGGGTGAAGGCCGTCGGCGCCTGAATCGAAAGAGCCAACAATGTAGCGTCGCAGACGTGCAGGACAGTTTGCCACATGATGCGTCTTCCGTTGCTCGGCAGGGGCATGGCGGGCTATCTCAGCTGCAGACAGACCGTCGGGATGACAGGAGCGGCGATGATCGAGAGCGTGGCTAAGCTTCTTTCTCCACACGATCCTGCTGATCTGGAGCAGGCGATACGGCGGCGGGAACGTCTGCACTTGCATACCGACCAGCCGGAAGCCATTTCCACGCTGCTGCCCTGGACGACGGTGAACCGGCTGGTCACTCCGGAGGCTCTGAGCAGCGGGCGGGTGGTGTTCGTCCGTGAAAACCGCTCCTTGCCGCTGGAAATGACGACCGTGCTTCCTCTGGGCGCCAGCGATCGGACGATGCGGGTCAATTCGGTGCACTCCCTGTGCCGTCAGGGAGTCAGCTTGTACATTGGCCGCGTGGACCGCCTTGTTCCGGAAATCGACCTGCTCGGCTCCCTGTTGGAACGGCACCTGCGCACCAGAATACACATAAACGCTTACATCAGCTTCTCCCGCGACAGCGCCTTCAGGCCGCATTGGGACGATCACGACGTCTTGGTTCTTCAGGTTTCGGGCCGCAAGAGGTGGTGGAGCTTTGGCCAGCCCTTCCGGTATCCGAGCAAGGCGGCGGCTTTTGCGAATCCCGGTCCGGTCAATCTGGACGAGCCGGCCGGGGAATGGGTGATGGAGCCGGGCGACATACTGTTTTTACCGCGAGGGGAAGTTCACCGGGCCAAGGTGTCGGGCGATAACTCGGTCCACCTCACCATCGGCATGACACCGCCGCGTGGAACGGATGTGCTGCACTGGCTTGCGACTCGCGGCATCAAGGAGGAGTGTCTCCGCCGCGACGTGTCCCCTTGCTCCACACCGGAGGAATTGGAACGGCAGGCGTCGGAGCTGAAGACCGAGTTGCATCGCTTGGTTGACACCTTGGATTTGCAGGTGTTCCTGGCCGACGAGGACCGGCGGTGCGCCTTTACTCCGGCGCTCAACTTGAACCTTGGCGGCGAGTTGACGCCGTCGCTTCTCGTGCGCCCCACCCCGCGCCGGCGTCTGCCTTTGCCACCGGCCGATGCCGGAGTGGTGGAACTGGAGGTTGGGGACAAACGCTTCACGCTTTCGCCGTTGGAAAGGGCGGTCCTGGCCGTGTTGCTGGCGGACGAAGCGCGCAGCGTTGCTGAATTGTGCGACGCCGTCCCGCAGGCCGGTGTGCAGGCTGCCATCGACAGCCTTGCCCAAAAGGGCTTGGTGACGATCGTCGGGTCCGGTTAGGTCCAGTGGCCCCTCCCCCGTTCTGGCGGGGTAGGGCTTTTCCCCAGACAGTTTTTTCGCATGGATGGGAACGGCCGAGCTTCCGGTGACACCAATGACGTGGAAGTCGCCAAAGGGCCCGCGCGCAAAGTGGCCCCATCGTGTGGAGATCATCGCATGCTTCGTATCCTGACCCCAGTCTTCGCCTTGGGCCTGCTTGCCCTGTCCAGCCAGTCCGCGCAGGCGTATTGCATCTACAACCACACGGACGGATGGGATCTGCGCGTCAAGCAGATGACCGGCGGCAACTTTTCGGCCGAACCGAACGGCAAAGGGGCGCGCGCCTGCTGTCCGTGGGACACGATGAGCTGCAACAGCACCCTCCAGCGCACCGGCGTGGTGACCATATGGGTGCAAGGGTGGAAGGGCCGCGAGGGCCCCGAAGGCAACGTCCAAGGCATGAGTGGCTCATGCGGTACGATCCCCTCCACCATCGACGTGCAGGCCGGCGGCTGGATCGAAATCTATTCGGGCTCGGATCGAGCCGACCGCGACCGCGCGTTCCACTGCATCGCCTACGGTGCCGACGGCAAAGTCACCAGCGTCGTCACGAAGTAAGCCGCCCGTTCCCTCCCCCGCTTTCGGCGGGGGAGGGGATGGGGGCTCAGAACGCCACCTGATTCCCGCCCTTGAGGTCCAGCATGGCGCGCGCCTCGGTGGGCGTGGCGATGTCCAGGCCCAGCTCCTCGACGATGCGGCGGATCTTCGCCACCTGTTCGGCGTTCGAGGTGGCGAGCTGGCCCTTGCCGATGAACAGGCTGTCCTCCAGCCCGACGCGGACGTTGCCGCCCATGATGGCGCCCATGGTTGCCAGCGGCATCTGGCTGCGCCCGGCCGCCAGGATCGACCACTGGTAATCGTCGCCCAACAGCCGGTCGGCCGTGCGGCGCATGTGCATCAGGTCTTCCGGGTCGTTGCCGATGCCGCCGCGGATGCCGAAGATCGTCTGCACGAACACCGGCGGCTTGACCAGCCCGCGGTCCAGGAAGTGGGCCAGCGTGTACAGGTGGCCGATGTCGTAGCACTCGAACTCGAACCGGGTGCCGCAGCCCTCGCCGATTTCCTTCAGCACCCACTCGATGTCCTTGAAGGTGTTGCGGAAGATGAAGTCCCGCGTCATCTCCAGGTAGGCGGGCTCCCAGTCGTACTTCCAGGTCGTGTACTTGCCGGCCATCTCATAGAGGCCGAAGTTCATCGAGCCCATGTTGAGCGAGGCCATCTCCGGCTTGGCCCAGCGGGCGGCGGCGGTGCGCTCCTCCAGCGTCATGCCGTGGCCGCCGCCGGTGGTGATGTTGATGACCGCGTCCGACTCGCCCTTGATGCGCTGGAGGAAGCGCGCGAACACGTCCGGCGAGGGCGACGGCCTGCCTGTTTCCGGGTCGCGGGCGTGCAGGTGGACGATGGCGGCACCGGCGTTGGCGGCGTCGATCGCCTGTTCGGCGATTTCCTCCGGCGTGATCGGCAGGTGCGGCGACATGGTGGGGGTGTGCACGCCGCCGGTGACGGCGCAGGTGATGATGACCTTGCGCGGGGACTTCGCCATGGTTCCGTTTCTCCCTGTGTTTATTGATGATGTCCGCGTTCGCGCCGCAGCGTTTCCAACAGCGCCATCAGCAGCCGGTCGCGCTCGCCCGCCAGTTCGGCGTTGGAACGCCCGTGTGCCGCCTCGCGGCAGCCGGCCACCAGCTTTTCCGTGACCTCCGGCGTCAGCGACGGGGTGCCGAGATCCCGCCACCACGTCTCGATGTTGGGGCCGAGGTGGTGGAGGAAGTGCTCCATCCCGCCGGCCCCTCCGCCGAGGTTGAAGATCATGTGCGGCCCCATGAAGGCCCAGCGCAGGCCGGGCCCTTCGGAGATGGCGAGGTCGACGTCCTCGACGCTGGCGATGCCGGACGCCACGGCGTGCACCGCCTCGCGCCACAGCGCCGCCTGGAGGCGGTTGGCGAGGTGGCCGGGCACCTCGCGGTTCAGCCGGATCGGCCGTTTGCCGATGGCACGGTAGAAGCCCATCGCCCAGTCGATCGTCTCCGGCGCCGTCCGGCTGCCGCCCACCACCTCGACCAGCGGGATCAGGTGCGGCGGGTTGAACGGGTGGCCGACGACGAATCGCTCAGGCCGCCGGCGATCCTGCTGCAGCTCGCTCATGATCAGGCCCGACGTGCTGGAGGCGAGGATCGCCGAATCGTCCAGCGCATCCTCGATCTGCGCGTAGAGGGCACGCTTGATGTCGGCGTTCTCGGGTCCGCTCTCCTGCACGAACTCCGCACCCGCCACGGCGGCGCGCGGGTCGGCGTGGAAGCGCCACGCGGCGGGATCGGCGTCCGCCGTCAACCCCAGCCGTTCCAGCGCCGGCCATGCTTTTTCGACGTAGGCGCGCACGAAGTCCTCGGCGGCCGGGTTGGGGTCGCTCACCGCGACGGTCAGGCCGCGGGCAAGGAATTGGGCCGTCCAGCTCGCACCGATGGTGCCGGCGCCGACGACCGCGACGCGTTTCACCGCGTCCGGCTGCTGCATCTCGGATCCTCCCGTTTTTCGTTGCGCCGAGCATGACGCAGGAAAACCCCGCCGGGCAAGGGGGCGGGAGAGAAGGCACGTATGCGTCGGCACGTTCCGGCACGGGGCGCGAGTGACCTTTTCTCAATTGTTCGCACTATACTGGTTCCCGTCCACGGCCGCGGGGGTGTGCATGTACACGGGAAACGGGAGCTGGGTCGCCGAAGGCGTCATCGTCCGCCCTTCGGACGTCGGCGTCACGGCCGGCCTGCCGGTGGCCGACGCCACCGCGGTTCAACTCGCCGACGGCAGCGTGCGGATGTACGTCTTCGCCCAGAACGTCGGCATCAAGAGCCTGATCGCCAAGGACGGCGTGCACTTCACGGCGGAGGACGGCATCCGCCTGCCCGACGGGTCCGGCATGCCGCGCGTGATGGAGATGGCCGGTGGCGGCTACCGTCTCTACTACAACGGCGGGGACGGCATCCGCAGCGCCACCAGCCCCGACGGCCTGACCTTCACCGCGGAGAGCGGCACCCGGCTGACCTACGCCGCGACGGGCGGGGAGATCACCACGCCGTCCATCGTCGCCACCGCGGGCGGCCACCGCGCCTACTACAGCGACCTGCCGAAGCCGGGGGAGGTCAAGCTGCACGCCATCAACTCGGCGGCCAGCGCCGACGGCCAGACCTTCACGGTGGAGGGCGGCGTGCGCATCGGTTCCGGCAGCGTGCTGCCGCATTCCGCCGAACATCCCGACGCCGAAACGAATCCCGACGGCAGCGTCACCCTGTTCTACGGGAACAGCCAGGGGCCGATGACGCAGGGCGGCGCGACCGTCGTCTACACCGGTTCCAGCGCCGACGGGGTGACGTTCACCCAGGCCACGTCGACCGGGCTCGCCGGCAACGATCCCTACGCGCTGCAGATGAGCGACGGCACGCTGCGCCTCTATTACGGCAACTTCGACCCGGCGGTCGGCGGCTATATCCTGAGCGCGCGCTTCGTCGAAGCCGTGGCGGCCACGGCCACGACCGGCGCCGACCGCATCGACGGCACCGGGAATTCGAACAGCGTCTCCGCCCTGTGGGGGAACGACACGGTGCTGGGCGGCGGCGGCGCCGACGAGCTGTACGGCAACCAGGGCAGCGACCTGCTGTCGGGCGAACTGGGGGCCGACAGCCTGTTCGGCGGCCAGGATGCCGATACCGTCGACGGCGGCGATGGCCACGACGTGCTGTACGGCAATCTGGCGGACGACCTGGTGTCCGGCGGGGCCGGCGACGACACGCTGTTCGGCGGCCAGGGTGCGGACCGCCTGCTGGGCGACGCCGGCGCCGACGCCCTGTTCGGCAACCTCGGCGACGACACGCTGGACGGCGGGGCCGGGGACGACGCGCTGTCCGGCGGCGGCGGGGCCGATCGCTTCGTGATCGGTGGCGGCAGCGGCAACGACACGATTGCCGGCTTCGACGCGGCGGAGGGCGACCGCATCGCGCTGTCCGGCACCGGCGGCTGGACGGTCGCGGCGGACGCGTCCGGCCAGGCGGTCGTCCGCCTTGCCACGGGGGAGGCGGTGACGCTGGCCGGCGTTCCGGCGGCGCAGGTGACAGCGGACTGGTTCACCAGCGCCTGACCGCGCCCCCTCTATTCCGCGGCCATCGCCGCCGTCAGGCCGGCGACGTGGCCGTGCACGTCGGAGGTGACGCGGGTGACGCGGCCGGCGTCCATCTCGATCAGCATGTCGCAGTCGCGCAGCGTGGCGAGGCGGTGCGTGATCATGAAGGTGGTGCGGCCCTCCATCAGCTCCTCGACGGCGTCCATGATGACCTTCTCCGTGCGCTGGTCCAGGGCGCTGGTCGGCTCGTCGAGGATCAGCACCGGCGCGTCGCACAGGAAGGCGCGGGCGAGCGCGATGCGCTGGCGCTCGCCACCGGAGAAACACATGCCGCGCTCGCCCACCGGCGTGTCGTAGCCCTGGGGCAGGCGGCTGATGAAGTCGTGCGCGTCGGCGGCCCTGGCGGCGTCGATGATCTGTTCGCGGGTGGCGCCGGGGCGGCCGTAGGCGATGTTCTCGGCCACCGTGGTGGAGAACAGCGTGGTGTCCTGGCCGACGATGGCGAACTGGCGGCGCAGGTCGGCCAGTTTCCAGTCGCGCAGGTCCTCGCCGTCCAGGCGCACGGAGCCGGTGCGCGGGTCGTACAGGCGGGTCAGCAGGCCGATCAGCGAGGTCTTGCCCGAGCCCGACTTGCCGACCACACCCACGCGGCTGCCGGCCGGGATGGCGAAGTCGATGCCCGTCAGGATGTCGCGGCCGGTGCCGTGGTCGTACGACACGTCGCGGAACGCGACGTCGCCCCGGGCGCGGTTCAGGCACAGCGCGTTGGGCCGCTCCGCCGGGTCCGGCGTCTCGTCCAGCAGCGCGAAGCTGCGCTGCAGGTTGGCCATCAGCTTCTGCTGCGCGGCGACCTGATGGCCCATGTTCTGCAGCGGCTGGTAGAGCTGCGCCAGATAGCTGAGCGCCAGCAACAGTTCGCCCACCGTCAGCGCGCCGGCCAGCACGTCGCCGACGCCGATGTACAGCACCGCCGCCGTGCCCGACGCCAGCAGGAGGGAGACACAGAAGCCGAGCAGGCTCTCCGCCCGCACCGCGCCGAAGAAGGCGGAGATGAGAGCATCCGTGCGGTCGGCGAAGCGCTTCACCTCGCGCGCCTCCTGGCCGAAGGCGCGCACCACGCGCAGCGCCGACAGCGTCTCGTGCAGCACCGCCTTGGCCGCGCTGTCGCGCTCGCACACCACCTGCCAGCGGCTGCGCAGGCGGGTGTGCGACAGCGCCGTCAGCAGCGCGAACAACGGCGACACCGCCAGCGCCACCAGCGCCAGCTTGGGGCTCAGCAGCGAGGTCACCCACACCATGCCGGCGAAGTAGGCCAGCGAGGTGATGAACGGCAGGATGACGTGGCTGACCTGCCACTGGATGGCCGAGGCGTCGTCCTCGATGCGGTTCAGCGAGTCCGACGTCCCCTTGGAGTCGTGCCGTTGCAGGGCGAGGCGCTGGGCGTGCAGGAACAGCTTGGCGCGGAAGGCGGCGACCATGCGCTGCCCGGTCCAGTCGCGCAGGAAGCGATCGGCCACCCCGTGCACCTGCACGATCAGCGCGGTCAGCAGCACCAGCGATGCCGCCAGCAGCAGCGCCGCCTGCGGCCCGCCCTTCAGCGCCTCCGGCACCACGGCGTCGACGGCGGCCGGCAGCGCCTTGCCGCCGATCACGCTGTCCACGGCGATGGTCACCGGCAGCGGCATCAAAAGCCCGATCGGCGTGCCCAGGAGGCCCAGCGCCAGCAGGGCCGACAGATGCAGGCGGAACGGCTTCGCCTCGCGGAACACGCGGCGGTAGATCTCCAGCGTGCGGTGCGGCCGGACGTGATCGTTCGCCGGAATGGAGGCGGCGGCGGCGGTGGCGGCGTGGGCCATGGTCGGTCCCTCGTGGCTGGCGCGGACTTTGGTTAAAATTCGCGTCAACCTGGACCGGTATGGTTAACGAGGTGTCACCGAGCCTCCGCCGGGCCGCCATGTCTCAACTTTCTCTCCTTTGCGGGGGTGAGTGCGGCTATGGTCCGGGCGACAGACCATCACGAGAGGCGATGAGGCTCCGGCATGGACGGCGTGGTCTTCATTCAGCCGATTTTCGCACCCGACGCCCGCCTGATCGCCGACCGCTTCCCCGATGCCGTCGTGCGGACGTACGAGCGCAACTTCGGCGTATGGGCGTGTATGCCGGCGAGGATGGCCAGTACGTCGACGACGTGGGACACAAGGGGCTGAGCCACGGGGTCGCGAAGACCATTCCGGTGATCCACCCGCGCGAGGACGACGGCGAGTACGCGCATTGGAAGGTGCGTGTCTGCCACCGCGACACGGACGGCCGCACCGACAAGGACCACGACGGCATCGTCGCCGACGCCGAGGCGTTCTGGAACCAGCGCGACGCGCTCGTGTAAGCCGCTGTTGGGGGGATGAACCACCGCACCGGAGGTCCCCCCCCATGGCGCGCGACCGCGACAAACCCAGCTTCGCCAACGACGTGGACGGGCCGCGGATCCCGTCTATCGAGACCACGCCCGGCACGATCCCGCAGACGCCCCTGCCGGACGCGGCGCCGTCGCGCCCGCAATCCCGCGCGAAGCCCCGAAGGAAGGGTCGGACCCAGCCAGAGCCGGGCGGGAACAAAGCGGTCGAGCTTCCGTTTCTCCGGGACGCTTCCATGACCTGTCGGAGGACGGAATGAGCACCATCCTGCTCATCATCCTGATCATTCTGCTGATCGGCGCGGTCCCGGCCTGGCCGTACAGCCGTTCCTGGGGTTACGGGCCGAGCGGGATCCTCGGTCTGCTGCTCATCGTCGTCTTGATCCTGGCGCTCACCGGGCGGTTCTGACAGGCCGTCGGCGGGCCGCTCCCGTCCCTCCCCCGCGCAAAGGCGGGGGAGGGGGAGCGATGCCCGCTCTGGCGGCACGGCACCGTCAGCGGGCTGCCCGGTTGGCCGCGCTCACCAGGGCGCGCAGCGAGGCGGTGACGATGTCCGGGTCGATGCCGGCGCCGTGCAGCATGCGGCCGTCCGCCGTGCGCACCTCGACGTAAGCCGCGGCCTGGGAGTCCTCGCCGGTGGTCACGGCGTGCTCGTGGTAGTCGACCACGTGCATGTCGATGCCCGCGTCGTTGCGCAGCGCGGCCAGGAAGGCGTCGATCGGGCCGGTGCCCTTGCCGCGGATGGTGACCGGGCGGCCATCCTTCTGCACCACGGCGGTCAGCGCGCGCGGCCCCGACCCCGGCCCGCGCGGCTCGGTGCCGTGCTCGACCAGTTCCAGCGGCGTGACGACGTCGAGGTACTCCGCCCTGAAGGCGTTGTGGATTTCGGCGGGCGTCAGCTCCTTGCCGGTCTCGTCGGCGATGCGCTGCACGACCTTCGAGAACTCCATCTGCAGCCGGCGCGGGATCTGCAGGCCGAACTCGGACTCCAGGATGTAGGCGATGCCGCCCTTGCCCGACTGGCTGTTGATGCGGATCACCGCCTCGTAGCTGCGGCCCAGGTCGGCCGGGTCGATGGGCAGGTAGGGCACCTCCCACTTGCCGCTGTTCGACTTCGCCAGCGCCTTCAGCCCCTTGTTGATGGCGTCCTGGTGCGAGCCGGAGAAGGCGGTGAACACCAGCTCGCCCGCATAGGGGTGGCGCGGGTGCACGGGCAACTGGGTGCAGTACTCCGACACGCGCACGATCTCGTTGATGTCGTCGATGACGAGGCCGGGATCGATGCCCTGGCTGAACAGGTTCAGCGCCAGCGTGACGATGTCGACGTTGCCGGTGCGCTCGCCGTTGCCGAACAGGGTACCCTCGACGCGGTCGGCGCCGGCCAGCATGCCCAGTTCGGCGGCGGCCACGGCGGTGCCGCGGTCGTTGTGCGGGTGCAGGCTGATGATAAAGCGCTCGCGGTCCTTGATGGTGCGGCAGAACCACTCGATCTGATCGGCGTGCACGTTGGGGGTGGACATCTCCACCGTCGCCGGCAGGTTGATGATCATCGGCCGGTCGGCCGTCGGGCCCCACACCTCCGCCACCGCCTCGCAGATCTCGACCGCGAAGTCCAGCTCGGTGCCGGTGAAGCTCTCCGGCGAGTACTGCAGAACGACCTCGGTCTCCGGGTGCTCGGCGGCCATCTGCCGGATCAGCCTGGCACCGTTCACGGCGATCTCGACGATGCCGGGCTTGTCCAGGCCGAAGACCACACGCCGCTGCAGCTCGGAGGTGGAGTTGTACAGGTGGACGATGGCGCGCTTGGCGCCCCTGATGCCCTCGAAGGTGCGGCGGATCAGCTCCTCGCGCGACTGGGTCAGCACCTGGATGGTGACGTCGTCGGGCAGCAGGCCGCCCTCGATGATCTCGCGGCAGAAGTCGAAGTCGGTCTGCGAGGCGGCCGGAAAGCCCACCTCGATCTCCTTGAAGCCCATGCGCAGCAGCAGGTCGAACATGGCGCGCTTGCGCTCCGAGCCCATCGGCTCGATCAGCGCCTGATTGCCGTCGCGCAGGTCGACCGAGCACCACATGGGCGCCTTGGTCAGGGTGCGGCCCGGCCACTGGCGGTTGGGCAGGGTGACCGGCGGGAAGGGCGTGTACTTCTGGGCCGGGTTGGGGCGGGCGATGTGGGTCATGGACTGCAACTCGTCTGAAGGTTTTCTCGGGGGAAACCGGCTGACGGTCCGGCCGCCGAGCCGCCGGGCGGGCTCAACGGCCGTTGCTAAGTCGCAGCCCCGGCCTCGGCCGGGCGATCATACTGCGGGTGCTCATGGCGAAATGACGTCGACCTGTGGAGAGGGAAAAGGAACGCGCGGAAACCCGGACGCTGTCAAAGCGCCGGGCCGATAAGTCGCAGGAGCGCGTTCGTACGGTCGATGGTCGTCATGCGGCGTAATCTGAGAGGCGCGCGCGCGCCTGTCAAGCCGCGATGCGGCATAGGTGGGGCGATCGGCGGATGTTACGGGATGATACGCGATGATACAGGGTGCCCAGGGGTACAACATTCGGGCTCCAGGATTTAACGATTTAAATTTGTATTATTGAGGCAGTCGCCAGCGCCACGGCGCTGCCCGCCGCCGTCAGCAACCCGGCCAGGACGACGAAAAGGTTCTGAAGCCTTCGTGTGTCCGGCTCTTACGACGCGCCGAGCTGCCGGAGGATCCAATCCTCCACCTCGCGGCACACCGCCTCGGCGGTCTCGTCCAGGCAGTGCCCGGTGCCGGGCATGAGGACCAGCTTCTTGGGCTCGGGCGCCAGCCGGTGCAGCAGCAGCGAGCACTTGGGCGCCAGCACCTCGTCCGCCTCGCCGTGGATCAGCAGCACCGGGCAGCGCAGGTTGGCGATCCCGTCCGCGCCGAAGCCCTGGGAGGCGAGCGTCACCACCGTGCGCACCACGTCGGGTGCGGACAGGGCCGCCTGGATGACCACGGCGCCGCCGAAGGAATGGCCGGTCAGCGCCACCGCCGTCACGTCGTGCCGGCGCAGGTACTCGATGCCCTCCAGCACGTCGGCCACCGCGTCCGGCAGGCTGGTGGACCGCCGGAAGCGCACACGCAGCGACTGGATGCCCTGGTCCCGCAGGCTGCGGCACAGGCGGGGGTAGAGGCCGCGCGCCGGCGTGTCGAAGCCGCCGCCGACACCGCCCACCCACAGCGCCGCCCGCCTGGCGTGCGGCACCGGGTAATGGTGCGCCTCCACCGGGCCGCGGGCGGTGTCGAGCACGATCGGCGTGAAACCGTCGGTCAAGGTGGCGTGCTGCGTCGGCATGACGGTACATCCGTGGTTCCGTTCTCCCTCTCAACACGCGTGCGGAGGCGCCGTTGCGGTGAGCGCGGGGCGGGTTTCGCGTGCGGCGGGCAGGACGCTCCCGTCGCCTGCCTGTTGTCGTTCACACGGCCGGCCGCCGCAGCGCCGGCTCCGGCGGGTCGCGCGGGGCGTCGGAAGAGACGCGGCGGCGGAGTTCGTGACGGGCGGTGGGGCATGGACGCGCCGGGAACCGCACGTGTGCGACGATGCCTCACCTCCGCTGTTGGCATTTCCAGATCTTTCTCGACCAATCTATAGGTTGATCATGCCCAATCTCCAACGGATCTCCGTCGACACCGTGAAGCGCGCCGCCGACCTCGCGTACGAGGCGGTCGCCGACCGCCAGCGCTACGTTGCCGGGATGCGCAACATCGACCTCGGCGAGCAGGAGCTGGAGCGCGGCTCGCGCAACCCGACCGACCTCGACGCGCTCAACATCATGCCGGCCGAGGCCAGCGAGGCGCTCGACCAGCTCCAGCAACTGCTGTCCGGCCTGACGCCGGAGGAGCGGGTGGAACTGCGCGCCGTCATGCTGGTCGGCCGCGGCGACTACGCCGGCAACGAGTGGGACAAGGCGCTGGACGGCGCGGCGAGGCCGCCGGACGCCTCCGCCTACGAGGACATCGCGGAGAAGATCGAGCTGCACGACTACCTGATGAAGGGGCTCTTCGCGCTGGACCTCATGCCGGGGGACCAGCAACCGGGGGACCAGAAATGAGTGCGGAACGGCTGTGGCGGGACGGCGGGCACGAGACCGCCGGTCCGGCCGACCGCTGGGTCGCCATCATGGCCGGCACGGCGCTGGGGGTGGCCGGGCTGCGGCGCGGCGACTGGGTCGGCCTCGGCCTTGCGGCCATGGGCGGCGGGTTGCTGTTCGCCGGGGCGGCCGGCGTGCCGGTGGTGCAGGGCGTGCGCGAGCTGGGCGGCACCCGCGTGGCCGGGCTGCTCCCCGCCGCGAGCGACGAGCCGACCACCGTGCAGGCGGTGGTGACCATCCGCGCCGGGCGCGAGGCGCTGTTCCGCCACTGGCGCAACTTCGGCAATCTGCCGACGCTGATGGACCACCTGGACGCGGTGGAGATCCTCGACCGCACGCGCTCCTGCTGGAAGGCGCGCGGGCCGGGGGGGATGAGCGTCGTCTGGCATTCCGAGATCGACAAGGAGCAGGAGAACGAGCTGATCTCCTGGCACACCGTCAAGGGACCATCGGGGGACGACGCCGACCTGCCGCACCGCGGGCAGGTGCAGTTCAAGGATGCCCCCGGCGGGCGCGGCACCGAGGTGCGGCTGACCATCGCCTATCACCCGCCGGGCGGGCAGGGCGGGCGCATGGTCGCCCGGCTGTTCGGTTCGTCGCCTGGCGTGCAGGCGCGCGAGGCGCTGCGGCGGCTGAAGCAGATCATGGAGACGGGCGAACGGCCCACCATCGACGGGCAGCCGCACGGCGCGCGCCGCGGCATGATGAAGCTGATGGCAGGAGACATGGCCCCATGAGAGCGCTGTGCTGGAACGGCGTCAACGACCTGCGGGTCGAGCGCGTGGACGATCCGCGGATCCTGGCGCCGCACGACGTGATCATCAAGGTGCGGCTGTCGTCCGTGTGCGGCTCCGACCTGCACCTGATCGACGGCTACGTGCCCACCATGAAGCCCGGCGACATCCTGGGCCACGAGTTCCTGGGCGAGGTGGTGGAGAAGGGGCCGGACGTCCTCAAGCTCAACCGGGGCGACCGCGTCATCACCATCTCCATCATCGGCTGCGGCAAGTGCTGGTACTGCGAGAACGAGCAGTACTCGCTGTGCGACAACTCCAACCCGCACCCGCATTTCGAGGAGGCGGCGTACGGGCACTGCACGGCGGGGATCTTCGGCTACAGCCACGCCTTCGGCGGCTACGCCGGCAGCCACGCCGAGTACATCCGCGTCCCCTTCGCCGACAACAACTGCTTCCGTGTGCCGGATGGGGTGAGCGACGAGCAGGCGGTGTTCGTCTCCGACGCCGTGCCGACCGGCTACATGGCCGCCGACATGGGCGGCATCCGGCCGGGCGACATCGTCGCCGTGTGGGGCTGCGGCGGTGTCGGACAGATGGCGATGAAAAGCGCCTATCTGATGGGGGCGGAGCGGGTGATCGGCATCGACCGCTACCCGGACCGGCTGGCGGCCGCCCAGATGAAGGCGGGGGCGGAGCCGCTGGACTACACCCGCGTCGACGTCTTTGAGGCGCTGCAGGCGATGACCGGCGGGCGCGGCCCCGACGTGTGCATCGACGCGGTCGGAATGGAGGCGGATGGCTTCGACACCGGGGTCGAGTACTGGTACGACCGCGCCAAGCAGGCGGTGGGGCTGGAGAGCGACCGGCCGGCGGTGCTGCGCCAGATGATCCAGTGCTGCCGCAAGGGCGGCACGCTGTCCATCGTCGGCGTCTACGGCGGCTGGCTCGACAAGTTCCCGATGGGGGCGGCGATGAACAAGGCGCTGACCTTCCGCATGGGCCAGCAGCACGGCCAGCGCTACGCCGCACGGCTGTTTGCGCACATCGAGACGGGCGAGATCGACCCGTCCTACCTGCTCACGCACAAGTGGTCGCTCGACGACGCGCCGCGCGGCTACCGCATGTTCAAGGAGAAGCAGGACAACTGCATGCGGGTCGTCTTCGCACCTCAGGCGTGAGGGAGGGGCGTGAGGGAGGCCGATGAAACTGGTCTATGTCTACGCGACCGAACTGGGCGAGGCGGTGCAGGCCGAGATCCTCGGCCTGCTGCGCGCCCGCTTCGGCACCGCCGAACCCCTGGAGGCGGAGGAGCGCGACGCCGAGCGCGGCGGCTCCTCCGACACCATCGTCACGGTCCGGGTCGATCATGACCACCCGGACGCGGTGGTGGGGGTGGTGCGCAACCACGCGGCCGTCATCGACGCCGCCGCGGAGAGCTTCGGCGAGCGGGTGTAGCACCATCACCTCATCGGCAGCACCACCTGGAACGCGGTGCCGCGGGGCTGCTCGCACAAGTGCAGGTCGGCATCGAGCTGGGCGGTCAGCGCCTGGAGCACGCGCATGCCCAGACCGCCGGATGTCTCCGGCCGGAAACCCGGCGGCAGGCCAACGCCCTCGTCGGAGACGGACAGGCGCAGGCGGCCGCCGCCCGTGCGGTCCAGGACGACACGCACCGGGCCCGGCGCGCCGGTGGGGTAGGCGTACTTGGCGGCATTGGTCACCAGCTCGTTGACGATGAGGCCGAGCGGCAGGGCGGTGTCCGGCGGGACGTTGGCGTCGATGGCGTGGACCGTGAGCCGTGTGCCGCCCAGGCCCAGCGAGCCGGCGAGGTCGTGGCAGAGGTCGCGCAGGTAGGGGGCGAAGTCCACCGCCGTCACGTCGCTGAAGCGGTAGAGCCGTTCGTGCACGCGGGCAATGGTGGTGATGCGCGTCGCCGTCTCCTGGAAGCGCCAGCGGGCGTTGAGGTCGCGCAGGTCGGCCGACTGCATGTGGACGAGGTTGGCGACCATCTGCAGCGAATTCTTGATGCGGTGGTTCATTTCCCGCATCAGCAGGTCCTGCTGGCGCAGCAGTTCCTCACGCTCGGCCTCGGCGCGCTTGCGGGCGGAGATGTCCTCGACCACGGCGATGTAGTGCAGCGGCTGGCCGTCGGCGGTGCGCACCAGCGACACCGTCAGGTTCACCCAGACGATGGCGCCGTCCTTGCGGCGGTAGCGCTTCTCCAGCGTGTAATTGTCGATCTCGCCGGCCCGCAGGCGTTGGCCCTGCGCCAGGTCGGCCGGCAGGTCTTCCGGCACGGTGATGTCGCGGTAGCTGATACGGTACAGCTCGTCGCGCGGATAGCCGGTGATTTCGCAAAGCCGCTCGTTGATCTGGATCCAGTGGCCGTCGAGGTCGACGTGCGCCATGCCGACGGCGGCCTGCTCGAACGTCGCGCGGTAGCGCGCGTCGCGTTCGGCCTGCGCCTCGCGCTGGCGGCGGCGCTCGGAGACGTCGCGGAAGAAGACGGTGAGACGGTCGGGCGACGGGTGGGCGTGGCATTCCAGCCAGAGGTCGAGCGGCGGATAATAGCCGTCGAACTCCACGGAGACCTGCTCGGCCATGGCCGTCCGGCAGCGCTCCTGAAAGATCGAGCCGGCGGCGGCCGGATAGGCCTCCCAGAGGTCGACGCCCGTCAGGTCGCGCCCGCCGTTGAGCAGGTCGCGGGTGCGCCGGTTCTGGTAGAGGATGCGCCAGTCGCGGCCGATGGCCAGGACGCAGTCGGTCGTGCTCTCCAGCACGTGGGCGAGGCGGTCGCGTACGGCACGCAGTTCCGCCTCCGTGCGGACGCGCTCGTCCACGTCGTCGAAGGTGCTGACCGCCAGGACCACGTTGCCGTCGGCGTCGCGCACGGGGGCGGCGCTGACCAGGAAATGGGTGATGCGACCGTCGCCGCGCCGGTAGCGCATGGGCATCTGGACCACGGTCTCCCCGGCGACGGCGGCGCGGGCGATCGGATACTCGGCGGGCGGCAGCGGCGTGCCGTCCTCGTTCAGGGCGCCGTAGCGCGCGTACCCCTCATAGGTATCGGATTCGAGCAGCGGATGGCCGATCAGCTCGACGGCCCTGGCGTTGTGCATCAGCAGCCGGCCGGACGGCGCCTCGGCGATGGCAACGCCCGACGGCATCTGCGCCAGCACGGCGTCGAGCTGCGCCCGCTCCAGGCCGGCGCGCTGCTCCGCCCCGGCGCGCTGGATGGCGGCCCCCAGCAGGTTGGCGAGGCTTTGCAGGAACAGCACGTCGCTTTCGGAAAAGTGGCGGGGCTGCTCGTGGTCCACCTCCAGCACGCCCCACAGGGCGTCGTCGGTGCCGATGGGGACGTTGAGGACGGCAAGGATGCCGTGCCGCGCCAGCACGTCCGGGATGCGCAGGTCGCCGGCCGCGCGCAGGTCGGGGACCCCGACCGGCTGGTGCGTGTGCAGCGCCAGTCCGGCCGGCGACCACCGGTCGGCTGGCACGGTGGCGTGGCCGACCACCCCCTCGCGCCAGCCGACCCCGGCGACGATGAGCAGGTCGCCCGTCTCCGGCCGGTGGCGCATGGCCTTGGCGTGGTCGATGCCGATCCCGGCCAATGCCCGGCGGGTCGCCTCCTGGAGCAGGACGGGAACGCCGCTCTCGGCCAGAGCCCGGGTGCCGAACTCGGTCAGGATGCGCTGGTGCCGCAGGCTGGCCTGGAGGGCGTCCTGCGGCGATGTCGGACCATCATCCTCGGTCGGGCGCTTCATCGTGGTGGCATGGCCGTGGCAAATCGCATGAGATATAACTAACGCCGCGGACCGTGCCGGTGTTGCATCGGCCTCAGCGGAGCGGTTCGAGCGGCTCCCGCCTGCCGCGTACGGGGGGCTGGCGGCCGGCCGGCGGTGCGGCCCAGCGCACGGCGTTGAGGATGACGCGCCGGACGTCCGGGTGGTGGTAGGTGGGGAACGTCTCGTGCCCCGGGCGGAAATAGAAGACGCGCCCCAAGCCGCGCCGCCACGCGCAGCCGCTGCGGAACACCTCGCCGCCCTGGAACCACGAGATGAAGACCAGCTCGTCCGGCGGCGGCACGTCGAAGGGTTCGCCGTACATCTCCTCCCGCTCGATCTCGATCACGTCGGCGATGCCGGCGGCGATCGGGTGTCCGGGATCGACGACCCACAGCCGCTCGCGCTCGCCCGCGACGCGGTACTTGAGGAAGCAGCCGGTGCCCATCAGCGCCAGGAATGGCTTGGACACGTGGGCGGAGTGCAGCGGCACGAAGCCCATGCCATGCTCCAGCACACGGCGGCGGACGCGCGCGGCGACGGCGTCGTCCACCTCGGCGTGCGCCTTGTGGCCCCACCAGACCAGCACGTCGGTGTCGGCCAGCCGGGCTTCCGTCAGGCCGTGCTCCGGCTCGTCCAGCGTCGCGGTGGCGACGGACAGGCCGGATGCCCGCAACGGGGCGGCGAGGGCCTCGTGCATGCCCTGCGGGTAGATGCGGGCGACGGCTTCGTCCTGCCGCTCCAGGCGGAACTCGTTCCAGATCAATACGCGGGTCATGGGCACCGAGATAGGTGGGGAGCGGGCGATGTAAACGCCGTTGCGCGTTGGGAAATGTTACCCAATGTTACGGCGTGATACGCTTTGGGTGAGGGTGTCACATTGGCCCGCCTCGCCGTCCACGATCCGTCGATCATGCCCCTCGGTAGGAATGTTGTCAACTCGACCGACGTCCGCCCGCGCCATGGAAGATTCTGGAAAGTCGCGGTGTTCGTGGGGGACACGCTCCGGCCGCCGGCGGGATCAATCCGCCATGCCGCGTGTTGGTGGGGAACCGAATGGACATGCCATCCTGCCCGAGAGGCCTAACTCCCGTGACCAGCCAAGCCGCCCGTCTGCTCAGCGTGCTGCCCGCCGTTCCGCGCCGCTACCCGGTGGGGGCCGAGGTGTTGCCCGGCGCGCGGGTGCATTTCCGCGTCTGGGCGCCGAAGTGCCGGTCGGTCGCCGTGGTGATCGAACCGGACGGCCGCGCCGTTGCGTTGGAGCCCGAAGCCGGCGGCTACTTTTCGGCGCTGGCCGACGGGGTGCCGGTGGGCAGCCTGTACCGCTTCCGCCTGGACGGCGGCGAAACGCTGTACCCGGACCCGGTCTCGCGCTTCCAGCCCGACGGGCCGCACGGTCCGTCGCAGGTGGTCGATCCCCATTGTTTCGACTGGACCGACCACGCCTGGAAGGGCCGGCCCATCGAGGGGCAGGTCGCCTACGAGATGCACGTCGGCACCTTCACCCCGGAGGGCACGTGGGAGGCGGCGGCGCGCGAACTGCCGCACCTCGCCGACATCGGCGTGACGGTGCTGGAGGTCATGCCGGTGGCGGATTTTCCCGGCCGTTTCGGCTGGGGCTACGACGGGGTGAACCTGTTCGCGCCGACGCGGCTGTACGGCGGACCGGACGACATGCGCCGCTTCGTCGACCGCGCGCACGCGCTGGGCCTCGCGGTGATCCTGGACGTCGTCTACAACCACCTGGGGCCAGACGGCAACTACCTGACCTGCTTCTCCGACCGCTACTTCACCGACCGTTACGAGAACGAGTGGGGCGAGCCGATCAACTTCGACGGCCCGGACAGCGGCCCGGTGCGGGAGTTCTTCGTCGCCAACGCCGGCTTCTGGATCGACGAGTACCACCTGGACGGCCTGCGCCTGGACGCCACGCAGCAGATCTTCGACGCCTCCCCGGTCAACGTGATGGCGGAGATGAGCCAGGCGGTGCGCGCCGCCGCGCGCGGCCGGGCCACCATCCTGATCGGCGAGAACGAGCCGCAGCATTCCCGACTGCTGCGCCCGTGCGAGGAGGGGGGCGGCGCGTGCGGTCTGGACGCGCTGTGGAACGACGATTTCCACCATGCCGCCATGGTGGCGCTGACGGGGCGCAACGAGGCGTACTACACCGACTACCTCGGCACGCCGCAGGAGTTCGTGTCGGCCATGAAGTACGGCTTCCTCTACCAGGGGCAGTGGTACCGCTGGCAGAAGCAGACGCGCGGCATGCCGGCCTTCGGCGTCAAGCCGCCGGCCTTCGTCACCTTTTTGCAGAACCACGACCAGATCGCCAATTCCGGCCGGGGCCTGCGCGTGCACGCGCTGACCTCGCCGGGGCGGTACCGGGCCTTCACCGCGCTGATGCTGCTGGGGCCGGGCACGCCGATGCTGTTCCAGGGGCAGGAGTTCGCGGCGTCCTCCCCCTTCTTCTACTTCGCCGACCACAAGCCGGAGCTGGCCGAACTGGTCGCCAGGGGGCGGGCGGAGTTCCTGGCGCAGTTCCCCTGCATCGCCACGCCGGAGATGCAGGAGCAACTCGCCGTGCCGCACGACCCGGCGACCTTCGAACGCTCCAAGCTCGACCACGCGGAGCGCGAACGGCACGCCTGGGCGGTGGCGCTGCACCGCGACCTGCTGCGCCTGCGTCGCGAGGACCCGGTGTTCCGGGCGCAGCGGCCGGGCGGGCTGGACGGGGCCGTGCTGGGGGCGGAGGCATTCGTTCTGCGCTTCTTCGGGGAGGAGGGCGACGATCGCCTGTTGATCGTCAATTCGGGGCGCGACCTGCCGCTGTCGCCGTTGCCGGAGCCGCTGCTGGCCCCGCCGTTCGGGCGGGCGTGGCGGCTGATGTGGTCCAGCGAGGACGCGGCCTATGGCGGCGGTGGCGCGCCGCCGATCGACACGCGGGGGGCGCTGCTGATCCCCGGCCACGCGGCGATCGTGCTGTCGCCCCGCCCGCAGGAGAGACAACCGGAGGAGAGCCATGGCTGAGATCGTCCGCACGCTCGGGCGCGACGTCCTCACCGAAACGCCGGACGCGGCGCTGGGCCGCGAATGGCTGGTCGCCAACGGGCTGGGCGGCTACGCCTCGTCGTCGGTCAGCGGGGCCGTCACCCGGCGCTATCACGGGCTGCTGATCGCCGCGCTGCCGGCCCCGCTGGGGCGCGTGGTGATGCTGAGCCAGCTCAACGACGTGGTGATCCTGCCGGATGGGACCGAGCGGCGGCTGACCAGCCACGACCCCGGCCCCAACTCGCGCTCCGGCGACTGGCAGGGGCACGTGGCCGCGTTCCGGCTGGAAATGGGGCTGCCGGTCTGGCGGTACGAGCTGGACGGCATCGTCATCGAGAAGCAGATCGTCATGCCGCACCGGCAGAACATCGTGCACGTCACTTACCGCGTGGTGAAGGCGCCGCGCCCGGTGACGCTGCGGCTGCGCCCGGTGCTGGCCTTCCGCACGCTGGAATCGGCGGTCGACCAGCCGCTGGCGCGCGACTACCGCATGGTCGCCGAGGGGCACCAGTACGAGGTGTGGGCCGGCTCCGGCCTGCCGGTGCTGCGCATGACGATCGAGGGGGCGACCATGCCGCTGACGCTGGACGGCGGGGCGCGGCGCGACGTGTTCTACAACGTCGAGGCGGAGCGCGGGTACGACTCCCGCGGCTCCCTGTGGACGCCCGGCTTCTTCAGCGGACCGCTGGGGCAGGGGCAGGCGATGACCTTCGTCGCCTCCACCGAATCCTGGCAGCGGATCGAGGCGCTGCCGCCGGCCGACGTGCTGACCTTCGAGACGGAGCGGCGGCGGCGGCTGGTGCGCATGGCGGACCCCTGCCTGCGCGAAGGGCCGATGGCGGAGCTGGTGCTGGCCGCCGACAGCTTCATCTTCGTGCCCGCCGGCCGCGTCGCCGACCAGATGCGCGCGCGGGCCGAGGGCGACGAGGTGCGCACGGTGATCGCCGGCTATCACTGGTTCACCGACTGGGGCCGCGACACCATGATCAGCCTGGAGGGGCTGACGCTGGCCACCGGCCGGCACGTGGAGGCGGGATGGATCCTGCGCACCTTCGCCCACTACATCCGCCAGGGGCTGATCCCCAACATGTTCCCCGACGGCAAGGACGAGGGGCTGTACCACACCGCCGACGCCACGCTGTGGTTCTTCCACGCGCTGAACCGCTATCTGAACGTCACGGACGACCGCGACACGCTGCGCATCATCCTGCCCAAGCTGCTGGACGTCATCGAGTGCCACCGGCGCGGCACGCGCTTCGGCATCGGCATGGACCCGGCCGACGGGCTGCTGCGCCAGGGGCAGGAGGGCTACCAGCTCACGTGGATGGACGCCAAGGTGGAGGACTGGGTGGTCACGCCGCGCCGGGGCAAGGCGGTGGAGATCAACGCGCTGTGGTACAACGCGCTGTGCCTCACCGCCCGCTGGGTCGAGGAGGAGGAGGGCAGCCAGGCCGCCCGGCCCTATCGCGCCATGGCGGCGAAGGCGCGGGAGTCCTTCAACGCGCGCTTCTGGAACGAGGGCTCCGGCTGCCTCTACGACGTCGTGGACGGCGAGCAGGGCGACGACGACGCGATCCGCCCCAACCAGATCTTCGCCGTATCGCTGGACAACCCGGTGCTGGACCGGCGGCGCTGGGACGCGGTGGTGAACATTGTGCGCGAGCGGCTGCTGACGCCGGTCGGTCTGCGTTCCCTGGCCCCCGGCCATTGCGACTACAAGTCCAAGTACTTCGGCGACCTGAGGGCGCGCGACGCCGCCTATCACCAGGGCACGGTGTGGGGCTGGCTGATCGGGCCGATGGTGGATGCCTGGCTGAAGCTGCACCCCGAGGACAAGGCGGGGGCGCGCACGCTGCTGGAGGGCTACCTGCCGCACCTGGACGAGGCCGGGGTGGGCACCATCAGCGAGGTCTTCGACGCCGAGCCGCCCTTCGCCCCGCGCGGCTGCATCGCCCAGGCCTGGAGCGTGGCCGAGGTGGTGCGCTGCTGGGCCGCCACGGAACCCGCCCCGCCCACGGCGAAGGCCGCGGAGTAGGGGGGGGCATAGTACCTCGCGGCCCGGACAGTGGGAGTTGTCAACAGGTGGCCCCCTGTGGCGAAAAGACCATGCGGGGCCGTTTTCGCCGTTACCGGATTGACACGGAAACCCGCGCCTGTCCTGGGGTGCGGCCGCTATCCCTTGGAAACCAAGGCTTTCAGCCGATGCCTACAATTTGGGCATAGTGGTCGGCGCGCTTGGCTGGCCTGTGGCGAATCGGAGATACACGGCAAATGCCAACAGACTTATCCACAGGATCTGTGGAGTGCTGCGAATAGCCGCCCGTGCGAAGGGTAGATACCCATAAGTCGGGGGCTGGCCTGATGGCGGTAGGCGGATCGGAGCCGATGCCCGGCGTCGATTCGCCGCTATATTCAGTTCACCATCGACGCGAGGAACGGTCGGGACCACACGGTCCAGGAGGTGCCCATGCAGGATGTCTTCGGGATCTCTTGTCCGCCGCTGGGGAATGAGCGGAACGGGCGGGCCGGTGCCGAGGCCGTGCGGCGAGCCCCCGGCTACGTGGCGCCGGCCCTGGCGGCGACGTTCTTCGCGGCGCTTGCCCTGCACCTGCTGGTGGAGGTGGCGTGGCGCATCGACCCGGCCGATCCGGCGGGGCTGCTGTCGGTCGCCATGGGGGGCGCGGTGGTGGTGGTGACGCTCGTCCCCTTCGCCATGCTGTTCGCCGCCCGCGCCCGCGCGGCGTGGCGCCGGGTGGAAACCGCGGCCGGCGAGCGACCGGGATCGGCGCTGCTTCCGCATTGACGCCGCCTTATGCCGCAGGCCGGCACGATTTGGTTGCGGCCCGGCCATGCGGCGCGGTTAAATCGCCCCCGTCAGCTCGCGTGCGCCCGCCTTCACGGAATCCGGGCGCGTCCGCGTGCCGTTTCCGGGGGTGGCGGGCATATGGGCATTCTGGATTTCCTCAAGATCACCATCTTCGACAAGAAGTCGAAGGCGAAGCCGAAACCGGGCGCCAAGCGGCCGGCCCGCACGCCGGGCAACGTCATCGAGGTGGACAGCAAGAGCTTTCCTATCGCGGCCATCACCACCAAAGGTTTCGTGGTGACGCAGTTCGACGATTCGCTGATCCGCGGCCAGAACGCCCGCATCACGGTGAAGATCGACGACGCGTTCGCCAAGTTCAGCTTCGCCACCACCATCGCCGTCAACGAGGTGAAGGACGGCAAGATGGTCGGCGAATGGATGATGCTGGACCCGCAGTTGGAATCCACCATCCGCAAGTACGGCCAGATCAAGAAGCAGAAGGGCGGCGGCTGACGGCCTCGGCTGCCGTTGGGTTTGCGCCTGCGGCTTAACCCAACCTACGGGAACGTCCCGCGTAGGTTGGGTTGAGGCCAAAGCCGAAAACCCAACGTCGGGAACGCATGTCCCTCAGTGTGGCGCGCCGCCCAGCGGGGCGCCGGCGCTGACCACCGGCTCGGCCGCGTTGACCATCATCGGCGCGGCCAGGTTGCGCATCCGCTCGATCCACTCCGACAGGGTCACGAACTGGCAGCCCTTCGAGCGCAGGTCGCTGATGACGCGCGGCAGCGCCGCGGCGGTGGACGGGTAGGTGGAGTGCATGAGCAGCACGCTGCCGGTGCCGGCCGCGGTCTTCACGTGCTGGACGATCTTGTCGGGGTCGCGCATCTGCCAGTCGCGCGTGTCCACGTTCCACAGCACCGGCGCCATCTTTTCCTCGCGCGCGATGGCCAGCAGATCCAGCGTGTAGCGGCCGTAGGGCGGGCGGAACAGCACGGGGTTGGCGCCCATGGTGCGCAGGATGCGGTTGGCCTCGGCGATCTCGAAGCGCTGCGCCTCGGCCGGCAGCGGGCGCAGGTCTGCGTGCGTCTGGCTGTGGTTGCCGATCTCGTGGCCGGCGGCCACCCACTCCTTGATGATGTCGGGGTAGTGCGCGGCGACGCGCCCGACCGGGAAGTAGGTGGCGACGATCTTCTCCTGGTTCAGGATCTCCAGGATCTGCCGGGTCACCGTGCGGTGCGGGCCGTCGTCGAAGGTGACGGCGCAGAGGTTCCAGTTCTCGCGCTTCAGCACCGCCGGGGAGATGTCGATCTTGGTGTCCGGGATGATGGCGCCGAGCCGGCCGCGCACGCGCGCGCGCCCCTCGATCTCGCGCAGGACGCGGGCTTCGTCGTCATTGTAGAGGAAAACGCCGTCGTGGCCGGGCATGCCGGCGTGCGTGGCGGCACCGGCCGGCTTGGCCGGCGCGGCGGGCGGCGGGGCGAACGGCGCGAACCGCAGGCCGCCGGCGGGCGTCGCCTGGGCGGGCGCGGCGGGCGCCGGTGCCGGAGCCACGGACTGCGAAGGCGGTGCCGGCGGGGGAGGGGGCGGCGGGGCCGCCATGGCGACGGTGATCGGCGCGGGCGGCGGGGCCGACGGCGGGAGGACGGCGGTGGTGATGGTGGCCGGCGCCTCAGGCGCCTTCGGCGCCGCCATGGCCACCGGAACCACGACCGCCTGGGGGGCCGGCGGCACCTCGGCCAAGGCCGGCGCCGGTGCCGGCTGCGGTGCGGGGCTGGGCTTGATGGTGGGCTTGACCGTGGTGATGGTCGTCTCGGCCGACCGGGGGGCGGGGGCCGCGGCCGGCGCCTGTTCGATCACCAGACAGCCGAAACCGGCGCCGACGATGCGGCGGCACAGCGCGTTGCCATCGGTGCCGGCCGCCGTCCTGGCCCGCAGCGCGACGCCGCCTTGGTTGCCGGCGCCCAGCGCCACCACGTCGGCGGTCAGGCCGTTCACCAGCTCGGGTTTGCGGCGTTTCATGGTCTGCCAAGCCCACCAGGCCTCGCCTTCCTTGCCGTACAGGCCGAACTGCAGCACGGCGCCGCCCGGTTCGGCCGCACCGGCGGGGATGCCGGTGGTGAGGGCGGCGATGGCGGTCAGCGTCGCGGCGAAACGGATGAGGGCACGGGGAAACGGGGTGCGGACGTGCGGAGCCTGGGAGAGCGGAGCGTGCGACAAGGGCGGCAACCTGTTTGACCCCGTTCCGACGGTCCGGCCGGGCGTGTCGGACCTGACGGCGGTGGAAAGGCGATACCATCCATTTGTGACTAATTCAAACGTCGTGTCATGGACGAACTTTCGGACGAGTGTTCTTTTTCAGGGGTCGTTGCCAACAAGATACGGTCGGTACAGCGCGTCGGAGCGCAGGATGTGCTCGCGCAGCCAGCGGCTGAGAAAGTCCAGCACTTCATCGCCCAACTCGGCCTGATGCCCGGCCACCACGCGGCGGCGGATGTCCAGCACCTGCCGGGTGAGCGCGGTATGGATGGCGCGGTGCCCGGCCAGCTCCGGGTAGCCAGCCCGCTCCATGTGTTTCTCTTCCTTGTCGAAGTGGAAGACGGTGTAGTCGATCAGCTCGTCCAGCACCGCTTCCAGGTTGATCCGGTCCCGCCGGCTGTCGGCCGCCGCCACCTGGTTGATGAGGTCGATCAGCGTGCGGTGGTCGTTGTCGAGATCCTCGATGCCGACGCTCATGCCGTCGTTCCAGGCGATGATGGTGACCGAGTTGCGGGTGTCGATCACCGACAGGAAGGCCTCGACGACGACGGGGTCGAACTCCGTCCCGGCGCGCTCGCGCACGTAGGTGATCGCCTCGACCGGCGCCCAGGCGTCCTTGTAGGAGCGGCGGTGGGTGAGGGCGTCGAACACGTCGGCCACGGCGACGATGCGGGCCGACAGCGGGATGTCCGTACCGCCGAGGCGGTAGGGGTAGCCGCTGCCGTCGAACTTCTCGTGGTGGTGGCCGGCGATCTCCGCGCCCAGCGCCAGATAACCGCCGGCTTCCGACAGCCTGGCGGCGCGTTCCAGGATCATGCGGCCGTTGTGGCTGTGCTTCTGCATCAGCGCCCGTTCCTCGGGATCCAGGCGGCCGGGCTTCTGGAGGATGCCGTCGGGGATCGTCACCTTGCCGACGTCGTGCAGCATGCTGGCGACGCGCAGCCGCTCGCGGTAGCGGTCTTCGATCTGGCCGGCGTAGGGGCTCTCCTGCTGGAGCACCCGCGCCATCTCGTCGGTCAGGCGCGAGACGCGCAGGATGTGCTGCGAGGCGTAGGGGTCCTTGTGCTCGGCCAGCATGGCGAGCGCCACCACGCTGGCCTTGTGCACGCGCCGCAGCCGCAGCTCGACGGCGGAACGGTCGTCGGTGCCAGCCGGGCGAGGCCCGCCGGGCAGGCGCCGGCGCACCGTGAACCGAGGGGCCGGCTTGCGACTCGACTGGCGTTCCATGCGCTTTTTAGCCCCGCCATGTGACGTTCGTCATATTGGCGCGGCCGGGGTGTGCATTTCAAGCAACCCGTAGCGAGTCCGTCCGCGTCACAAGCGCCGGTACAGGGTTGGGTCGCCGAGTGCCGCGATGGCGATCGTCACCTTCTCGGTGGGTTCGTCCTCGACCTGCAGCCGGGCGTGCGGGGGCAGGCCCGGCCGGTTGATGTCCAGCGCCACCACCACGTACACGCGCGACGACTGCCCCGCCCGCGCGAAACGGTCGCCGACCGCGACCGGTTTGTGTCTCCAGCTCATCGTGCCCGGTCCATCTCCCCGTGTCAGGCCACCTATGTGGCGGCGCTTACGCTGCGCGGCAACCGTTATCCTGCGGAACCAAGGGTGGGGACCTCCGGTTGTTCCGGCAGAATCCAAGCAGGGAAGGAGCGCACCCGCATGGCCGAGGATCTGGAAGAACGCATCCGGCGGCGCGCCTATCAGATCTGGGAGCGGGAAGGCCGGCCGGAAGGCCGACGCGCGGACCATTGGGCGCTCGCCAGGGAAGAAATCGCCATCGAAGACAACACCGCCGGCACGCTGGGCCCCAACCCCAGCCACGGCCCGGACGACACCGCCGAGCACACGGAACCGGTGGAGCCGGTGCTGAGCATGGCGAACCAGGGCGAGATGCCCGGCCTCGCCGACCAGGGCGAGGAGTTCCAGATCCCCGGCGCCGGCGACCGCGCGCCTTGGCCCGAAACGCCCGAGGCCGAAACACCCGAGCCCGAAACGGCGGGCGGCGGGGCCGAACGGCCGCCGCCCGGCCGCAAGCCGCGCCGCCGCGCCGGAGCCTGATCGCCGCCAGCCCATTCGAGGGAGCATCATGAACACCAACCTGGAAATCGCCTTCCACAACATGGACCCGTCGGAAGAGTTGGAGGGCTACATCCGTGAACGGGCGGAGAAGCTGGAGCGCATGTACGACCGCCTCGTCGGCATCCGTGTGGCGCTGGAGCATCAGCACCGCCAGCACAAGACCGGCAACGTCGTCGACGTGCGCATCGAACTGATGGTGCCGGGCAGTGACATTGTCGTCAGCCGCCAGCCCAACAAGGCGAAGGAGAAGTACGCCAACCCCGACGCCCGCACCTCGATCCGCGACGCCTTCGAGGCCGCCGAACGCCAGTTGAAGGATTTCAAGCAGAAGTTGCGCGGCGACGTGAAGGCGCGCGACGCCGAGGAGCCCGGCCGCGTGTCGCAGCTCTACCCGGCCGAGGACCACGGCTTCATCATGACCAACACCGGCACGCAGCTTTACTTCCACCGCAACTCCTGCATCAACGTCGCCTTCGACGAGCTGCAGACGGGCGACCCGGTGAAATACATCGAAACCGTGGGCGACACCGGCCCGACCGCGTCCAAGGTCTGGCGGGCCGCCGGTTCCGACACGGAGCTGGCGCGGGCGTGACGTAATCCCGCGACATCCCAAAGGCAGTTGAGTTCCGACGGCACGCGCGGCGCCCCCCAAAAAGGCGCCGCGCGTGCCGTAGCCTTGCGTGAAGCCGTGTCCATCGCCAAATTACAGGTCTGGCGAATGGACTATCCGAAGGGCCGAGGCGTCCCTGACTTGACCGCACGGACATCGGGTGGTCAATGTTGAGCTCATTGCCGACTATTGAGCGCCGTACCCGCCGAACGAGTGGCGTTCCTGGAGTCCAAGGGATGATCGACCTTGACGAGTTGGAGCGGGACGCGCTCACCGAACTTCTCAACATGGGGGTGGGGCGCGCCGCCACCTACCTGAGCCGGATGGTGTCGGACCAGGTGATGCTGTCGGTGCCGGCGGTGAGCATCGTCCCGCGCGAAGCCGCGCTGCAGGCGCTGACGCGCAACGAGCCGGCGCCCTTCGTCGCCGTCGCCCAGAATTTCCAGGGGCGCTTCTCGGGACGGGCGCTGCTGATCTTCCCGGAAGTCAACTCGCTGGAGCTGGTGCGCGCCGCCGTCGGCGCCGGGTACAGCCTGGAGGAGATCGTCGACCTGGAGCAGGAGGCGCTGACCGAGATGGGCAACGTCATCCTCAACGGCTGCCTGTCGGTGATCGCCAACGCGCTGAAGGAGACGCTCAACATCTCGCTGCCCAGCCTGCTGCGCGGCGACGGGCGCGCCCTGCTGTACAGCGCCGGGAACGACGACGGCGAGGCCGGCGCCGCGTCGGGCGACGCGCTGGTGCTGCTGCTCTACATCGACTTCTCGATCCGCAGCCGCAACATCCGCGGTTACATCGCGCTGCTCATGGATCTGCCGTCGCTCACCAACCTGCGGGAGCTGATCCACCGCTTCATCACCGACATAGCCACCGGGGCCGACTGTGGCGACCGTTCCTGACGCATCCGCCCCCAACACGTCGACTGATGTGCTGATCGGCGTGCTCGACGCGCTGGACGCGGGCGTCGTCCTGCTCGATGCCGAGGGGCGCGTGCGGCTGTGGAACGCCTGGATGGAGCGCACCGCCCGGCGTCCCGCCGCCGACCTGCTGGGCCGCGAGCTGATGGCGGTGTTCCCGGACCTGCGCGGTTCGCGCATCGACGCGGCGATCGAGGACGCGCTGACCACCGGCGCCCCCGCCGTGCTGTCGCACACGCTGAACCGCTTTCCCTTCGCCCTGCTCCGTCCCGACGGGCGGCCGGTGGTGCACAACACCACCGTGCGCCGCATCGCGGTGGGCGGCGTGCCCATGTGCGTCGTCGAGATCACCGACGTGACGCTGCAGGTGGAGCGCGAGCGTTACCTGCGCGAACGGCGCGAGGCGCGCTACCGCGCCGTCGTCGACACCGCGCAGGACGCCATCGTCACCACCGACGTCGCCGGCAGCATCCAGTGGCTGAACCGCGCCGCCGAGCGGCAGTTCGGCTACACCGCCGACGCGGCGGTGGGACTTCCCATCGCCACCGTGCTTGGCGAGGGTGCCGCGCGCTGGCTGGAGCCGGCCGGCGCCGGGCCGGTCAGCGCCGGCCCTTTCGAGGTGGCCGGGCGCCGCAGGGACGGCGGCGTGGTGGACCTGGAGATGTCGGTCGCCCGCTGGACGGCGGAAGGCTCGAACGTTTTCATCACCGGGATCCTGCGCGACATCACCGAGCGCACGCGCGCCCGCGCGGAGCTGCAGCGCGCGCTCGACCAGAAGAGCCTGCTGCTGCGCGAGGTGAACCACCGCGTCAAGAACAGCCTGCACCTGGTGTCCAGCCTGCTGTCGCTGCAGTTGCGCGGCATCACCGAGGACCGGCTGCGCCACCATTTCCGCGACGCCATCAGCCGCATCCACGCCATCGCCCAGGTGCACGCCCGGCTCTACCAGACCGAACGCTTCGAGACGGTCGAACTGGCGACCTACCTGCACGCCTTGGCCGACGACCTGCTGGCCGCCTCGGGCGGGGCGACGGCGTGCGACCTGCGCATCGACGCGGAGGAGGTCGAACTGCCCATCGACCTCGCCATCCCGCTCAGCCTCGTCGCCAACGAGCTGATCACCAACGCCATTAAGCACGGTGCCGGCGGGCGGGTGCGGGTCGACGTTTCGCTGCGGCGGGTCGGACGCGAGCTGGAGTTCTCCGTGACGGACGACGGCCCCGGCCTGCCCGCCGATTTCGACCCGGAGCGGGCGAAGAGCCTGGGCCTGCGCATCGTCACCACCCTGACGCGGCAGGTCGGCGGCACGCTGCACATGGACCCGACGCCGCGCGGCGCGCGCTTCCGCATCGCCGTCCCGCTCGCCGAGGAAACGGTCGAGGCGGCCACGGGGTAGGGCGGGCACCCATCGGACACACCTGTTCTCGTCATGACCGGGCTTGTCCCGGGCATGACGACACAGAGAAGTCGCAGGTTGGGGTGATGGCGCGCCAACGAAAAAAAGGGGCCGCCCGGCGGGCAGCCCCTTTTCCATGCCCGAACGCCGGGTCCGAACGCCGTAGGCCGGCGTCAGGAAACCCGTTCGCGCAGGGCCTTCAGCAGCCCGTTGATGTTGCCGCCGTTCGATTCGATGACGGAGGCGAACTCCTGACGCTGGGTGACGCCCATGCTCACGCCTTCGACGACGACGTCGATGATCTTGAAGCCGCCGTCCTTCTTGCGCACGCGCCAGTCGACGTTGATCGGCGGCCCGCTGGGGCGGACGATCTGCGTGGACACCGCGGTGTCGGTCTCGCCCAGCGGCTTGGTGCCGGTGATGCGGAACGTCTCGCCCGAATACTCGATGAAGCGGTTCGCGTAGGTCTGCACGATCAACTGCTCGAACAGCCTCTCGTACTGCTTCTGCTGCTCGGGCGAGGCCTGGTTCCAGTACTTGCCGAGCACCCAGCGGCTGATGTAGGGCACATCGAAGCCCTGGTACAGCAGATCTCGGAAGCGGGTGAGGGCCTGCGGACGCGGCAGGTCCTTACGGGCGAAGGTGTTGATCGCCTCGTTGCCCAGCGTGTTGATGAAGTCGGCCGCGCCCTTGTCGCTGATGGACTGGGCGAGGGCGGAGGGTACGGCCCGGCTGCCAACCGCGAGCAGGGCCGCACAGGATAGGAACAGGCGACGGTTCAGCATGGCTCAGGTCAAAGTGGCTGCGGGCGATTGGTTGTCAATGCCCGCGAGGAGAGTCTCAATCGGGTAGATCTCAGCGCTTCGGGGCCGCCGGGTCGACCGGGAAGTCCGGCTGCTCCGCCGGCGTGGCCTTGCCATCGTTGATCTCCACCTGCCGGCGCTGGCGGTAGAGGCTGCGCAGCGAGGCGTAGGGGTCGACCGAGTTGCGGCGGATGTCGTCGATGGTGCCCAGGTACTGCGAGCGGGTGTCGACGGTGGTGGCCCCGGCGCGCGCCCACAGCGCACCCTTGGCGCCGCTGGCGTAGGCGGCGACGCGCGCGGGGTCGGCCACCGTGTCGACGCCGAGGCCGGCCGCGTCACGCAGGCCCGACGGGCCCAGCAGCGGCAGCACGAGGTACGGGCCTTCGCCCAGGCCCCACACGGCGAGCGTCTGGCCGAAATCCTCCGACTCGTAGGGGATCCGCGCCTCCGTGGCGACGTCGGCGAGGCCGCCCATGCCGAGAATGGTGTTGGTGAGGAACCGCCCGGTCGCGTCGGATGCGCCCTGGGCGTCGCCCTGGAGCAACTGGTTGGCGATGACCAGCGGCATCGTCAGGTTGATGAGGAAGTTGTGCACCACTTCGCGCACCGGGTCGGGCACGGCGTTGACGTAGACTTCCGTCGCCGGGCGGACCAGCAGGATGTCCGTGCCTTCGTTGAAGCCCCAGATGGCGCGGTTGACCGGCTCCAGCGGGTCGTTGGCCGAATCGCCGGAAGGCGTCGCGCAGGCGGCGGTGGCGAGGACCAGGGCCGTCGCGGCGGTGCGCAGGAGGGAGCGGGAGAGGCTGGCCAGCGTCATGGCGGAGCGGCTTCGTCGTGGTTCACGGGGGCGGTTCACCCCCCGGGCCGCGCGGTGCACGCACCGGGGAACGGGAGGGGCAGCGGATCTCCGCCGGCGCGAACCGGCAAAAACTCTGCCATTCCGTCCACTAACACAGGCATCGCCTTTTGACCAGCGTGTGACAAGCGATGCCCGGTGCAAACCCCGCCGGTGTGGTAACCATGCCGATGCGCACGCACGATGCGCACGCACGGCCAAAGGCCCATCGGAGGGGGGCGGAACGGGTTTCGTGGAATCTGGTTTACGCTGCATAAAGATATCTTTATATCTGTATCCAAGGCCGACGGACCGGCGGGTCCCGTGCGGCCGAGACGCGGCGAAGGGTGGACGGCGGGCGATGGACGACCTGCTTGCGACATTGAAGGCGGCGGCGGAGACCACCCGGCTCCGACTGCTGGCGCTGTGCGCCCACGGCGAGCTGACGGTCAGCGAGCTGACGCAGATCCTCGGCCAGAGCCAGCCGCGCGTCTCGCGCCATCTTAAACTGTTGTGTGACGCCCGTCTGCTCGACCGCTTCCGCGAGGGCACCTTCGCCTTCTACCGGCTGGCCGAGAAGGGGCCGTCGGCGGAACTGGCGCGCGTGCTGGTGGACGCCATCCCCGGCGACGACCCAACGCTGGCGCTGGACCTGGAGCGGCTGGAGGCGATCAAGCGCGCCCGCTCGGAAGCCGCGTCCTCCTATTTCCGCGAGAACGCCGGGCGCTGGCACGAGATCCGCTCCCTCCACGTGCCCGAGCGCGAGGTGGAGGAGGCGCTGATGCGCCTGCTGCCGGACGACGGCATCGGCGACCTGCTGGACGTCGGCACCGGAACCGGGCGCATGCTGGAGGTGCTGGGGCCGCGCGCGCGGCGCGCCGTCGGCGTCGACCAGTCGCGCGAGATGCTGTCCATCGCCCGCGCCAAGCTGGAGGCGGCGGGCCTGCGCCATTGCCACGTGCGGCAGGCGGACATGTACCAGCTGCCGTTCCCCTCCGGCTCCTTCGACGCGGCGGTCATCCATCAGGTGCTGCACTTCGCCGAGGATCCCGCCGACGTGCTGGGCGAGGCGGCGCGCGTGCTGCGCCCCGGCGGGCGGCTGCTGGTCGTCGACTTCGCGCCGCACGGGCTGGAGGCCCTGCGCAGCGAGCACGCGCACCGCCGCCTGGGCTTCGCCGACCACGAGATCATGCTGTGGTGCCGCCAGGCCGGCCTCGACTGCCGGGACGTCGTGCACCTGCCGGGCGACCCGCTCACCGTTTCCATCTGGCCGGCCACCCGCCTCGCGGGGCGGCCGGCCGGCGCCACCCCTTCCGTCCTCTCCAGCACCGGAGCCACCCCATGACCAGCGGCCCGTCGGTCAGCTTCGAGTTCTTCCCGCCCAAGTCGGAGAAGATGGAGCAGAGCCTGTGGCAGGCGATCCAGCGCCTCGCCCCGCTCGCCCCCGCCTTCGTGTCGGTAACCTACGGGGCCGGCGGCTCCACGCGCGAGCGCACGCACAACACCGTGTGCCGCATTCAGCGCGAGACCGGCATCCAGGCCGCCGCGCACCTGACCTGCGTCGGCGCCACCCGCGCGGAGATCGACGCCATCGCCCGCACCTATTGGGACGCCGGCATCCGCCACATCGTGGCGTTGCGCGGCGACCCGCCGGAGAGCGAGGGCGGGGCGGGTGCCGTCTACGTGCCGCACCCCGGCGGCTATCCGTACGCGGTGGACCTCGTGGAAGGGCTGCGCAAGGTCGCCGACTTCGAAATCTCGGTCGCCGCCTACCCGGAGGCGCACCCGGAGGCGCCGTCGGCCGCCTTCGACCTGGACAATCTGAAGCGCAAGGTGGACGCGGGCGCCACCCGCGCCATCAGCCAGTTCTTCTTCGACAACGCGGCCTTCCTGCGCTTCCGCGACCGCTGTGCGGGCGCCGGCATCGCCGTGCCGATCGTGCCGGGCATCCTGCCGATCACCAACTTCGCCCGCGCGGTGGAGTTCGCCGGCAAGTGCGGCGCTGCAGTCCCGCAGACGTTCTTCGACACCTTCGAAGGGCTGGACGACGACCCGGAAACCCGCCAACTCGTCGCCGCCACCATGGCCGCCGAGCAGTGCAAGGAGCTTCAGGCCCATGGGGTGGAGCAGTTCCACTTCTACACGCTGAACCGCGCCGAGCTGACGGTCGCCATCTGCCGCATGCTGGGCGTGAAGGCCAAGGCCCCGGTGCAGGCGGCGGATTGACGCCGCTTTCCTTCATCCTGCCGAACCATTCTGCCGAACAACCCTGACTGAGCCGCACGATGCCCCATATCCTCGACCTTCTGCGTGACCGCGTTCTCCTGTGCGACGGCGGGTTCGGCAGCCGCATCCAGGCGCTCGACCTCGACGTCGAGAACGACTACTGGGGGCACGAGAACTGCACCGACATCCTGCCGCTGTCCCGCCCGGACATCGTCCGCGAGATCCATCGCGGCTATTTCGAGGCCGGCGCCGACATGGTGGAGACCGACACCTTCGGCGCCTCCCCCGTGACGCTGGGCGAGTTCGGGCTGTCCGACAAGGCGTTCGAGATCAACGTGCGCGCGGTCGAGCTGGCGCGCGAGGCGGCGGAGACGTTCACGGACGGGCGCCCACGCTTCGTGCTGGGCTCCATCGGGCCGGGCACCAAGCTGCCCAGCCTTGGCCACATCGCCTATCCGGAGCTTGAGGAGAGCTTCCGCGTGCAGGCGGCCGGGCAGATCGCCGGCGGCTGCGACGCCATCCTGGTCGAGACCTGCCAGGACCCGCTGCAGATCAAGGCGGCCGTCAACGGCGTCAAGCGCGCGCGCAAGGAAGCGGGAACCGACACGCCGGTCTTTGTGCAGGTGACGGTGGAGACCACCGGCACGCTGCTGGTCGGCACCGACATCGCGGCGGCGGCCACCATCATCCAGGCCCTCGACGTGCCGCTGATGGGCCTGAACTGCGCCACCGGCCCCATGGAGATGGGCGAGCACGTGCGCTGGCTGGCGCAGAACTGGCCGGGGCTGATCTCCGTCCAGCCCAACGCCGGCCTACCGGAGCTGGTGGACGGCAAGACGCACTACCCGCTGGCGGCCGGCGATTTCGCGCACTGGCTGGAGCGCTTCGTCACCGACGACGGCGTCAACCTCGTGGGCGGCTGCTGCGGCACCAACGTGCCGCACATCGCGGCGGCCGACGCCATGCTGCGCAAGCTGGCCCCGGCCGGCGGCCACCGCCCGGCGCCCAAGGGGCGCACGGTGCACTGGATCCCGGCCGCCGCCTCGCTCTAT
>DASPIO010000057.1:0-3245 GCA_035629155.1 Azospirillum sp. | reverse complement strand
GAACACCGTCGCTCCGCCGGAGGACGCCGCCGCCACCCTCATCAAGCTCCTGGAGGTGCTGGAGGACAACGACGACGTCCAGAATGTCGAAGGCAACTACGACATCTCGGCCGAGCTGATGGAGAAGCTGACCGCGTGAGGATACGGACGTGGGCGGCTATGGCGGCGACGGCACGGGCATGGCGGCGGTGCGGCTGCTCGGGATCGATCCCGGGCTGCGGCACACCGGCTGGGGCATCATCGATGTCGCCGGCAACCGCCTGAGCCACGTCGCCGACGGGGCTGTCCACTCCCGCGACGGCTGCGCGCTGGCCGAACGGCTGTGCCAACTGCACGACGCGCTTGCCGAGGTGATGGAGCGCTACCGCCCCGACGAGGCGGCGGTGGAGGAGACCTTCGTCAACGCCAACGCCGCCTCCACGCTGAAGCTGGGGCAGGCGCGGGCGGTGGCGCTGCTGGTGCCGGCGCAGGCCGGCCTGGCGGTGGCCGAGTACCCCAACAACATGGTCAAGAAGGCCGTGGTCGGGGCGGGGCGCGCCGACAAGGCGCAGGTGCAGATGATGGTGCGGGTGCTGCTGCCCGGCTGCACGATCGCCACCGCCGACGCCGCCGACGCGCTGGCCGTGGCGATCTGCCACGCGCACCACCGCTCGACGTGGCAGGTGTGGAAGAAGGGGGAAGGGGGTGCCGCCGCCCATTCCCTCTCCCGCCCCGGGAGAGGGTGGCGCGAAGCGCCGGGTGAGGGTCTTGCGCTGCTGGATCCCCCCAAGCAGGCGAAGCGCGTCGCTACCCCTCAGGAAACCGAGCGCGCCCGTATCCTGCGCCGCGACTCCACGGATGTGGAAAAGCTGCTGTGGCAGCGCCTGCGCAACGCGCAATTGGGGGCGAAATTTCGTCGCCAGGAACCCATCTTCGGCTTCACGGTGGACTTCGTCTCGCACGACCACCGGCTGATCATCGAACTGGACGGCGGCCAGCACGCCGACCGGGCCGATCAGGATCAGCGGCGCACGCGCATGCTGGAACAGGCGGGCTTCCGCGTGCTGCGCTTCTGGAACACCGATGTGAATGACAACCTGAACGGCGTGCTTGAGACCATCAAGGCGCGCCTGGACGAAACCACTGTCCTGAGGCGGCCCACCGCCCCGGCGGCACCCTCACCCTCCCGCCCTGCGGGCGGGCCCCTCCCTCTCCCGGGGCGGGAGAGGGGTGAAGGAGAAAACTCATGATCGCCAAGCTCACCGGCGTGGTCGATGGCGTCGGTGTCGATTCCGTCGTGCTCGACGTCAACGGCGTGGGCTACGCGCTGACCTGTTCGGGGCGCACGCTGTCGCGCCTGATGGGGGGCGAGCGCACGTCGCTGGTCGTCGAGACCTTCGTGCGCGACGACCGCATCGTGCTGTACGGCTTCGCCGACAACGCCGAGCGCGACTGGTTCCGCCTGCTCACCACCATCCAGGGCGTCGGCGCGCGCCTTGCTCTCGCCATTCTCGGCGTGCTGGATGCGGAGCAGCTCACCCACGCCATTGCGGCGCAGGACAAGACCGCGCTGATCCGCGCCGACGGCGTCGGCGCCAAGGTCGCGGCGCGCATCATCAACGAGTTGAAGGACAAGGTCGGCGGCCTGTCGCTCGGCATGAGCGGCACCACCGCCACGGCGCCGGCCAAGGGCGGCGCGCCCGTGCCCGTCCCCGGCGGCAACGCCGCCATGGCGGACGCCGTGTCGGCGCTGGTCAACCTCGGCTACGGCCGGTCGGAGGCGTTCGGCGCGGTCGTCGCGGCCGGGCGCTCGCTGGGCGACGGTGCTGCGGTGGGCGACCTGATCCGTCAGGGATTGAAGGAGCTTAGCCAGTGAACGCCACCCCGGAGCGGGACAGGCTCGTGCAGACCGGGCAGGGGCCCGGCGACGCGCCGGAGGCGTCGATCCGCCCGCTGTCGCTGGCCGACTTCACCGGCCAGAAGCAGGCGCGCGAGAACCTGTCGATCTTCATCCAGGCCGCCCGCTCGCGCGGGGAGGCGCTGGACCACGTGCTGCTGTTCGGGCCGCCGGGCCTGGGCAAGACCACGCTGGCGCAGATCGTCGCGCGCGAGCTGGGGGTGAACTTCCGCGCCACCTCCGGCCCGGTCATCGCGCGCGCCGGCGATCTGGCCGCGCTGCTCACCAACCTGCAGCCGCACGACGTGCTGTTCATCGACGAGATCCACCGCCTCAACCCCGCGGTCGAGGAGGTGCTGTACCCGGCGATGGAGGATTTCCAGCTCGACCTCATCATCGGCGAAGGGCCGGCGGCGCGCTCCATCCGCATCGACCTGCCGCCCTTCACGCTGGTCGGCGCCACCACCCGCTCCGGCCTCATCACCCGCCCCCTGCGCGAACGCTTCGGCATCCCCGTCCGCCTCCAGTTCTACGAGCCGGAGGAGCTGCAGCTCATCGTCAGCCGCGCCGCCCGCGTGCTGGGCATGGCGATCACGCCGGAAGGGGCGCGGGAGATCGCCAACCGCTCGCGCGGCACGCCGCGCGTGGCCGGCCGCCTGCTGCGCCGGGTGCGCGACTTCGCCGCCGTGGCGGGCGTGGAGGAGGTGGACGCGCGCGCCGCCGATGCCGCCCTGACGCGGCTGGAGGTTGACCGCCTGGGCCTGGACAGCATGGACCGCCGCTACCTCGGCATCATCGCGCAGAACTACGGTGGCGGCCCGGTGGGCGTGGAGACGCTGGGTGCGGCGCTGGGCGAACAGCGCGACGTGCTGGAGGAGGTGGTCGAGCCCTACCTGATCCAGCAGGGCTTTTTGCAGCGCACGCCGCGCGGGCGCATGCTGACCGACGCCGGCTTCCGCTACCTGGGCCTGCCGCCGCCGGCCGCGCCGGCCCGCCAGCTCGACCTGCTGGACCGTGCCCTGGACCCCGACGTGGAGCCGGACGAGGACGCCGATGGCTGACCTGTCCGGGCACTTCGACGAGGCGGGCGTGCACCGCTACCCGCTCCGCGTCTTCTACGAGGACACGGACGCCGGCGGCATCGTCTACCACGCCAATTACCTGCGCTTCGTCGAGCGGGCGCGTACGGAGATGCTGCGCCTGCTCGGCCATCGCCACACCGGGTTGATGGCGGAGCAGGGTGTGTCATTTGCGGTACGCCACGTCGGGATCGATTTTGTCGCTCCCGCGAAGCTTGACGATACGCTTGAAGTAGAGACGCGAATCACCGATATCGGCGGCGCCTCCTTCGCAGTTGCACAATCGGTTC
>DASPIO010000056.1:0-9387 GCA_035629155.1 Azospirillum sp. | reverse complement strand
CGCGCTGCAGCGCCCGAAGCGCTTCTTCGGTGCCGCCCGCAACATCGAGGAAGGCGGCTCGCTGACCATCATCGCGACCGCGCTGATCGACACCGGCAGCCGCATGGACGAGGTGATCTTCGAAGAGTTCAAGGGCACCGGAAACTCGGAAATCGTGCTGGACCGCAAGCTCTCCGACAAGCGCACCTTCCCGGCCATCGACGTGTCGAAGTCCGGCACCCGCAAGGAAGAGCTGCTGGTCGACAAGGGCACCATCTCGAAGATGTGGATCCTGCGCCGCATCCTGATGCCGATGGGCGTCACCGACGCGATCGACTTCCTGACCGACAAGCTCAAGTACACCAAGAGCAACGCCGACTTCTTCGAGTCGATGAACCAGTAAGGACCAGACGTTGGGTTTTCGCCGCGCTCGACCCAACCTACGGCGTGCATGTAGGTTGGGGTGAGCCGAAGGCGAAAACCCAACGTTCGAACCCGGAACGTTTCACCACCGGAACGAAAAAACGCGAGGGCCGAAACCCTCGCGTTTTTTCGTTCCGGACCGTCCGAAAGGGATCAGAACGGCGGCTGACCGCCCTGCGGGGCCTGCGCCGGCTGCTCGGCCTGGGCGCCGAGCTGGCGGCGGTAGAGGTCGGCGAAGTCAATCGGGTTGATCATCAGCGGCGGGTAGCCGCCCTCGCGGGTCGCCTCGGCGACGATGGCGCGGGCGAACGGGAACAGCATCCGAGCACCCTCGATCATCAGCACCGGGCGGTGGTGCTCCTGGGCCAGCCCCGGAAGCTGGAACAGGCCGGCGTAGGCCAGCTCCACCAGGAACGCGACGGTCTCACCCTGCTTGGCTTCGGCGCGCAGGTGCAGGACGACCTCGTACACCTCATCGGCGGCGAGGCGGGCCTGCACGTCCACGCCGATGTTCACCTGCGGCTGCGGCTGGCCGGGCAGCAGGCTCTGCGGCGCGTTGGGGTTCTCGAACGAGAGATCCTTGACGTATTGCGCGAGCACGTGCAGCGGCAGCGCCTGCGCGCCGCCCTGGTCCTCACCGTTGATCGCCTGATCGGACATGAACGAACTCCTGGCCGCGTGGGGCCTTCCTGGGGGTTTTTCTCAACCGCGCTGGCTAGCACGGATCGTCTGCGCCGACAACCTTTGCGGCATGGCGGTCAGGGCCCGTCGTCAAGGCCGGGGATCCTTCGGGCCCCAGCGGGATTCCCCGAGCTTGGGCGTATCGGCGTCGTCGCCGGGCGGATCCACCTCGCGGTAGTCGACGTCGATCACCTCACCGGGCACCACCCCCGACGGCCGACCGGCCGGCCGGCGGGACGGATGGCGCGGATCGACCTCCCGGCCGTTCATCCAGACGTGCAGCCCGCCCTTGCGCCGCATCCTCTCGAACAGCCAGAGGCCCAGCGCGTTGCGCAGCGGCGGGATCAGCAGGAGCACCGCCACGGCGTCCGTCAGGAATCCGGGTATGATCAGCAGGATGGCGCCGACCGCCACGCAGAACCCCTCGAACACGGCGCCCACCGGCAGTTCGCCGCGGTCGGCCGCCATCTGCGCCTTGCGCAGCACGCTCAGCCCCTGCCGGCGCAGCAGCAGGACGCCCAGCACCGCCGACAGCACGATCAGGCCGACGGTCGCCCCGGCGCCGATGCGCGATCCCACCTCGATGAAGACGGCGATCTCGACCACCGGCAACAGCAGGAGAAACCATAGAAGTGCCTTGCCCATCCTTGCTCTTTCGCGGTGAAGGCCCTATGTAGACCAGTGCGTCGTCAATGGTTTCGTCCGGGCGACCCCGTCCGGCGAGCGGCCACCGGCTAGACTTAATATCCGCCGGCGTGACGGTCCAGGCCCAACCCTCAGGAATTAACGCGATGGGTGAAGGATTCGTGTTTATCGAGATCGTCATCTTCGCGATGATCGCGGCGTTTCTCGTGTATCGTCTGCGCAGCGTGCTCGGCCGCCGCAACGGCGAGGAGCGGCAGCGGCCCAACCCGTTCACCCCGCCGCCCGCCACAGGTGCCGCCAAGCCGGACAACGTGGTGCCGCTGCCCGGACGCGACCGCAGCCAGCCGCAGCCGTCGCCGGACGAGCCGATGTCGCTCGCCGCGTCGCTGGCGCAGATCCGCGGCGCCGATCCGTCCTTCGACGAGAAGCAGTTCCTCCAGGGCGCGCGCGGCGCCTTCCAGATGGTGGTCGAGGCCTTTGCGCACGGCGACACCGCCACGCTGCGCCCGTTGCTGGCCGACGACGTGTACGACAGCTTCGCCCGCGCCATCCACGACCGCCAGAAGGCCGGCGAGACGCTGGAGACGCGGATCGAGAACATCCGCGACGCCGACGTGATCGAGGCGCGGCTGGACGGCCGCACCGCCTTCGTCACCGTCAAGTTCGTCTCCGACCAGATGAACGTCACCCGCAACGCCCAGGGTGCGGTGGTGGACGGCGACCCGAACGAGGTGATCGAGGTCGTGGACATCTGGACGTTCGCCCGCAACACGCGGTCGAACAACCCGAACTGGTCGCTCGTCGAGACGCGCACGCCGAATTGACCCGGTCCCCCTTTCTCCGCGCGGCCGCGGCGGTCGCCCTGATGGTCCTGGCCTCCTGCGGCGAGGAACGCAAGGACGAGCAACCGCCGCCGCCCGACCGCCTGACGCTCGCCCCCCTGTCCTTCCGGGACCTGCCCGGCTGGACCGACGACCGCGTCGCCGAGGCGGTGCCCGCCCTCCAGCGCTCCTGCGCCCGGTTCAGGGGCCAGCCGGCCGACAAGCCGGTCGGCCCCAACGGCATCGGCGGCACGGTCGCCGACTGGACGGCCGTGTGCGCCGAGTTGGCCTCCCTGCCGGCCGGTGACGACGCACCCGATAAGGATGCCCCCGATAGGGATGCCAGGGCGCGAACGTTCTTCGAGACGTGGTTCATCCCCTACGCCGCCGGCAACAACGGCACCCGCCGGGGGCTCTTCACCGGCTATTACGAGCCGGAGCTGAAGGGTTCCCGCGTGCCGGACGCCGCCTTCCCGGTGCCGCTCTACAAGAAGCCGGCCGATCTGGTGATGGTCGACCTGGGCGAGTTTGCCGAGCGCTGGCGGGGCGAGCGCATCGCCGGCCGCGTGGTCGACGGGCGCCTCAAGCCCTACGAGGACCGCGCGGCGATCGAGGCCGGCGCCTTGCGCGGCAAGGGGCTGGAATTGGCGTGGGTGGACGACCCGATCGGCGCCTTCTTCCTGCAGATCCAGGGTTCCGGCCGCGTCACCCTGCCGGACGGCGGCGTGGTGCGGGTCGGCTACGCCGGGCAGAACGGCCACAAGTACGTCGCCATCGGCAAGGAGCTGATCGACCGCGGCGCGCTGAAGCGCGAGGAGGTCTCGTTGCAGACCATTCGGGCCTGGCTGCTGGCCAACCCCGACCAGGCCGCCGGGCTGATGAACAGGAATCCCTCCTACGTCTTCTTCCAGGAACTGAAGGGCGGCGGGCCGAACGGCGCCCAGGGCGTGGCGCTCACCCCCGGCCGCTCGCTGGCGGTCGACCCCAAATTCCTGCCCTACGGCGTGCCCGTCTGGCTGGACGCCGAGGACCCGCTGGACAAGGCGCAGCGGCTGCGCCGGCTGCTGGTGGCCCAGGACACCGGCGGGGCGATCCGCGGCCCGGTGCGCGGCGACGTCTTCTGGGGTCACGGCCCCGACGCCGAGCAGCGCGCCGGCGTCATGAAGAGTGCCGGCGAATACGTGCTGCTGCTGCCCAGGACGGTGACCCCCGCCTCCTGACCGTACACCGGCATCGGAACCGACCGCGAACGGCGACGTTTCCCTCTTCTGCGGAGGGGAGCATGAACACGCGAAACACCTTGCGGGACATCGAAGGGCTGGCGCGCCTGGGCTACGCCGCGCGCGGCCTTGTCTACCTGATCGTCGGCTGGTTCGCCCTGACGGCGGCGCGCGGCGCCGGCCGGCCCACCGACACCAGGGGCGCGCTGGTCGAACTGTTCCAGAACCCGTTCGGCTCCGTGCTGCTCGCCCTCGTGGCGCTCGGCCTTGCCGGCTATGCGCTGTGGCGCGTCGTGCAGGGGGTGCTGGACGTCGACCGGCACGGCACCGCGTGGAAGGGTCTGGCGATCCGCGCCGGCCAGGTGATCGCCGGCATCATGCACGCCGGTCTGGCCGTGGCCGCCGTCGGCCTGCTGGCCGGGCGCGGCAGCGGCGGCGACGGGGAGAGCACGGCGCGCGACTGGACCGTCTGGCTGATGAGCATGCCGGCCGGGCGGTATCTGGTGGCCGCCGTCGGCGCCGGCATCGCGGCGGCGGCGATCGCCCATTTCGTCAAGGCCTACAAGGCCAGCTTCCGCCGCCACCTCGCCGTCGGCACGGACAAGCACGGCCTCGTCTGCACCATCGGGCGGGCCGGGCTGGCGGCCAAGGGCGTGGTGTTCGCGCTGGTCGGCGTCTTCTTCATGCACGCGGCGTGGCACGCCGACTCCTCGGAATCCGGCGGCATCGTCAAGGCCCTGCGGATCTTGCAGGAGCAGTCGTCCGGCCCGTGGCTGCTCGGCATCGTCGCCGCCGGCCTTATCGCCTTCGGCCTGTTCAGCATGGTGCAGGCCGTGTACCGCCGCATCGACACGGACAGGGCCGCCGACCGCCTGCGCGCGGTGGCCTGAGCACCGTCCAGTGGCCGCGCCGCCAATCACCGCGCCGCCGAATTACCGCCGCATGGCGTCATTCTAGACGAAAGTTCTAGGAGGTTTGACTCCCATCCTCCTTTCGATCGTGGTACATACCCGCAGCGCACCTACGCAGGTATGGAACCGCAACCGTGCTGAACAGCTTCGTCGAGGATTGGGCCCGTTGGACCGCCGCCGAGCGGTTGGGCGTGGCGCTCGCCGGTGTGGCCGTCGCGGTCCTGCTCGTCGCTTCGCTTGCCGCTCAACTGGGTTGAGGTCCTGTCGATGGCTTCTTCGGTCGCACGCGCCCTGTCCGCCATCAAGCGTTACGACGCACGGCCCGAGCAGATCGACCACGCCATCCTATCCGCCATCAACGTGACGCTGTACCTCGCCTCCAACGGCGACGACCGCGTTTCGGAAGGCTTCAACCGCGACATCGCGGTGAGCGGCCGTGCCTTCGGGCGGCGGGGCTGAGCATAGGAAAAGGGGCAGGCGAAGCGCTGCCCCGCCTGCCCCTTTCAAGAAACGTCCTTTACCCCTTCGGGCGGGCGATCATGCCGCCCAGGTCGCGGCCGGCGAAGATGTGGACGTGCAGGTGCGGCACTTCCTGGTGCGCGTCGCGCCCGCAGTTCGACAGGATACGGTAGCCGTTCTCCACCACGCCGGCCTCGCGCGCCACCGCACCGATGGCGCGGACGTAGTCGGCGATCTCCGCGTCCGACGCGTTGGCCGCGAAATCGTCGTAGTCGACGTAGCGGCCCTTCGGGATGACCAGGACGTGCGTCGGCGCCTGCGGGTTGATGTCGTGGAAAGCCAGGGCGTGCGCGCTTTCGTAGGCCTTCTTGCACGGGATCTCGCCGCGCAGGATGCGGGCGAACACGTTGTTGTCGTCGTACGCTTGGCTCATCTCGTCTTCCTTCTCCCGTCGTCTTCCTGGTCACATCGTCTTTTGCAGCAGGCGCGCCGTGTTGCCGGCCATGATGGGCACGATCATCCGGTGAAAGGGCTTGACCACGGCCAGATAGCACCGCCCCAGCCCGTTGTGCACCTTCACCACGGTGGAAAAGGTCAGGCTTTGCCCTTGTTCGGTGCGCCGGAGCAGGAGGGAGGTGCGGAAGTCCAGATGCCGGTCGTCCTCGCCGAACACGGCCTCGTCCGGCGTCAGCGCCACCAGGCGGAAGACACCGATCGACTGCCCGACGTGGAACGGCGGTGCGAGGACCGGCGCCGCCCCGACGCCCGTCTTCAGGCCGAACGGCTTGACCAGGGCGTTGCGCAGCCCCATCAGCGTATCAAACCACGCTGGTGCGGCATGGAAGAAGGCCGGGATCGCGTCGTCCAGCGTGACGGGCGCCGGGCCGAGGGGAACCGTGAAGCAGTCCCGATAGCCGTCGCTCCACGCGCTGGAGGCAAGCAGGGAGGTCGGAGGAAGGTGATCCCACATGTGCCGCTCGCCTTGGATCCTTGGCTGTGTCCCTTACCCCGTCGTCTTGCGGGATTTCTTCTCGTCGATGCCGCTGGTGCCCTCGCGCGCCGCCAGCTTGGCGTAGACCTCGCCCGGCTCCAGCCCGGCGTCGGCCCACAGCACCAGCAGGTGGTAGAGCAGGTCGGCGGATTCCGCCGCCAGCTTGTCCTTGTCGCCGCGCATCGCTTCGATGATCGCCTCGACCGCCTCTTCGCCCAGCTTCTGGGCGATCTTCGGCGTGCCGCGGGCGTACAGCTTGGCGGTGTAGGAGCTTTCCGGGTCGGCGCCCTTGCGTGCCAGCACGGTCTGGTACAGCCGGTCGAGGACGTCCGCGCCCGGATGTTGGACTGGGGGCTTGGGATCAGCCATGGACGGGGATCTCCTGGCGGGCCGGGCGCACGGGGATGCCGGCTTGCGTCAGAGCCGCCTTGGCCTGTCCGATGGTGTAGGTGCCGAAGTGGAAGATCGACGCGGCCAGCACGGCGGTGGCGTGCCCCTCGCGGATGCCCTCCACCAGATGGTCCAGCGTGCCGACGCCGCCCGACGCGATGACCGGCACCCGCACGGCGTCGGCCACGGCGCGGGTGAGATCCAGGTCGAAGCCGCTCTTGGTGCCGTCGCGGTCCATGGAAGTCAGCAGGATCTCCCCGGCGCCGTATTCGGCCATGCGCCGCGCCCAGTCGATGGCGTCCAGGCCGGTTTCGCGGCGGCCGCCGTGGGTGAACACTTCCCACTTGCCGTCGCCGGTGCGCTTGGCGTCGATGGCGACGACGATGCACTGGCTGCCGAACTTCTCCGCGCCCTCGCGCACGAACTCCGGCCGGTGCACGGCGGCGGTGTTGATCGACACCTTGTCCGCGCCGGCCAGCAGCAGCTTGCGGATGTCCTCCACCGTGCGCACGCCGCCGCCCACCGTGAGGGGCATGAACACCTGTTCGGCGGTGCGGCGCACCACGTCGAAGATGGTGTCGCGGTTCTCGTGGCTGGCGGTGATGTCCAGGAAGGTCAGCTCGTCCGCCCCTTCGCGGTCGTAGACGCGGGCCTGCTCCACGGGATCGCCGGCGTCCACCAGATCCACGAAGTTGACCCCCTTGACCACCCGGCCGTCCTTGACGTCCAGGCAGGGGATGACGCGCATCTTCAGCATCAGTCGGCGTCCTCGGCCACGGGGGTGGAGAGGAGCGCCAGCGCCGCCTCCGGATCGATGCGGCCGTCGTAGAGGGCACGGCCGCAGATGACGCCCTCGATCCCGGCGCGCTCTTCCTTCTTCAGCGCCGCCAGATCCTCGATGGACGACACGCCGCCCGACGCGATGACCGGCGTGGTCAGGTGGAAGGCGAGGTCGGCGGTGGCCTCCACGTTGACGCCGCCCATGGCGCCGTCGCGGTTGATGTCGGTGTAGATGATGGCGGCCACGCCCGAATCCTCGAACTTCAGCGCGAGGTCCAGCGCCTTTTCGGTCGAGGTCTCGGCCCAGCCGGCGACGGCGACGTAGCCCTCGCGCGCGTCGATGCCGACGGCGACCTTGCCGGGGAACAGCCTGCAGGCCTCCTTGACCAGCTCGGGATGACGCAGGGCGACGGTGCCGAGGATGACGCGGGCCACCCCCTTCTCCAGCCACATCTCGATGGTCCTGATGTCGCGGATGCCGCCGCCGAGCTGCACCGGCATGTCGACCGCCTTCAGGATGCGCTCGACCGCGTCGCCGTTCACCGGCTTGCCGGCGAAGGCGCCGTTCAGGTCGACGAGGTGCAGCCACCGGAAGCCCTGCGCCCGGAAGGCGCGGGCCTGTTCGGCCGGGTCGGTGTTGAACACCGTGGCAAGTTCCATTTCGCCGCGCACCAGGCGGACGCAGGCGCCGTCTTTGAGGTCGATGGCAGGATAGAGGATCATGGCGGCGGCTCGTCCGGTTGCTGGTCCTGGGAGAGGTCCTTGAAATAATAGTGGCCGGCGATCGGACGCCCGTCCACGTGCGCATAGAAGGGGTGCGTTCCCCAGCGCTGGAAACCCATGCTTTGGTACAGGCGGATGGCCGCCTCCTGCGTCTCGCGCACGTCGAGGTTCAGGATGCGGTAGCCGAGATCCCGCGCCTCGCGCTCCACCGCCTCGGTCAGCTTGTGGGCGAGGCCGTGGCCGCGCGCCCAGGGGGCGACGAAGGAGGTGGTCAGCGTGCAGGCGTGCGCCTGTGCCTCGTTGTTGCGCGCCGGCTTGACCAGTTGGGCGGAGCCGGCGATGACCCCGTCCAGGCGGCCGACGAACAGGATGCGCTCCGGCACGATCAGCACGCCGCGCCAGAACCGTTCCATGATCTCGCGCGGCGGCGGCGTGACCCAGCCGAAGCCGCCGCCGTCGCGGATCGCGGCGTCGGCCGCGTCGCACAGGTCGTGCAGGTCGGCGGTGCGGAACTTCTCGTCCACGCGCTCGACGATCGCCGTCGAGGGGGCCGCCGGGTTGGGGGTGTTCATCCGCGCGGCTGCCAGGTGAGGAAATTGGCGATCAGCGCCAGACCGGCGGCCTGGCTCTTCTCCGGGTGGAACTGCGTGCCGACCAGGTTGTCGCGCCCGATCACCGCCGTCACCGGCCCGCCGTACTCGACGCGCGCCAGCTCGTTCGCCGGGTCGGCGCACTGGATGCGGTAGGAGTGCACGAAGTAGGCGTGCGTCCCCTTGGGCAGACCCTTCAGAACCGGGTGCTCGCGCACGATCTCCAGCTCGTTCCAGCCCATGTGCGGGATCTTCAGCGCCGGGTCGGCGGGCTCCAGCGGCACCACCTCGCCCCTGATCCAGCCCAGGCCCTGGTGCACGCCGTGCTCCAGCCCGCGCTCGGCCATGAGCTGCATGCCGACGCAGATGCCCAGGAAGGGACGGCCCCCGCGGATGACGGTCTCCTCAAGCACGTCCAGCATGCCGGGCACCTCGGACAGGCCGCGCTTGCAGTCGGCGAAGGCGCCGACGCCCGGCAGCACGACGCGGTCGGCGCGGCGCACCGCGTCGGCGTCGGCGGTGACCAGCACGTCGAAGGAGAGGCCGGCGTCGGCCGCGGCGCGTTCCACGGCCTTCGCCGCCGAGCGCAGATTGCCGGAGCCGTAATCGATGATGGCGACGGTGGACATGTCCGCGCCCCCCTTACAGCGAGCCGCCGAGGGTGCCCTTGGTCGAGGGCACGGCGTCGGCCTTGCGCGGGTCGATCTCCACCGCGGCGCGCAGCGCGCGGGCCAGCGCCTTGTAGCAGCTCTCGACGATGTGGTGGTTGTTCTC
>DASPIO010000055.1:0-3194 GCA_035629155.1 Azospirillum sp. | reverse complement strand
TCGTCGTCGACTGCGCCAACGGTGCGGCCTACAAGGTGGCGCCCAAGGTGCTGTACGAGCTGGGCGCCGACGTGGTGCCGATCGGCGACCACCCGGACGGCATCAACATCAACAAGGACTGCGGCGCCACCGCCACCAAGCACCTGCAAGAAACCGTCGTGGCCGAGGGCGCGCACCTGGGCATCGCGCTGGACGGCGACGCCGACCGCCTGATCATGGTGGACGAGGCCGGGCGCCGCATCGACGGCGACCAGCTCATGGGCCTCGTCGCCGCGTCCTGGGCGCGGGCCGACAAGCTGAAGGGCGGCGGCCTCGTCGCCACCGTCATGTCCAACCTGGGGCTGGAGCGGCATCTGGGCGGCATCGGCCTGACGCTGGTGCGCACGCCGGTCGGCGACCGCTACGTGGTCGAGCACATGCGCGAGCACGGCTACAACGTGGGCGGCGAGCAGTCCGGCCACATCGTGCTGTCCGACTACTCCACCACCGGCGACGGGCTGATCGCGGCGTTGCAGGCGCTGGCGGTGATCCAGGCGGCCGGGAAGCCGGTCAGCGAGGTGTGCCGCGTGTTCGACCCGGTGCCGCAGAAGCTGACCAACGTGCGCTTCGCCGCCGGCTCCAAGCCGCTGGACATGGCCGAGGTGCAGGAGGCCATCCGCGACGGCGAGGGCCGGCTCAACGGCTCCGGCCGCATCCTGATCCGCAAGTCGGGCACCGAGCCGGTCATCCGCGTGATGGCCGAGGGCGACGACGAATCCCTGGTCAACCAGGTGGTGGGCGACATCGCCGACACCATCCGCCGGGTGGCCGCCGAGCATTCCGTAGAGGCCGCCGAATGAAGGGACGTGTGCTGATCGTCGCGGGATCCGATTCCGGCGGCGGCGCCGGGATCCAGGCCGACATCAAGGCGGTCAGTGCGCTGAACGGCTATGCCGCGACGGCGATCACGGCGCTGACGGCGCAGAACACCACCGGCGTCTACGGCATCTTCCCCATCGACCCGGCCTTCGTGGCGCAGCAGATGCGCGTCGTGCTGGAAGACATCGGGGCCGACGCCATCAAGGTCGGCATGCTGGCGTCGGCCGAGGTGATCGAGGCAGTGACCGGCGAATACGAGGAGCGCGCGATCAACGTCCCGCTGGTGGTCGACCCCGTGATGGTCGCCAAGGGCGGTCACGCGCTGCTGGAGAACGAGGCGGAGCTGACGCTGAAGAAGCGCCTGCTGCCGCTCGCCGATCTGGTGACGCCCAACGTGCCGGAGGCCGAGGCGCTGGCCGACATCGAGATCCGCGATCTGGCCGACATGCGCCGGGCGGCACAGCTCATCCGCACCTTCGGGCCGAAGGCGGTGCTGCTCAAGGGCGGCCACATGGAAGGCGAACTGGTCCAGGACCTGCTCCTCACCGAGGACGGCGAGGAGGTGTTCGAGAGCCCGCGCGTGCACACGCCGCACACCCACGGCACCGGCTGCACGCTGGCCTCCGCCATCGCCACCGGCCTCGCCCAGGGGCTGGGCGTGCGCGACGCCGTGGCGCGGGCGCGGGCCTACCTCGTGCAGGCCATCCTCACCGCGCCCGGCATCGGCCACGGCCACGGCCCGCTCAACCACCTGCACACGGTGCGGCCGTTCCCGTGAGAGCCTCGCGCGCCGCTGCGAGCACCGCTTCGGGAAACGGGCAGGACTTTCGGGTGGACCGGTCCATGTGGACGCCGGTCAGCTCGCATACCGCGGCGACGTCGCCGGTTTCGGAGTTTCGCATCTCGTGGACGAAGCGGATGACTTTCTCGCGGACTTCCAGCAGGCGGCTGTGCACTTCGACCGTGTCGCCGGCCAGCAGTTCGCGCTTGTAGGTGATGTTCTGCTGGACCGCCGCCATGCCATAGCCGCCGCGCAGGTGTGCCGCGGTGATGCCGAACTGCCGGAACAGGTTCCAGGTCGCCTCGTCGAACTTGCCCACGTACCACATGACGTTCATGTGCCCGACGTGGTCGCAATGCCAGGGGTAGACAGTCCCGCGGTAGGTGGGATTGTCCGTCATCGCGCGTTCCTCCCTCGCTGATTTTTTCATCACATACGCTGCCGTATGGAGCAAGGATCGTCAAGGCGGCTGATCGTATGGTGGGTTGACCGTGCGAGCCGCTGCAAGGAAGGAGACGCTTGTGCATCGGCTTGCACACTGGACTCTCGCAAGTCTTGCGTAACCACGCGAAGGCTGAACTGGCGGTGCTGAACAGCCGGCGGCAGGCGCAATCTCTCGCAGTCCAGGAACGCCATATGTGCGCGATCACGCTGGAGCAGTTGTTCGGGAGGCGCGGATACGCATTCCGGCGCGCCGAAGCGCCTCCTCCAGCGCCTCGACGCAGAGGTCGGCGTACCGCGTGTAGATGCGCCATGCCAGCACCGCCCGCGAGTGCCAGTCCATCGCGCGCCCCTGGGCTCGGGCTACCTGCCGAGCCTCTTGACCAAGAAATCGTTCTCGACCTTCAACCGGCTGATCTGGCGGTAGAGTCCGCCGACCTGCGCCTCACCTGCGCCTCGGTGGTCTTGTCCTCGCGATCGCCGGCGGTCTCGAACACGCCCGCGGCGCCGTCGATTCTTGCGGGGCCGCTTCACGGACAATTCCTAAGGTTGCGCTCCTTATAGGAGCGGGACCCTCGCATCACCACCGGCCTCAAATTCGGGGGCCATCTCACCGGTGGCCCCCGCAACCTCACTTCCCCTCAAACGAAAACGGCGCCCCGGAGGGCGCCGTTTCCAGTGTGACGATCCTCAGGTGCCCTGCGGCTCCGGGTCGATGCCGGCTTCCTTGCCGCCGGTGGACGGCGGGACGGAAGCGCGGCGGCCGCCGGTGGGCTGCTTGGGAGGCACCGAAAAGCCTTCCTTGCCATTGTCCTCGCGGATGATCGGCTCACCGCGCAGCAAGGTCTGGATGTCCTCGCCGCTCAGCGTCTCGTACTCCAGGAGGCCCTTGGCTACCGTGTGGAGCTGGTCGATGTTCTCGGTCAGGATGTGGCGCGCGGCGGCGTAGGCCTCCTCGACGATGCGGCGGATCTCCTCGTCCACCGTCTGCGCCGTGTGGTCGGACATGTTCTTGTGCTGGGTGACGGAGTGGCCGAGGAAGACCTCCTGCGTCGGCTCGCCGTACAGCAGCGGGCCCAGCTTGTCGCTCATGCCCCACTCGGTGACCATGCGG
>DASPIO010000054.1:0-2750 GCA_035629155.1 Azospirillum sp. | reverse complement strand
CTTCTGGTCGCGGCCGACCAGCTCGGCCTTGATGTTGGTGTCGTCGTTCAGGATGACGTTGATCTCGTCGGCGTCCTGGATCACGTGGTTGTTGGTGACCACGAGGCCCTGCTTGGCGTCGATGATGAAGCCCGAGCCCAGTGACGTGGCGCGCCGCGGCGGCGCGTCCGGCTGCTGGCCGTGGCGGTCGAAGAAGTCCTTGAAGAACTCCTCGAATGGCGAGCCCGGCGGGAACTGCGGGATCTCCGGACGCGGCCCTTCGCGGCCGCCGGGCGCGCCGGGGCCGCCTGGACCGTTGGGGCCACCGGGGCCGCCGCGCTGCGGAGCCGCCTGGCTGGTGGAAATGTTGACGACGGCAGGCAGGAGCTTCTCCGCCAGATCCGCGAAGCTGGAGGGGGCCGGGCGCCCCTGCGCCGCGGCCGGGCTGCTGACGGCCAGCATCGCCGCCCAGAGGAGCGCGGCAAGCAGCGGCAGCAGCGCCCAGCCGATCAGGCGGGCATGCCGGCCGTCGCGGGCGGCGACGGCAATGGCGGACGGAAGGTGTCGGTTGCGGTTCACTGAGATGGTCTCCCTGCCTCGAACGTCGCCACGGGGCCGGACGCGCGAAGGTACTTCCGATGGCGGTGCACACCCGTTCCGAAAGCGGATGTAGGCCGCGCGCGTCACGGCTTCAAGCGAGCGCACGCCACCTCCGCCCAAGGTTGGAGCCAGAGTATGCGGGAACGAGTATGGTCAAAAAAGGGCGGCCGGGTCTACGACCCTCAAGAGAAAAAGCGATCAGAGGGTCCGCAGCATCCACACAGCGCCGACGCCGGCCACCGCCGCCGCCAGCCCGGCCAGCCGCATGTGCCCTTCCGGAACGGTCAGCGCCTCGACGATGACGCGGCGCATGGCGCCGGGAAACAGGGCGTAGAGCGAGCCCTCGATCACCAGCACCAGGGCCAGCGCGGTCAGCAGATCGTCCATGGGGAAATTCTTTTCAAAAGGAATACCGCACCACCCGGGCGCGCAAGCGGCCGGGTGGTGGCAAGTGTCGCCTGTTACTGCGCCGTCGCGGTCGCCGGGGCCGCCGCCGGGGCGGGCGGGCGGTTGACCGAGGTCGACGCCGGAGCGGGAGCGGCGGCGCCGCCCACCGTGCCGTCGCCGAAGTAGCGGAAGAAGTCGCCCGACGGCGACAACACCAGCGTGGTGTCGTCCTTGTTGAGCGCCTTCCGGTAGGCCTCAAGCGAGCGGTAGAACGAGTAGAACTGCGGGTCCTGCGACGTCGCCTCGCCGATCAGCTTGATCGCCTGGTTGTCGCCCTCGCCGCGCAGCACCTGCGCGTCGCGCTGCGCCTCGGCGATGATCACCGTGCGCTCGCGCTCGGCGCGGGAGCGGATCTGCTGCGCCTGCTCCTGGCCCTGGGCGCGCGCCTCGGCCGCCTCGCGTTCGCGTTCGGAGCGCATGCGGGCGAAGATCGCCTGGCTGGTCTCCTCCGGCAGATCGGCGCGGCGGATACGGACATCGACGATCTCGATGCCGTACTGCTTGGCCTTGTCGTTCAGCTCGGCACGGATGTCGTTCATGATCCGCGCGCGCTCCTCCGACAGCACGGCCAGCAGCGTGACGCTGCCCAGCACGCGGCGCAGCGCCGAGTTCAGCGTGGCGCTGAGTTGCGCCTCGGCCACCTGCTCGTTGCGCACGGCCTGGAAGAAGCGCAGCGGGTCGACGATGCGGTAGCGGCCGAAGGCGTCCACGTCCAGACGCTTCTGGTCGGACAGGATGACCTGCTCGACCGGCGGATCGAGGTCGAGGACGCGGCGGTCGACGTAGACCACGGTCTCGATGAACGGGATCTTCAGCTTCAGGCCCGGCTCCTGCAGCACGCGCTTGACGGCGCCGAACTGGGTGACCAGCGCCTGCTGGGCCTGGGTGACGGTGAACAGCGCGCTGGAGGCCAGGAGGCCCAGCAGCACGACGGCGATGCCGGCGATGACGAGGTTGCGGTTCATGACGTCACCTCACCGGGTCTGCTGGCCCGGCTTCGCCGGGGCTGGTTGCGGCTGGGGCGCCGGCTGGAGCTGGTTGAGCGGCAGGTAGGGGACGACCCCCTGCGCGCCCTGCGCGTTGCCGTCGATGATCACCTTGTTCGATCCGCGCAGGATCTCCTCCATGGTCTCCAGGTACATGCGCTTGGCCGTCACGTCCTTGGCCTGCGCGTAGGCCTCGTAGACCTTGCGGAAGCGGTCGGCGTCACCCTGGGCGAGGCTGACGATCTGCTCGCGGTAGGCCGAGGCCTCCTGGATCAGGCGTTCCGATTCGCCGCGGGCGCGCGGGATGATGTCGTTGCGGTAGGCCTCGGCCTCGTTGCGCAGGCGCTCGCGGTCGGCGCGGGCGCGCTGCACGTCGTTGAAGGCGTCGATGACGGGGGCCGGCGGGTCGGCCTTCTGGAGCTGCACCTGCATGACCTCGATGCCCGCCTTGTACTCGTCGAGCATGGTCTGCAGCAGCCGCTGGGTCGCCTGCTCGGTCTGCTGGCGCGCCTCGGTCAGGGCCGGCTGCAGCTCGGTGCGGCCGATCACCTCGCGCATGGCGCTCTCGGCGGCGACCTTCACGGTGCCTTCCGGATCGCGGATCATGAACAGGAACTGGCCGGCGTCCTTGATGCGCCAGAACACGGTGAAGTCGATGTCGATGATGTTCTCGTCGCCGGTCAGCATCAGCGACTCGTCCTGGACGTCGCGCTCGCTGCGCCGCCCCTCGCTGGCCGA
>DASPIO010000053.1:0-4006 GCA_035629155.1 Azospirillum sp. | reverse complement strand
GCCCTGGCCGTCGATGAGCGGCAGCCGCATCGAGAAGTCCTGCGCCATGCGGACCATGGCGTCGTAGATCGCGCTGTCGCCGTGCGGGTGGTACTTACCCATCACGTCGCCGACGATGCGCGCCGACTTCTTGTACGGCTTGGTCGAATCGTAGCCGCCCTCCTTCATCGCGTAGAGGATGCGGCGGTGCACCGGCTTCAGCCCATCGCGGACGTCGGGCAGCGCGCGACTCACGATCACGCTCATGGCGTAATCGAGGTACGATCGCCGCATCTCGTCTTCGATGGTGACCGGCGCGATGTCGGAGGCGGGAGGCAGGGGTGTCGTGCTCAAGAAACAGGCTCTTCGTTCTTGGGAGCGGCGGTCTCTCTAACCGGTGCCCGGGTTTCAGCCAAGGCGTGATCGCCGCGTTGCCTCATTAATATAGGTATTTCTACCAGCGTTCGCAGGTGCACACAACGTTTCCGCGTCAAGAACCCGGCCGGCGGCCGAGCCACGCGAAGCGCGCCGAAAGGATAGAGACGGATACCACACTCGCCACAAGAATTCCTTCGAAAAGACCGTGCTCGCCCCGCCCGAGGCCGACTGCCAGCCACGCGGAAACGGGGATCATGACAATTGCGTACGACACGAAATGCAGCACGGTGGGCACCCACGCGTCGTTCCGGCCGCGCAGCGCGTTGCCCATCACCGCCTGCCCGCCGTCCGCCACCAGGATCCAGGCGCCGAAGCTGACCAGCGGGACGACGCGTTCCAGCAACTCCGGGTCGCTGGTGTAGATGCCGGCCGCCGCCTCGGGGAACCAGCGGTAGACGACGCCGACCACGGCCAGGATGGCGCTGGTGACCGCCAGGCCGGTCCAGCCGGCCAGCGCCATCTCGCGCGCGTCGCGCCGGCCGTAGGCGATCCCGACCCGCACCGCCGTCGCCGAGCCCAGGCCGACCGCCGCCATGAACGGCACGGCGATCAGGTTCAGCCCGACCATGTAGGCGCCGAGCGCCAGCGGCGAGAGCATGCCGGCGATGAAGCCCAGCGCCGCGAACGCGGTGCTCTCCACGCCGATGCTGAGGCCCGCGGCGTAGCCCAGCGTGCGCTGGCGCGCCCACGCCCGCCAGCCCTTGCGCGTGTTGCGCCGGATGCCCCAGCGGGCGTGGTCGGGCATCCGCCAGATCACCACCAGCAGGCCCAGCCCCATGGCCCAGCGCACCGCGCTGGTGGCCATGGCGGAGCCCAGGGCGCCCATGGCCGGCAGGCCGAATCCGCCCCACACCAGCGCCCAGGCCAGCACGCCGTTCAGCAGGTTGCCGCCGATCATCGCCACCATCACCGGCAGCGGCCGCTGCAACCCCTCCAGGAAGAAGCCGGCGGCGACGTACAGCATCATGCCCGGCATGCCCAGCCCCAGCACCGCCATGACCTTGCCGCCGCCCTCGGCCAGTTCGGGCGTCTGGCCGGAGAGCAGGAGCAACGGCTCGCCGAACAGCGAGACCACCGCCATCAGCAGGCCCAACACCAGCGCGTAGGGCAGCGAGCGGCGCAGCACCCGCCCGCACTCCCGGTCCTCCCCGGCGCCCAGCGCGTGCGCGGTCATGGCGACGGTGCCGAGCAGCAGGCCGACACCGGTGCCGATCATCACGTTGTTGGGCAGGTGGGCAAGGCCGAACAGCGCCAGCTCGTGCGCGCTGAAGCGGCCGACGATGGCGGTATCGACGGCCATCATCACCATCAGCCCGGCGCGCGAGACGATGACCGGCGCCGCAAGGCGCAGCAACTCCCCCACATGCACGCGCACGCGGCCGGAGAGCGGACGGACGAGGGTTTCGCTGGCGCTCATGCAAGGAAATCCGGCGGGTGACGGCGAGGGGACGCCATCATGACCGAGGGAATTACTGCGTCAAGGAAGGACGCCATTCCGATTGCACAGTTGCGCGTTGCGCGCGTGCATCCGGAACCATCCGGGCGGGCGGGCCGTTCACAAGGCAGGTGTTCTTCAACAAGGAGACTGGGCGATGACCCGCACGATCCGGCTTCCCGTTCGCCAAATCGCGATGTTGAGTTTCCTGGTCGCGTTGACCGCCATGCTGAGCGGGTGCAACACAATGGAAGGCATGGGGCGGGACGTGCAGTCCGGCGGGCGGGCGCTCGAACGCTCGGCCGACTAGGCGGCAAGCCAGAAGGAGTTTGTCTTGAGCGATCCCCATAAGCCGGTCCCGGAGGTGCCGCCACCCGGCGGCCCGACCTCCCCATCGCCCGACCGCCCGGCCCCGACGCCGGAGCCGCGCATCCCGCCCAACCCGGAAACCCCGCCGGAGGTGACGCCACCCAGCGACCCGACGTCCCCCGGCGTCCCGCCGCCGTTCACGGCGTAGCGCACCCGTTTGCACCCATTTTCCAGGGGATGGCGCCGCGCCCGTGCGCGGCGCCGTTCGCGCGTCCGCGTCAGGCCGCGCTGGCGCCGGCCCCGGCCTTGGCTGGCTGGGTGCCGTAGAGCTTCTGCGCGCGCACCTCGAAGGCGTGGACCATACGGGTAACCGCCTCGTTGAACAGCACACCCATGATCTTCTGCAGGATCGCCGAGCGGAACTCGAAATCCACGAAGAAGTCCACGCAGGTGCCCTTCTCGTGCGGCAGGAAGATCCAGTGATTGTTCAGGTACTGGAACGGCCCGTCGGTGTACTGAACATCGATGCGCATGGCCGGCTCGTTCAGCTCGACGCGCGAGGTGAAGCGCTCGCGGATCATCTTGAAGCCGATGACGAGGTCCGCGTACATGACGTTGCCCTCGCGCCGGCGGATGCGCGCGGCCAGACACCAGGGCAGGAATTCGGGATAGCGCTCCACGTCCGCGACGAGCCGGTACATCTGCTCCGGCGTGTAGGGCAGGACCTTTTTTTGCGCGTGCGTCGGCATGGCCCTGCCCCGTCAGCCGGCCGTGGCGGCGAGCTTGGCGGCGCGCGCGTCGCGCAGCCGCGCGAAGTCGTCGCCGGCGAAGTAGGAGGAACGGGTCAGCGGGCTGGCCGACACCATCAGGAAGCCCTTGGCGCGGGCGAGGCGGGCGTAGCCCTCGAACTCCTCCGGCGTTACGAAGCGGTCGACGGCCACGTGCTTGGGCGTCGGCTGCAGGTACTGGCCGATGGTGAGGAAGTCGACGTCGGCAGCGCGCAGGTCGTCCATCACCTGCGCCACCTCTTCCTTGGTCTCGCCGAGGCCGACTATGATTCCGGACTTCGTGAACATGGATGGATCGATCTCCTTCACCTTCGCCAACAGCTGGAGCGAGGTGAAGTAACGCGCTCCCGGCCGGATCGTCGGGTAGAGCCGCGGCACCGTTTCCAGATTGTGGTTGAACACGTCGGGTTTCGCCGCGGCGACGACCTCTATGGCGCCCTTCTTCTTCTGGAAGTCGGGGGTCAGGATCTCGATGGTGGTATCCGGGGCGTGCCGGCGGATGGCGGCGATGGTGCGGGCGAAGTGACCGGCCCCGCCGTCCTCCAGGTCGTCGCGGTCGACCGAGGTGACGACCACGTGGTTGAGCTGGAGCTGCCCCACCGCCTCGGCGACGTTCTCCGGCTCGTGCGGGTCGAGCAGGTCGGGGCGGCCGGTCTCGACGTTGCAGAAGGAGCAACCGCGCGTGCAGATCGAGCCGAGGATCATGAACGTGGCGTGCTTGTGCTTCCAGCACTCGCCGATGTTCGGGCAGGCCGCCTCCTCGCACACCGTGTTGAGCTTGAGGTCGCGCATGAGGGCGCGCGTCTCGTGGTACTCGGCGCTGGTGGGGGCCTTGACGCGGATCCACATCGGCTTGCGCGCGACGGGGTTGTCCGGCCGGTGGGCCTTCTCGGGGTGGCGGAGCTTCTCGGTCGTGTTGGCCGCGGTCATGAGGTCAGAACTCCCAACGGCCTGGCAGGAATGCCGGGCCGGTCAACGGGCCGGTGACGCTCACGCGCGCCACTCCGGGGGAAACAGGTCGGCCGGATAGGCCGGATCGAGCGCCTCGTCAAGCGTG
>DASPIO010000052.1:0-4096 GCA_035629155.1 Azospirillum sp. | reverse complement strand
GGCCTCGGCGACGGTGCCGGTGATGGCCGGGGCGGTGGCGTTGGTGACGGCGTCGGCCGTCGAGCCGCTGTTCGACGCCGTCGTCAGGGCCAGCCCGGTCGGCGCGGCGGCGGCGGTGTCGATGGTGACGGTGAGCGCCGTGGAGGCGGTCGAAGTGTTGCCGGCCGTGTCGAGCACGATGGCGGTCAGCGTGTGGGCGCCGTCGGCCAGGGACGAACTGGTGATCGTCCAGGTCCCGGCGCCGGAGGCGGTGACCGTGCCCCGCGCGGCGGCGCCGTCGTACAGCACCACCCTGCCGGCTTCGGCCACCGTGCCGGTGAGCGTCGGGGTGGTGTCGCTGGTGACGGCGTCGGCCGTCGAGCCGCTGTTGGACGCCGTCGCCAGGGCCAGGCCGGTCGGCGCCGCAGGGGCGGCGGTGTCGATGGTGACGGTGAGCGGCGTCGAGGCGGTCGAGGTGGTACCCCAGCTGATCGCCTTGGCGGTCAGGCTGTGGGCGCCGTCGCTCAGCGACGCGCTGGTGATGGTCCAGGCGCCGGTGGTCGCGTTGGCCGTCACCGTGCCCAGCGCCGTCGTGCCGTCGCTGTCGTACAGGGTGACGGTGGCCGAAGCGTCCGCCGTGCCGGTGATGACCGGCGCGGTGACGCGGGTGATGTTGTCGGTGCTCGACAAGCCGCTGTCCGAAGCGGCGGTCAGGTCCAGCCCGGTCGGCGGGGCGGCGGAGAGCATGATGGTGCTCAGGCCGGTGCCGCTGTCGTAGGTGGCGATGAAATCGCGGGTGACCCCGGTCAGCGTCAGCGTGCCGTGGGCGCCGATGGTGATGTTGCCGGCGCTCGTGCCGTTCAGGCTGGAGTAGTCGCCCGCCAGGATGAGGGTATCGCCGGACCCGAAGTCGGTGATCGTGTCGCCGGCCGCATACTCGGGATTCAGCGTGGCGTCGTATTTGAAGACGTCACTGCCCGCGCCGCCCGTGAGCGTGTCGTTGCCGGCGCCGCCGATCAGGGTGTCGTTGCCGGCGCCGCCGTCGAACCGGTCGCTGCCGGCGCCGCCGGAGAGCGAGTCGTTGCCGTTGCCGCCGGAGAGCGTGTCGTCGCCGGCGCCGCCGATCAGGGTGTCGGCACCCTCGCCGCCGGTGATGGCGAACTTGCCGTTCGTCTCGGCGCTGCCGTCGAAGGTAAAGGTGTTGGTGGGCGTGTTGATGCCGGTCGCCCGGACGGTGGTGGTGGCCCCGCTGGCGGTGAAGGCGTCCGGCAGGGCGATGGACGCCGTTTGGTTCATCACGTAGATCTCTTCGAAGCCGGTGATGGTGGCTGCGGAGAGGTCGTACGTTACGGCGCCCGATTGAACGAATAGATAGAGGGTGTCGGTGCCAGCGCCACCGATGATCGTATCGGCCTGACCGTTGATTCCGATCGGGTCAATTCCGATCGAGTCGTTGCCGTTGCCGCCATCGATGTAGTCCACGCCTGCGGCGCTGCTGACGTCGGGGGTGATCTGATCGTCGCCATCCCCACCGAAGATGGTGTCGTTGCCGGCTTGGCCACCGAGGTTGTCGTTGCCGGCGCCGCCGTAGATCAGGTCGTTGCCGCTGCCGCCGTAGAGACTGTCGTTGCCGATGCCTCCGTCGATCTGGTCGTTGCCGCCGTCGCCGTAGAGGCTGTCGTTGCCCGTACCGCCATAGAGCACGTCGCCGACGTTGCCGCCGGCCACGGAAATGGCGTTGCCGACCCCCGACCAGTCGATCAGCAGACCCGAGCTTGCCGTCAGGCGTGTTGTGCCGTCGGTCTTGTACAGGCTCAATTCCGTGCTTGATGTCTGCAAACGGTAGTACAGGTTACCGTTTGCGTCTTTGCCGATGACGGGAACCTTCGCCGCGTCCACCCCAATGTCCGTCCCGACTTTGTTGGCAAGGGTGGTCGTGGAGTTGAATTTGATGTCGCCCGTGGGGGTGCCGTAGGACGCGCCATCCGTATACTTGAACGTTCCAGTCATCTCACATGATCTCCGGTCACCGACGGCTCTGTTCGCCCCTGGGCAAAGCGGGCGGCGGAACGCCGCACGGGCCGGACCGCCGCGGACCGGCGCCGACCTTCACCGCTTTGCCCAAGGGGGCATTCGGACAGCCATTTCCTTGGGGGGATGGGATATGACCCTATGCCCAGCCAAGCCGGAAGGGTCAAGCCACAAATATCAACAAAACCGCAACTGTTTGTAACATCGGCCGCGCGGTGCCATGGCCCGCGCGCCCCACACCGGTCGGCGCCGCGTTTACAGGGGGGAAGCCGCCACAACGTATCATTCAGTGGTAGGAGGAATGGGGGTCCGGCGGGACGGCACGGACGGAGTTCGGGCCTCCGAGGTCGGCCATGCGGTTGAGGACCGCGGCGCCAATGGCGACCTCGGTGGCGCTTGCGTGGATGCAGACATTTTTTGCAGCGGACACGCGTTGTCCGGCCACAAAGCTGTCTCAGCCGGCGGGCTGTAGGGCGTCGGCCTGCCGCACCATCTCTTCCTTCAACGCGGCGGCGAGGCGGCGGAAGGTCTCCTTGCGGCCCGAGGTGCGGCGCCAGACCAAGCCGATGCGGCGGTACGGGCGCTCGCCCACCAGCGGGCGCACCACCAGATCCAGGCCACGCAGGATGCCGGCGTCCAGCGCCATCTGCGGCAGCAGCGTGATGCCCAGGCCGTTGGCCACCATCTGCACCAGCGTATGCAGGCTGGTGCCCTGGAAGGCGGTGTTGCGGCGCGCGTCCTCCAGGGCACAGGCGGCCAGCGCGTGTTCGCGCAGGCAGTGGCCGTCCTCCAGCAGCAGCAGGTCCTCCAGCGCCACGTCGGAGGGATGCGCCGCGGCCAGCCGTTCGAATCGGTGCCCCGGCGGGCAGACGACCCAGAAGCGGTCCTCGACGATATCGACGCTCTCCACGTCGCCCGAGGGATAGGGAAGCGCCAGCAGCGCGGCGTCCAGTTCCCCGGCGTCGAGCCGGTCGAGCAGGCGCGCCGTCTGGTCCTCGCGCAGGTAGAGCTTCAGTTTGGGAAACGCCGCGCGCAGGCCGGGCATCACGCGCGGGATCATGAACGGCCCGATGGTCGGGATGACGCCCAGGTGCAGCGGCCCGGACATCGGATCCTCGGTCGAGCGGGCGATGTCCACCAGATCCTCGGCCCCCTTCAGGAGCGCCCGCGCGCGCTCGGCGATCTCGCGGCCCAGCGGTGTGGGCATCACCGAGCGCTTGGTGCGCTCCAGCAGCGGCGCGCCCAGCAGGTCCTCCAACTCCTGGACGCCGGCGCTGAGCGTCGACTGGCTGACGAGGCACGCTTCGGCCGCGCGGCTGAAATGGCAGCGGTCGACGACGGCAACGAGGTAGCGGAGCTGGCGCAACGTCGGGAGCGGTTTCATGGAACCATTCTAATCGATTTTTCCGATCAACGCGATCTGAATTTTCTGTTTCCGGTGATGACCAGTTCCTCCTATTTTCACGGTGGTCAAGCGGCCAACGAGGAGAAGCCGGCTCTTGGCGGACAGCCGCAGCCCAGGGATCCAAAAGGCGATCTGGGACGCGGATGAGGACACCAGGACAACGCGCCTTCCACTTATTTAACTCAGCGGAGTGAATTGATGTCTCTGATCAACACCGAGGTCAAGCCGTTCAAGGCCACTGCTTTCAAGAACGGGAAGTTCATCGAGGTCACCGACGCCGACCTCAAGGGCAAGTGGTCGGTCGTGTTCTTCTATCCGGCCGACTTCACCTTCGTCTGCCCGACCGAGCTGGAAGACCTCGCCGACAACTACGGCGCGTTCCAGAAGCTGGGCGTCGAGATCTACGCCGTTTCGACCGACACGCACTTCTGCCACAAGGCGTGGCACGACACCTCGCCGGCGATCAGCAAGATCGAGTACACGATGGTCGGTGACCCGACCGGCACCATCACCCGCAACTTCGAGGTGATGATCGAGGACGTCGGTCTGGCCGACCGCGGCACCTTCGTCGTCGACCCGAACGGCAAGATCCAGATCGTCGAGATCACCGCCGGCGGCGTCGGCCGCAGCGCCACCGAGCTGCTGCGCAAGGTGAAGGCCGCCCAGTACGTCGCCGCCCAT
>DASPIO010000051.1:0-29107 GCA_035629155.1 Azospirillum sp. | reverse complement strand
CGGGCGCACTCCTGGCTGAACCGCTATCGCCGCATCCTGGTCCGCTGGGAAAAGCTCGCCCTCACCTACGAGGCCATGCTCCACATCGTCTGCGCTGTCACCGTCTGGGAGTTCGTCTCCCTACTGGAATAGGTTCTAAGGAGATCGACGAAATCACCAACGCGCTGATCGAATCCCGCCGCAAGCAGGCCGACGTGCAGCAGAGGCTGGCCGAGGCGCAGGCGCAGCGCCGACCACGCCTTCTGATCCTGTCCGACCGCCGGAACAACGGCGACAAGGAATGGCTGGTTACCGTCGTCAACACCCAGATCCGCGAGGTGGACGCCAACCACCCGCTGGCCGCCGAATGGGCCGCCGGGCGCGACTATCTGGTGTGGGCGGAAAGCGACCGCGACGCGGCGGAGCGCGCGCAACGCCGCTTCAGCGCCCGCCCAGGCTATTCGGTCAAATCGGTGGGGCCGGTGAAGGACGAGTTGTACCCTTCGTCCCGCCCGCCCACCGCAGCTTCCCCGTCCTGACGCCCGGCGTTTGCGCCCTGGACAGCGGCGCGTCCGGGCGGCATGGTTCGCGGCGATGCCGACCCCGTGTTGAGAGACGACAATCCCGATGATCGGACGGATTCTTCAAAGCGTGCTGGTGTGCCTGGGCCTGCTGCTGGCTGCCGGCACAGCGATCGCGCTGGAAACCTTCGAGCGCTCCTCGCTCACCGTCGAGACGGCGGGTGGCGGACGTTTCCGCTTCGACGTGGAACTGGCTTATACGCCCGCCCAGCAGGCCCAGGGCCTGATGTTCCGCGAGACGATGAAGCCGGACGCCGGCATGCTGTTCGTCTACGACCGGCCGCAGCCGGCGACCTTCTGGATGAAGAACACGCTGATCCCGCTCGACATGATCTTCATCGGCGCCGACGGCCGCATCGTCAACATTCACGAGCGCGCCGTCCCGCACTCGCTGGAGGGGGTCCGCTCGGCCGGTCCGGTCAAGGGCATCCTGGAGATCAACGGCGGCATGAGCGCCCGGCTGGGCATACGCCCCGGCGACCGGGTGGCGCACCCCAGCCTCGGCACTGCCAAATAGCGCTGCCGTCCAGCCCGGAGCGCCTTTGCCGCACCGTTGCCGTATTTGAGACGTTTACGATCAGGGGATCCGCCCCGGAACCTCCTGGAGCCATCGGATGATTCGGCGTCTTGCGACCCTGCTGGTGCTGGTGCTTCTGGCCGCGGCGGCGGTCGCCGCGTACCTGTACCTGGACCGTGCCGAGGCCGCCCCCAGCTACCGCACCGCCCGGGTCGAGCAGGGCCCGCTGGTCAGCGCCATCACCGCGACCGGCACCCTGAACGCCGTGGTGACGGTGGAGGTCAGCTCCCAGTTGTCCGGCCAGATCGCCCAGTTGCACGCCGACTTCAACAGCGCGGTCAAGGTCGGGCAGGTGCTCGCCAACCTCGACGACACGCAGCTGAAGGCCCGCCTCGCCTCGGCCCAGGCCGACCTGGAGGCGGCGCAGGCGACGTTCAACGTGCAGCAGGCGCAGCTTGAGAAGTCGCACGCGGACGTCGCCAGCGCGCGCGCCAACGTGGCCAACACCGTGGCCGCGGTGCTGCGCGCCGAACTGGCGATGCAGGAAGCCGAACGCGACTTCGCCCGGCGGGAGGACCTGCGCGGGCGCGGCGTCGTCGCCGCCGCCGACCTGGAAAAGGCGCAGACCGCCTTCCGCACGGCGCGTGCGCAGATCACCTCCGCCCAAGCCCAGCGCCAGCAGGCGGAGGCCGCCGTCGCCTCGGCCGAGGCGTCGGCCCGCATCGCCGCGGCGCAGGTGGAGGTGGCGCGCGCCAACGTGCTCCAGCGGACCGCCGCCATGCAACTGGTTCAGGTGGACATTGACCGCTCGGTCATCCGCTCGCCCATCGACGGGGTGGTGGTGGACCGGCAGGTGAACGTCGGCCAGACCGTTGCCGCCAGCCTGCAGGCGCCGAAGCTGTTCAACATCGCCCAGGACCTGCGCCAGATGCGGGTGCTGGCCAACATCGACGAGGCGGACATCGGCCGCGTGCGTGAAGGCTTGGCGGCCAGCTTCACCGTCGGCGCCTACCCCGGCGAGACGTTCCACGGCACGGTGGCCGAGGTGCGGCTGGCGCCGGAGACGCAGCAGAACGTCGTCACCTACATCGTCGCCATTACCGTGGAGAACGCCGAACTGCGCCTGCTGCCGGGCATGACGGCCAACCTGCGCGTCGCGGTGGATGAACGCCCGAATGCGGTGAAGGTTCCGAACGCCGCCCTGCGCTTCCGCCCGATGGGCACCACCGCACCGGCCGAGACCGCCGCGGCGCCGGTCACGATCACACCGGCGTCCGGCGGCGGGCGAGGGGCCGCGTCGGTGGAGGCGATGGTGCGCCGGTTGGACAGCGAATTGTCTCTGGACGATCGCCAGCGTGCCCAGATCGACCGCGTGGTGGTACAGGCGCGCGAGCGCTTTGCCGCACTTGGCGCGCGCGAAGGCGATGCCGAGCGCCGCCGCGCCGAGGCGCGGGAGATCCGCCGCACGGCCGAGGAGGGCATCGCCGCCATCCTTGATGCCGAACAGCGCGCCCGCTTCGACGCGCTGAAGAACGGCGGCGGGGCGAAAACCGTGGTGACCCCGCGCACGGTTTGGGTCGTCGGCCCCGGTGGCCAGCCCCAGGCGGTGCATCTGCGTGCCGGCATCAGCGACGGCAGCTTCACCGAGGTGGTCGGTGGCGAACTGGTGCCGGGGCAGGAGGTGATCGTCGGCATGAACACGCAGGCCGCCGCGAGCCGGGGGCCGCGCCTTGCCTTCTGAGGCGCCGCTGATCCGCACGGAAGGCCTGTGCCGGACCTACTCGATGGGCCCGCACCGGGTGCCGGCGTTGGTGGACGTCAACGTCGCCGTGGAACGTGGCAGCTTCGTCGCCGTCATGGGGCCGTCGGGGTCCGGCAAATCGACCTTCATGAACGTCCTGGGTTGCCTGGACCGCCCCGACGCCGGCCGCTACTGGCTGGACGGGGAGGAGGTCAGTGGCCTGGACCCGGACGCCCTGGCCGAAGTGCGCAACCGCAAGATCGGCTTCGTCTTCCAGTCCTTCAACCTGATGTCGCGCGCAACGGCGCAGGCCAACGTCGAACTGCCGATGGTCTATGCCGGACTGGACCGCGCCGCGCGCGCCGCGCGCGCGACCGAGGCGCTGGCCGCCGTCGGTCTTGCGGAGCGGGCGCACCACAGGCCGACGCAGCTCTCCGGCGGGCAGCAGCAGCGCGTGGCCATCGCCCGCGCGCTGGTCAACCGGCCGGCGCTGCTGCTGGCCGATGAGCCGACCGGCGCGCTGGACACCCGCACCACGCGGGAGATCATGGCCCTGTTTCAGCAGCTCAACCGCTCCGGCATCACCATTGTTCTAGTGACGCACGAGCCGGACGTCGCGCGCTACGCCGGCCGTGTGCTCTCCTTCCTCGACGGGAAGGTGGTGGAAGACCGGGTGCAGGCCGCGCAGGAGTCTGTTCCATGAACGTGCTCGACGCCATTGGCACCGCGCTGGACGCGCTGCGGGCCAACCCGCTGCGCACATCGCTGACCATGCTGGGCATCGTCATCGGCGTGGCGGCGGTGATCGCCATGGTCGCCGTCGGATCGGGCGCGCGCAATCAGGTGCTCCAGCAGATCGCCAGTCTGGGCACCAACCTCCTGCTGGTCGGGCAGGGCAGCGTGGCGCGTGGCGGCGTCCGGCTGGGGGCAGGCACCGCCGCCTCGCTGACCGAGGATGACGCGGTCGCCATCATCGCCGAGATCCCGGAAGCCGAGATCGCCGCCCCCTACGTGCGGTGGGGCCTGCAGGTGGTGGCCGGCAACCAGAACTGGAACACCACGCTGTTCGGCGTCACGCCCGACTATCTGGACGCGCGGACCTGGACCGTCGCGGCCGGCCGGAGCATTTCCGAACAGGATGTTGCGCAGAACAACAAGGTCATCCTGCTCGGCCACACGGTGGTGGAGAAGCTGTTCGGCGGCGGCGATCCGGTGGGGCAGACGGTGCGCCTGCTCTCCACGCCCGTCACCGTCATCGGCGTGCTGGCCGCCAAGGGACAGAACAGCAGCGGCCAGGACATGGACGACGTCGTCTTTGTGCCGCTGAGCACCGCCAAGCGCAACATCCCCGGCATGGCGAAGGCCAACCCGCGCTTCATCCACGCCATGGCGGTGAAGGTGCGCGAGGGCTTCGACGTTCCGGAAGCCCAGCGCCAGATCAAGGACCTGCTGCGCCAGCGCCACCGGCTGACCGATGGGCAGGACGACGATTTCTGGATGCGCGACCTGAGCGAGGTGGCGGCCACGCGGGATGCGTCGTCGCGCGCGCTGTCCTTCCTGCTGGCGGCGGTGGCGGCGGTGTCGCTGCTGGTGGGCGGCATCGGCATCATGAACATCATGCTGGTTTCGGTCACCGAGCGGACGCGGGAGATCGGCCTGCGGCTGGCCGTGGGCGCCAAACGGCGCGACATCCTCATGCAGTTCCTCATCGAATCGACGACCCTGTCGGTGATCGGCGCCGGGGTGGGCGTGTTGCTCGGCGCCGGAGTGGCCATGGTGGTGGCGCGCGCGGCCGGCTGGCCGGTGCTGATCAGCCTGGACGCCGTCATCCTGTCGGTCAGCGTCAGCGGCGTGGTCGGCGTGTTCTTCGGCCTCTATCCGGCGCGGCGCGCCTCGCAGCTCAACCCGATCGAGGCGCTGAGGCACGAATGACGGCCAGCAAATCCCTCCGCGTCATGGCCTTCACCGGCGGCGCTACCGTGCCTGCCGCGCGCTTTCGCGTCCGCCAGTACGTGCCGGCGCTGGCGTCGCTGGGCGTGGAGATCGACGAAAGGCCGGCGCCGCTCGGCGCCTACCCGCCGCGCGCGCGCTGGCTGCGCCCGGCGTGGGCCGGGGCATCGCTGCTGCAACGCTTGCCCGCGGTGGCCTGCAGTCACCGGGCCGACGTCACGCTTCTGCAGCGCGAATTGCTGTCGACCCTGGTGACGCTGGAGGGCTGGACGCGACGTCCGCGTGTGCTGGACGTCGACGACGCCATCCACCTGTTCCGCGACGGCCGAACCGCCGAACGGCTGGCGCGCGCCTGCGATCTGGTTGTGTGCGGCAACAACTGGCTGGCCGAGGTCTACGCCGCCTGGAACGCCCGCGTCGCCGTGCTGCCCACGGCGGTCGACACCACGGCCCTGCCGGCCACGCCCTATCCGGCGGGCAACGCAGTCATCGGCTGGATCGGGACGTCGGGCAACCTGCGCTACCTGGAGGGCATCGAGGACGCGCTGGCGGCGGTGCTCGACCGCTTCCCGCGCGCCCGGCTGGCGGTGTGCGCCGATCTGCCGCCAACCTTCCACCGCCTGCCGGCGGAGCGTGTCGACTTCGTTTCCTGGTCGCCCGCGGTGGAGGCGGGCTTCTTTGCCGACCTCAACGTCGGTCTCATGCCGCTGACCGACAGCCCGTGGGAGCGGGGCAAGTGCGGCTTCAAGATGCTCCAGTACCTGTGCGCCGGCCGTCCCGCCGTGGTGTCGCCGATCGGAATGAACACGGACGTTCTGGCCCACGGCGACGTCGGCTTCGCCGCCGATTCGACGGAGGCATGGGTGGAGGCGCTCTCCACCCTGCTGGCCGATCCCGGCCGCGCCGCCGCCATGGGTCGGCACGGCCGTGCGGTGATCGAGGAGCACTATGCGGTAAGCGCGCTGGCCCCCCGCCTTGCCGGCCTGCTGCGCGGCGTGGCGTAGCGCCGGTGCCGGTGGCAGTATGCGCGCCGCCCATACGTTCGCACCTTGGCCTTCGCGCCTTGACCTTTGGAAGCTACTCGCCTTGATCGCCGCCGCCCTTCGCTCGCGCCTGTTGCGCAACACCGGCTGGAACCTTCTCGGCGAGGGCATGCCACTGGCCGCGGCCGTGCTGTCGATCCCGCTGCTGATCAGTCACATCGGGCTGGAGCGGTTCGGTGCGCTGACGCTCACCTGGGCGCTGCTCGGCTACCTGACACTGCTCGACTTCGGAATGGGGCGGGCGCTGACGCAACGCATCGCCGAACTGGTGGGGCAGGGCCGGGACACCGATTTGCCCGGCGAGGTGTGGCCGCCGCTGGTGCTGATGGGGGCGCTGGGTGCCGCCGCCGGGGTGGCGGTATGGCTGTCCGCCGGCTGGCTGGCGCACCATGTCGTGCACGCCGATGGCGTCGGCGGCGCGGAGATCGCCACGGCGCTGCGGATCGTCGCGCTGATCGTACCCACGGCGCTGCTGACCGGCGGCTTCCGCGGCATTCTGGAAGGGATGCACAGGTTCGACCTGTCCAACGCGGTGAAGGTGCCGGTGGGCGTGCTGAACTACCTCAGCCCGCTGTTCGTCCTGCCCTTCACCGACAGCCTGATCGCGGTGATCACGGCCATCGCGCTTGGCCGCGCCGCCGGGCTTGCCGCCTACATGGTGCTGGCCGCCCGCGTGACGCCCGGTCTGTTCGACGGCATCGGGCGTCGCAGCGAATCGCTGCGCCACGTTCTGGTCGCCGGCGGATGGATGACGGTCAGCAACGTGGTCGGCCCGGTGATGATCTACGCCGACCGATTCGTGCTCGCCACCCTGGTTCCACTGTCGGCGGTGGCGTACTACACCACGCCGTTCGAGGTGGTGAGCCGCCTGCTGTTCGTCCCGGCGGCGCTGGCGGGCGCCTTGTTCCCGACCGCCGCCGCCGACCGTGGCCGGCCGGAGCGTCTGGCGTCGTTCGTCGAGCGTGGCGGCACGGCGGTGGCCGGCGTCTTCCTGCCGGTGCTGGTGCTGGTGCCGTTGGCCGGGCATTGGGGGCTGTCACTGTGGCTGGGAGCCGGGTTCGCGGACCAGGCGGCACCGGTGTTGCTGGTCCTCGTGCTGGGGGTGTTCTTCAATGCGGTGGCCTACGTGCCCTTCGCGGTGATCCAGGGCATGGGGCGGGCCGACCTGACGGCGAAGCTGCACGCGGCCGAACTGCCACTCTATCTGGGAGCGCTCTATCTGTTGGCCGGGCAGTACGGCATCCTGGGCGCGGCGATCACCTGGACGCTGCGCACGGGCGGCGACCTGCTGGTGATTCTGGTGATGGCCGGCCGCCTGACCGGGCGGGCGGAGGCGATGCGCACCTTGGGCCTGATTTGTGGCGGGGCCGCGGTGGCGTACATGGCCCTGCTGACGATGATGTGGAGATGAGGATGGACGGCGATCCGGGCGGCTTCGGCAGCACGGCCTATCACGACCAAGTGCGCCGCGACGTGGCGCCGCTGCTGCCCGCGCGCACCCGTCGCGTGCTGGAGATCGGCTGCGGCACCGGCGCCACGCTGGCGTGGCTGAAGACCGAACGTGGCGCGGAAGAGACCATCGGCGTGGAGATCGAACCCGCTGCTGCTGCGGCGGCGTGTGAGCGCGTCGATCGGCTGGTGGTCGGCGATCTCACCCGCATGGACCTGGAAGCGGGCAAGGGGACCGGCGGTGTGTTGGTCGCGCCCGGTTCGCTCGACCTCGTCATGGCGCTCGACGTGCTGGAGCACCTGCCCGACCCGTGGGACTCCGTGCGCCGCCTGACGCGGCTGCTGGCGCCGGAGGGGGCGTTGATTGCCTCGCTGCCCAACGTGGCGCATTTTTCGGTGTCGCTGGGGCTCGTGCTGGGCAACCGTTGGCGCTACGCGGACTGGGGAATCCTCGACCGCACGCACCTGCGCTTCTTCGTACGCGATACCGCCGTGGAGCTTTTGCAATGCGGCGGGTTGACCGTGGACCGCGGCGTGCTGCTCGGGCTGGAGCCGGGGCGGCGGACGCGGCTGGCCGATCGGCTGACGCTGGGCCGGGCGCGCCACCTGCTGACGCACGGCTTCATCCTGCGCGCCGTGCGTGCGCCGGACGGCGGCGCCGTCCGGTGGAGCTTCCGGGGCGATCCCGCCTGATCCTTGCGATCAGGCGCGGCCGAACAGCGCGGCCAACACGCCGCGCACCGTGGCGGCGATCTTGGCGGGCCGCCCGCGCTCGAACAGCGCGAGGCGCAGCAGGTCCACGAGGATCGCGGGCAACTCCGCGCGCAGGAAGGCGGGCATGACCCGGCCGTAGAGCCGCAACGTGCGCACGCGGTTGCGGTACTGGGTATAGCGGCGCTGGGCGCTGTGGTGGGTCACCGGAATCGTGCGGCCGAACAGCCGGCGCTCCTCGTAGGCGCCGAGGCGGTGTTGCAGGTGGGCGTCGCGCACCGCGACGATGTCCCAGCCGGCGCGGCGCAGGCGCAACCCGAATTCGACATCCACGAAGTCGATGAAGAAATCTTCCCGCATCGGCCCGACGCTGTCCAGCACGTCCACGGGGATCAGGCTGCCGGACGCGATGGCGTACAGCACGTGATGCAGCAGCGCCTGATCCACTGCCTGCCCGATTGCCCGCCGGCCATCGACGGAGGTGAGGAACCGCGTGGGCTTGCGTTGCCCGCCGTCGGCGGTGACCGGCACGGCCATGCCGACCCGCACGCCCGAGTCCAGGGCACCCAGCAGTGCCGCCACCATGCCCGGCAGCGGCACACTGTCCTGGTCCAGCAGCAGAATGTGCCGGGCTCCAAGGGTGCGGGCCCAGGCGATGCCCCGGTTCTGCGCGGCGGCGATGCCCAGGTTTTCGGTGTTGCGCAGCAGGTCCGCCCGTGCGCCGGCCGCCTGGACCGCGGTCTCCACCGGCGCCAGCCGGTCGAGCGGAGAGGCATTGTCGACCACCACCAGCCAGCGCGCCTGCGCCAGTGCCGCCGCCAGCGTGCGCGTCACGGCGGCGTTCGGGTGATAGGTGACGACCACCGCGGCGACGGCGTTGTTGGGGGCATCGGGCATCGTGCCCGTCTATCCGTGGTGCCTCCTCCCGTCAAGCGCATGTCGGGAAAGAGCTTCACCTTGCCGTCGGGGCGCGGTTCGTGTATCTGACAGCACGGCGACGGGGCGTAGCGCAGTCTGGTCAGCGCGCCAGTTTTGGGTACTGGAGGACCCCGGTTCGAATCCGGGCGCCCCGACCACCGTATGAGAAGCGTTCGTGTAGGAAGAAGGAGCAGCAGCGCCATGAAGGTCCGGATCTATCAGCCGAGCAAGACGGCCATGCAGTCCGGGCGTGCCAAGACGCAGTCGTGGCAGCTGGAGTACGAGATCGAGACGCCGCGCCGGCCGGAGCCGTTGATGGGCTGGATCAGCTCGGGTGACACGCTCAACCAGGTGAAGCTGCGTTTCGATTCGAAGGAGGACGCCATCGCCTTCGCCGAGCGCAAGGGATGGGAGTACACCGTGCAGGATGCCCCCGTGCGCCGCGTGCGTCCGCGCAACTACGCCGACAATTTCCGAATGGACCGGCCGCGCATCTGACGCGCATCGACAACAGGCCGGTGCGCCCCCGTTCCCACGGGTAGGGCGCCCTTAGCTCAGGTGGATAGAGCAACCGCCTTCTAAGCGGTAGGTCGCTGGTTCGAATCCAGCAGGGCGCGCCACCCCCGATTGGGGCGGTGCCCTTCCGTGTGCGCGCCATCGGAGTTATCCACGGTGCGGAACGCCGCCCGGCTAAGCGGCAGAGTCGCCGCTTGACTCATACAAACGCGTGCCGGATACGCCGAAAGCGGCAGAACTCAAGGACAATGCGCAATGCCTAAACTTTAGGCGTTCGCAAATGAGCGTGCTCGCCGCGGCGTTTCCGCCGTAGGCTCCACAGAGTTATCCACAGATTCTGGGGATAACGGATGGCGCCGGCTTGGCCGGTCAGTTCTTCGTCGTATGCGCCGTGTCATGTCTGTCCAACACGTGCGCGGCGTCCGTCCAGATAGCCTTCGCCTCGCCGTCACCGTCGCGTTCGGCTTTGGCCGCGTTGGCCTCTGCCTTTGCACCGGCACGCCGGCCGTAGCGGCCGACCAGCAGTCCGGCCACCGCCCATAAATCGTGTCGCTTTCCCATGATCCCACTCCTTCGCGTGTGGGGCCGCCGGTGCGCGACCGCCGCTGGCAGGGCACCGCCGAGACGGGTAAGCTCAAGCGGAACCGCTGAGAGTACCGGCCGTTTACCGGAAAACACGCCGCCGTACCCCGGAATTCCAAGGGAGGTGGACCATTGGATTGGATCGTCAAGATCGTCGTCGCCAGCTTTCTCGTCGGGTTCGCGCTGTCGGCGTTCGACATCAACCCGGCGCGCATCCTGACCGACACATGGTCGACACTGGCAGACGTGGTGGAATTCTTCATGGGCATCGTGCGCTGGGCGCTGCCCTATGTCCTGACCGGCGCGATCATCGTCGTGCCCGTGGCGGCGTTGGGCGCGCTTGCCCGCTGGACCCGCAGCCGTCGTCCAAAACCCTGACGAAAAAATGGGAGGCCCCGGAACCGGAGCCTCCCGAGACGCAAAACAGGGAGGGTTAGAGACGATTTGTTTGTACGCCTCCGCGCTCTGCCACCCCTTGATCCAGGTCAACATTTCATCTGTTGGCAAAGCTGACGGTGTGGCCCGGAACGAAAAAAGCCGGAGCTCCTTTGGGAAGCTCCGGCGTAGTCAATACAGGGAGGGTTAGAGACGAGGTGTCATATAGCTAATCGGCATACGTGGCAACCTTGATCTGCATCAAAACGAAGAAACTTGCGCAAAATCGCCCTGCTGTGTTCGCTACGTCGCACTAAGTGGTCCTACCACGCACGAAAAAAAGCCGGAGGTTCCGAATGGAACCCCCGGCATAGGCGATTACAGGGAGGGTTAGAGACAGCCGAGGTTCTAACCCGAACGTTGGAGTGCCTACGTTGACATAGATCAATTTGCCGTGGCAGTGCAGCATGGGCTAGGCCGGCGTGTCATTCTTGCCACCGTAGAGAGATTCCGGACTGCGCAGCACGTCCAAAACCGTCACCAGGCTGCCGTTCCGCACCGCCCGGTAGAAACAGCTCCGTCGGCCGGTGTGGCAGGCCACGCCATCCTGGTCGACGACCAACAACAGGGTGTCGCCGTCGCAATCGATGCGGAACTCCTTCAGGCGCTGCACCTGACCGGATGTCTCGCCCTTGCGCCACAGCCCGCCACGCGAGCGTGACCAGTAGCACACGCGTCCGGTGTTCAACGTCTCGACCACGGCGTCGCGGTTCATCCACGCCATCATCAACACCTCGCCGCTGCCCTCCTGCTGGGCGATGGCGGGCACCAGCCCGTCGGCGTTGAAGCGGATAGCTTCAAGGACTTCAGCGTATTCGGTCATGCGGGCGGGTCCTCAGGCAGCGGAGCGGAGGCGCCGGAAGGCAGCCTCCAGGTCCTTGATCAGGTCATCGGGGTCTTCCAGGCCGGCGTGAATGCGCACGAGGCGGCCGGGTTCGGTCCACGCGGTGGCGGTGCGGATGGCGGCCGGGTTGGTCGGCAGGATCAGGCTCTCGAAACCGCCCCAGCTGTAGCCGATGCCGAACAACTCCATGTGGTCGAGCATGGCGGCGAGCGCCGGCTTCTCCACCGGCTTCATCACCATCGAGAACAGGCCGCTGGCGCCGGTGAAGTCGCGCTTCCACAGGGCGTGGCCGGGATGGTCGGGCCGGGCCGGGTGCAAAACGCGCGCGACTTCCGGCTGGCGCGACAGCCAGTCGGCCAGGATCAGGCCGGTTTCCTGGTGGCGCTTCAGGCGCACCGACAGGGTGCGCAGGCCGCGCAGGCCGAGGTAGAGGTCGTCCGGCCCGGCGCAGGTTCCAAACCGTACGGCGTTGCGCTTGACAGGGATCCAGCTCGCCTCGTTGCACACCAGAACGCCCAGCATGGCGTCGGCGTGGCCGACCAAGTACTTGGTGGCGGCATGGATCGACACGTCGACGCCGTGCTCGAACGGTTTGTAGAAGAGCGGCGTGGCCCAGGTGTTGTCCATCAGCACGGTGGCCTCGGCCGCCTTGGCGACGGCGGATATCGCCGGAACGTCCTGCATCTCGAAAGTCAGCGAGCCCGGTGATTCGAGGAAGACCACCGACGTGTTCGGCCGGATCAGCCGCGCGATGTCGGCGCCGATCAGCGGATCGAAGTACTCGGTCTCCACGCCGTAACCGGCCAGAACCTCGTTGCACAGGCGCCGGGTGGGCGCGTAGGCGCTGTCGGTCACCAGCACGTGGTCGCCGGCCTTGGTGAAGGCGGTCAGCGCCGTGGCGATTGCGGCGAGTCCCGACGCGGTGTTGACCGCCTTGTACCCGCCCTCGAGTGCTGCCACCGCCTCTTCGAATGCGTAGGAGGTCGGCGTGCCCATGCGGCCGTAATGGACGCCCTCGAAGGGGTGGCGGTCGCTGTCTTCCAGCGCCTCCAGCGTCGGGAACAGCACGGTGGAGGCGTGATAGACGGGCGGGTTGACGATGCCGAAGTTGGCGAATGGATCGCGCCCGGCGTGGGTGACGCGGGTGTCAGGCTTGGCGTGCGTGAGGTCCTTCATGGGGATCCCGGTATCGTTTCGGCCATCTGGTGGCGCGGAGGGGCGGAGCATCTTGGCAGGCGGGCGGCGTCGCGGTCACCCGGAATCTCGCTGTCATAAGCCCATGAACACAATGGATTAACCATCAGATCGGAACACGGAGGATTCGACAAAGCGAAAGCCGCTGATACACTCAGTGGCACGCGTGCGTCGGCACACCGCAAGGTGCGCCGCGCGGGCACAGAAGATCGAATGAAAAGACGGCCACGAACAGGGTGGAGTACACAATGAAAACGGGTTTCCTCGCCGCTGCAGCGGCGGCCATGACTCTTGTCGCAGCGGGCGGCGCCCAGGCCGGCGCCACGCTGGACGCCATCAAGCAACGCGGATTCGTTCAGTGCGGCGTGAACTCCGGCCTCGCCGGCTTCGGCAGCCCGGACAGCGCCGGTAACTGGACCGGTCTCGACGTCGACTACTGCCGTGCCGTGGCGGTGACGCTGTTCGGCGACCCGTCCAAGGTCAAGTTCACGCCGCTTTCGGCGCAGCAGCGCTTCCCGGCTGTCCAGTCGGGCGAGGTCGATCTGCTGTCGCGCAACACGACGTGGACGCTGACCCGTGACACGTCGGTCGGCCTGAACTTCGCACCGATCACCTATTATGACGGCCAGGGCTTCATGGTGCCCAAGAAGCTTGGCGTGAAGAGCGCCAAGGAGTTGAACGGCGCCACGGTGTGCGTGCAGTCCGGCACGACGACGGAGCTGAACCTTGCCGACTACTTCCGCGCCAACGGCATGAGCTTCAATCCCGTCGTCATCGAGTCGATCGACGAGGTGAACGCCGCCTATTTCTCCGGCCGCTGCGACGTGTACACCACCGACGCCTCCGGCCTCGCCGGCACGCGCGCCTCGGTGGCGCCGAACCCCGAGGACCACGTGATCCTGCCGGAACTCATCTCCAAGGAGCCGCTCGCCCCGGCGGTGCGCCATGGTGACGACCAGTGGTTCGACATCGTCAAGTGGACGGTCTTCGCCACCATCCAAGCCGAGGAGAAGGGCATCACCTCCAAGAACGTCGACGAGCACCTCAAGAGCAAGGATCCCGACGTTCTGCGTCTGCTCGGCGTGACGCCGGGCATGGGCGCGGCGCTCGGCGTCGACGAGAAGTGGGCCTACAACGTGATCAAGAAGATCGGCAACTACGGCGAGATCTTCGAGCGCAATGTGGGCAAGAACACCCCGCTGAAGCTGGAACGTGGCCTGAACGCGCTTTGGACGCAGGGCGGCCTGCAGTACGCAGCGCCGTTCCGGTAAGCGCGCCTTGACGGCACGGCCGCCCGCCTGCTCCGGCAGGACGGGCGGCCCTCTCGTCCCATGTCGGCAGAGCGGAGGGGGCCGTGGCCAGCGAAACCCGGGACGACCGGCGCGAACGCGCCGCAATCTCGTTTTCCCTGAACGATCCGACGGTCCGCGCGACGGTTTACCAGATTCTGGTGATCGGCGCCGTGGTCGCGCTCGGCTGGTATCTCATTTCGAACACGCTCGACAACCTGTCGCGACGCGCCATCGCCACCGGCTTCGGCTTCCTGGAACGCGAGGCGTCGTTCGGCATCAGCGAGCATCTGATCGACTATTCGCCGCGCGACGACTACGGGCGGGCGCTGCTGGTCGGCGTGCTCAACACGCTGAAGGTGTCGTTCATCGGCGTCATCCTGGCGACGCTGCTCGGCACGCTGGTGGGCATCGCCCGACTGTCCAGCAACTGGCTGGTCGCCCGGCTGGCCGGTGTCTACGTCGAGACGGTGCGCAACGTGCCGCCGCTGCTGCAACTGTTCTTCTGGTACGCGCTGATCACGGAGAGCATGCCGCCGGTGCGGCAGGCGATGAACCCGCTGCCCGGCGTGTTCCTGTCACAGCGCGGCGTGTGGTTCCCGACGCCGATGCCCGACCCGGTGTGGAGCACGATGGGCATCGCGCTGCTGGTCGGCATTGCCGCGGCATGGGGCGTCGGGCGCTGGGCCAAGGCGCGGCAGGACCGCACCGGCCAGCCGTTTCCGAAGGGATGGGTGGGGCTGGGCCTGATCCTCGGCCTGCCGCTGATCGCCTACGTGGCGGGCGGGGCGCCGACGGCGCTCGACATGCCGGTGCTCCAGGGCTTCAACTTCCGCGGCGGGGTCGTGCTGTCGCCGGAGTTCTTCGCCATCCTCATCGGTCTCGTCGTCTACACCGCCGCCTTCATCGCGGAGGTGGTGCGCGGCGGCATCCTGGCGGTGAACTGGGGACAGACGGAAGCGGCGCGCGCGCTGGGCCTGCCGCAGGGCCGCACGTTGCGCCTCGTGGTGCTGCCGCAGGCGTTGCGCGTCATCGTGCCGCCGCTGACCAGCCAATACCTGAACCTGACCAAGAACAGCTCGCTGGCGCTGGCCATCGGCTACCCGGACCTGGTCTCCATCGCCAACACGGCGATCAACCAGACCGGGCAGGCGATCGAGGGCGTGGCCATCATCATGGGCACCTACTTGTCGATCAGCCTGACCATCTCGCTGTTCATGAACTGGTACAACAAGCGCATCGCGCTGGTGGAGCGCTAGGCCATGACGGGTGACGTGCACAGCACCATGAGCCTGCCGGACGAGCGGCCGCCGTCCTCCGTGGTCGGGCCGCTGGCCTGGATCCGGGCGAACCTGTTCAACACGTGGTTCAACGGCCTTCTGACGATCCTCATCGTCTGGCTGCTGTTCCAGATGATCCCGCCGTTCGTGAGTTGGGCGTTCATCAAGGCGCAGGGCTTCGGCGCCACGCCGCAGGAATGCCGGGCGCCCGGCGCCGGGGCGTGCTGGGCGTTCGTCGGCGAAAAGCTGCGCTTCATCCTGTTTGGCACCTATCCCTATGCCGAGCAGTGGCGGCCGCTGGCGGTGATCATGTTGGTCATCCTGCTGCTGGCGGCGAGTTGCGACCGGCGGTTCTGGCGGCCATGGTTCCCGCTGGTATGGCTGGTCGGGCTAGCGGTGGTGGGCGTGCTGATGTGGGGCGGCGTGTTCGGCCTGACCTATGTCGAGAACTCGTATTGGGGCGGGTTGCCGCTGACGATCATCCTTTCGGTGATCGGTCTGGCGGTGGCGTTTCCGGTATCGATCCTGCTGGCTCTGGGGCGGCGCTCCGACATGCCGGCGATCCGCGCGCTGTCGGTCGCTTACATCGAGCTGATCCGCGGCGTGCCGCTGATCAGTCTGCTGTTCATGGCGTCGGTGATGTTCCCGCTGTTCCTGCCGACCGGCGTGAGCATCGACAAGCTGCTGCGCGCGCAGATCGCCTTCATCATGTTCGCCGCCGCCTACATGGCGGAGGCCATTCGCGGCGGCCTGCAGGCGATCCCCAAGGGCCAGTACGAGGCGGCGGACGGCCTGGGGCTCAGCTACTGGCAGAAGATGGGCAAGATCATCCTGCCGCAAGCGATCGCCATCTCCATCCCGCCGCTGGTCAACACCTTCATCAGCTTCTTCAAGGACACCTCGCTGGTCATCATCATCGGCCTTTACGATCTGCTCGGCACGGCCAAGGCATCGTTGACCGACCCGGCGTGGCGCGGCTTCTACCGCGAGGCGTACCTGTTCATCGGCCTGATATACTGGGCCTTCTGCTTCTTCATGTCGAAATACAGCCAGCGCCTGGAGCGTGACCTCAACCGCTCCCGCCGCCGCTAGGCGCACCCTCGCCAGGAGATTGGGCATGACCGCCACACAGACCACTGCGCAGCCGCACGCCTACGCCGAGGGCGAGGACATCATCCAGTGCATCGGCGTGCACAAATGGTACGGCGAGTTCCACGTTCTGAAGGACATCAACCTGTCCGTCCGGCGCGGCGAGCGAATCGTCATCTGCGGCCCCTCCGGATCGGGCAAGTCGACGCTGATCCGATGCCTGAACCGGTTGGAGGAGCACCAGAAGGGCCGCATCGTCATCGACGGCATCGAGCTGACCGGTAACCTGAAGAACATCGAGCTGGTGCGCCGCGAGGTCGGCATGGTGTTCCAGCACTTCAACCTGTTCCCACACCTGACGGTGCTGGAGAACTGCACGCTGGCACCGATCTGGGTCCGCAAGAAGCCCAAGGCGGAGGCCGAAGAGATGGCCATGACGTACTTGACGCGCGTGCAGATCGCCGAGCAGGCGAAGAAGTACCCCGGCCAGCTCTCCGGCGGCCAGCAACAGCGCGTCGCCATCGCCCGATCGCTGTGCATGAACCCGAAGATCATGCTGTTCGACGAGCCGACCTCGGCGCTCGACCCCGAGATGGTCAAGGAGGTGCTGGACGTCATGATCTCGCTGGCCGAGTCGGGCATGACCATGCTGTGCGTGACACACGAGATGGGCTTCGCCAAGTCGGTTGCCGACCGCGTGATCTTCATGGATCGCGGTGAGATCGTCGAGCAGAACACGCCCGACGAGTTCTTCTCCAACCCCCGCTCCGACCGCACGCGCCTGTTCCTCAGCCAGATCCTGAACCACTGACGTCGCGGGGTCCGGGCCGGTCGTGATTGCAGCCCGGCGTGGATTCGGATTGAATGGCGCACCGTGCCGCAAGGCCCGATGCCCCCAAGGCCCTATGCCAAAGTAGCGCGGAGCGTGTCCATGGAGTTGTTGTCGCCGCGGTCGGGCGTGAACCAGATCAAGCCGTACCGCCCCGCCCGCCCGGCGGGCGACGAACGGCCGTGGATCGATCTGTCGCTCACCGTCAACCCGTTGGGGCCGAGCCCGAAGGCGCTCACCGCCTACCGCCACGCCGCGGCCGGCATCCACCGGTACCCCGATTCCCGGCAGGACAAGTTGCGCCACGCGCTGGCGCACCGTTATGACCTGGACGCCGAGCGCATTATCTGCACGGCCGGTTCGGAGGACCTGATCCAACTCGTCTGCCTGACCTACGCCGGCCCAGGCGACGAGGTTCTGTGCCACGAGAACGGCTACCAGGGCTTCCTGAAAGCCGCCCGCGTATGCGGCGCCACCCCCGTCGTCGCTAAGGAGCGCGACATGGTGGTGGACGTCGAGGCGATGATCGACCGCGCGGGCGAACGGACGAAGATCTGCTATCTCGCCAACCCCAACAACCCGACTGGCACCTACATCCCGCTGGAAGCCGTGCAGCGCCTGCGCGCCGGCCTGCCGTCGCACACGCTGCTGGTGCTGGATTCGGCCTACGCCGAGTACGTCCGCCGCGACAACTACGGCGATGGCATCGAGCTTGTGGAGAACTGCGACAACGTGCTGGTGGTGCGCACCTTCTCCAAATTGCACGGCTTGGCCGGGCTGCGGGTGGGATGGGGCTACGGGCCGCGCCCCGTGATCGATTCGCTCAACCTCGTCCGCAGCGCCTTCAACGTGTCGGCGCCGGCGCAGGAAGCGGCGGCGGCGGCACTCACCGACACCGAGCACGAGGCGTCGACGCACGCCCACAACGACGCCTGGCTACCCTGGCTGACGCACGAGTTGGAGCAGCTCGGCCTGCGCGTCTATCCAAGTGTGTGCAACTTCATCCTGGTGCGCGTGCCGACCGACCCGTCGCTGGGTGTGGCGCAGGTGATCGAGCATCTGGCGCGGCGCAATATCCTCGTGACGGCGGTCGGCGATTACGGCATGACCGATTGCCTGCGCATCACCGTGGGCCGCGAGGACGAAAATCGCGCGATGGTGGCGGCCCTGTCGGAGATCCTGTCGTGATGGCGCCCCTCCCGCCGCGTGCTGCGGCGGGAGGGGCCGCTCAGTCAACCCTGCGGTGCCGACGGTTCCTCGGCGGGTTTGCCGTTGCGGCGTTCCGCCATAAACAGGTCGAACTCGGCCTTGTCCTTCGCGGCGCGCAACCGTTCCAGGAAGTCATGGAACTCGCGTTGCTCGTCCTCAAGGCGGCGCAGCGTCTCTTCCCGGTACTCGTCGAAGGCACGATTGCCGCTCGACGCGAAGGCGGACCGGCCGGAGTAGAAGCGCTCCATCTTCTCTTCCATACGCCGCATCTTCCGCTGCCAGCGGTCGCCGCCGCGGTGGCTCCAGCACATCATGTTCTTGCTCCACAGAAGAAAGGCCAGGGCCGCCAGCCCGAGCGGCCACCAGACAATGAACCCGAGAACCACCAGGGCGATGCCGGCCACGCGCGGCATCCCCCGTGGGGGGCCGTGCCACTCGCCGGGCCGGGCATGGTCGTAACGCGCCGCACAGGACATGGGAGCCTCATATGTGAATGTTAATAACATTCACTTGTGGAGGCGCGTGCGCGCCGTCAAGGACGGCACCGAAGATTTTTTGCGATCAGGAGTCCGTGCGGACGAAGGGCAGGCCGAGCCCCTGGAAGTAGACGAGGACACCGGCCTCCAGCAATTCCTCGGCGGACATGGGAATCTTGCGGCGCGTCTGGTCCGGCCGCCCGAACAGCGAGGCGATGCCGTGCGCCATGGACCAGACATGCAGGGCCACCATGAGAGCCGGCGGGCGGCCCTTGGCGGGAAGGTCGACGACGAGCTGCTCCGCCGCCTCGCGCAGCACGCCAAAGGCGCGGTCCGCCGCTTGCGCCAGCTCGGGGCTCGCGGTGTGGGACACATTCGCGTCGAACATCGCGGCGTAATAGGCCGGTTCGGAACGGGCGAACTGCAGATAGGCCCGGCCGGTCCGCTCCAGCGCCGCCATGGAGTTCGGCCGTCCGTCCGCCCAGGCCTGCCGCAGCGCGTCGGCGAACAGCTCGAACCCGCGCCGCGCCACCTCGACCAGCAGGTCGTCGCGGTCGCGAAAATGCCGGTACGGGGCGGCGGGGCTAACGCCGGCCGTGCGTGCGGCCTCGGCGAAGGTGAAGCCGGCAGGCCCCTTCTCCGCGATCAGGTCGAGGGCGGCGCGCACCAGGGCCTCCTTGAGGTTTCCGTGGTGATAGCCCCGCGGACCGTCGCCGTGTTTCGACCAACCCATGTGAACGACTCTTACATCAAGACGGGTTCTACTCGTTGATCGCAATGTGGGACGCCGCGCCGCGCGGCAGCACGCCGGTCAGGCGCGGGTCGCTGATGATGCGCGTCACGTGGCGCACCGGCCTGAACCCCATGCTCTGGTAGAGCGGCAGAGCCTTCGGGTGGTCGAAGGTGCAGGTGTTGACGGTCAGCAGGCGCGGCCGGCCGGCCCAGGCCATGCGGATGCCCTGGTCGAGCAGCCAGGGGCCGAGCTTCATGCCGATGAAGTCCGGCATCATACCGAAATAGGCGACGTCGGTGGCTGCCCGGTCGCGGCGATCGATCTCCACGTATCCGGCCGGCGTGCCGGAGGCGTAGAGCACGTGCACCTCCACCCGCGGGTCCGCCACGACGGCGCGCAGATCGGCGTCGGACATCCTGCGCCGCTCGTTCCACAGCCACGGCTCGCCCACCGTGTCGTAGAGGTAGCGATAGAAGGACACGCTCGGCGGCTGCGCGCGCATCAGCACCAGATCGCCGGACGGGCGTGGAAGCGGCCGGTGGCGCGGCGGGCGGTCCATCTCCAGGTAGGTGACGATGACGCTGAGGCAGCCGGGCGGCACGTCATCATTGCCGGCGGACGGGGTCAGGAAGGATTGTTCAGCCATTTCTGCATCATGGTGACGGGCGATCGGGCGTATCCAAGGCGTTCGTAGAACGCGGCGACGGCGGTGTTCGTTTCGCGGATCAGCAGGTGGACCTTGGGCAGGCCTTCGGCGGCCAGCCAGGATTCGGCGGCGTCCACCATGCGTCGGCCATAACCGCGCCCGCGCCGGTCGGGATCGACGGCCAGATAGTAGAACCAGCCGCGGTGCCCGTCATGGCCGACCATAACCGTGGCCACCACGCGCCCATCCCCGGTGCCGACCAGCAGCGCCGCGTTCGGTTTGGAGCGGCACAGCGCGATGTCGGTGCCCGGGTCGTTCCACGGCACAACGAGGTGGCAGGCCGTCCACAGGCCCACCACCGCGTCGCGGTCCTCGTCCCGATAGGCACGGATCTCCAGCATCACGCCGCAGGGCCGATTTCGACCGGGCGGTCGCCGGGCAGGCCCCATTCGGCCCACGATCCGTCGTACACCGCCACGTCCGGCCGGCCCAGCATATGGAAGCCCAGCGCCAGCACGCAGGCGGTGACGCCGGAACCGCAGGAGGTGACGATCGGCTTTGCCAGGTCCACGCCGGCCCTGGTCACCTTCTCGCGCATGTGCTCGGCCGGCAGGAACATCTTGGTCGCCGGGTCCAGCAGGTCGGAGAAGGGCAGATTGCGACTGCCGGGGATATGTCCGCGGTGCCGCCCCGCCCAGGGGTCATCGATCGTACCCTCGAAGCGCGGCTGGCTGCGCGCGTCGACGAGTTGGAAGCCGCGCGCAGCGATGTTCGCCTGCACGTCGTCGGCGAAGCGCACCAACTCCGGCCGCAGCGTCGCCTTGAAGGTCTTCGGCACAGGAGAGGGGTCGCCGCCCTCCACATCGCGCTTGTCGGCGATCCACTCCGGCAGGCCGCCGTCGAGCACGGCGACCTTGTCGTGGCCAAAGACGCGGAACAGCCACCACGCGCGCGCCGCCGTCTGGAGGCCGTGCGTGTCGTAGGCGACGACGATGTCGTCGTTGCCGATGCCGAGTGCCCCCACCTTGGTGGCGAAGTCGTCGGCATCCGGCAGCATGTGGGGCAGGGGATCGGTGTCCGGTTTGGCCATCGCGTCGATGTCGAAGAAGACGGCAGCGGGGATGTGCTCGTCCGCGAAATCGGCCTTCGGGTCCAGCCCGCTGCCGGGCATGCCCCAGGTGGCGTCCACCACCTTGACGTTGCCGGCGTCCAGGTTGGCCGCCAGCCACTCGGTGCTGACCAGCGGGCCGGGAAGGGTTGCCGCCATGCTCGTTCCTCCGATTCTCGTGATTTTTCAGTCTATCAGGGCGACGACGACGCGCCGGTTCTGCTTGCCCTTGTTCTCGATCTTCACCACCTCGACCGAACCGATCTCGCCGGTGCGGGCCACGTGCGTTCCGCCGCAGGGCTGCAGGTCGACGCCGTCGATGTTCACCAGACGCACGCGACCGTGGCCGCGCGGCGGCTTGACGGTCAGCGTGCGCACCAGTTCGGGGTTGGCGTCCAGTTCGTCGTCGGTGATCCAGCGGGGATTCACCGGGGCGTCGGCGGCGACCAGAGCGTTCAGCTTGGCGGTCAGTTCCGCCTTGTCGAGGCTTTCCGCGGGGACGTTGAAGTCGACCCGGCTCTTGTCCGCGCCGACCTGCGCGCCCGTGATCGCCGCACCGGGCAGCACGGCGCACACGAGGTGCAGCGTGGTGTGCATGCGCATGTGGCGATGCCGGCGGTCCCAGTCGATCACAGCTTCGACCGCCATGCCCGGGGCGGGCAGGGCGGCTCCGGGGGCGGGAACGTGGATGACGTCGTCCAGCCCGTCACCCTTGACGGTGTCGACGATCGGCAGTTCGCCGCCGGCGAATCGCAGCACGCCCGTATCGCCCGGCTGGCCGCCGCCGTTGGGGTAGAAGACCGTGCGGTCGAGACGGACTCCGCGCTCGTCAGCGGACGTCACCGTTGCCGCGCAAGACCGCGCGTACGGGTCGTCGCGGAAGATCAGCTCCATGGGGGACTCCCGGATAGCGCCAGACGTTGGGTTTACTGCTTTGGCATCAACCCGACGTCCGACACCTTGCCCCCGGATCGCGCGTCAGTCCAGCCAGTCCGGCACTGGCAGGTTCTTCTCCCGCAGGAATGCGGGGTTGAACAGCTTGGACTGGTAGCGCTGGCCGCCGTCGCACAGGATGGTCACCACCGTGTGTCCCGGCCCCAGGTCGCGCGCCACGCGCATGGCTGCGGCGACGTTGATGCCGGACGACCCGCCGAGCACCAGCCCCTGTGTCTTCACCAGATCGAAGATCACGGGCAGGGCTTCCTCGTCGGTGACCTGGATGGCATCGTCGATGGGGGCGCCGTCCAGGTTGGCGGTGATGCGGCCCTGGCCGATGCCCTCGGTGATCGAGCTGCCCTCGGCCTTCAGCTCGCCAGTCTTGTAGTAGCTGTACAGCGAGGCGCCCAGCGGATCAGCCAGCACGATGCGCACGTTCGGGTCGCGTTCCTTCAACGCCAGCCCGACGCCGGCCAGCGTGCCGCCGGAGCCGACGGCGCAGGTGAAGGCATCCACGCGCCCCTCGGTCTGGAACCAGATCTCCGGCCCGGTGGTCAGGCGATGGCCCTCGCGATTGGCGACGTTGTCGAACTGGTTGGCCCAGACGGCGCCGTTCGGCTCGCTCTTCGCCAGTTCCTCGGCCAAGCGGCCGGAGTAGCGGACGTAGTTGTTCGGATCCTTGTAGGGCACCGCCGGCACCAGGCGCAGGTCGGCGCCGATGAGCCGGAGCATGTCCTTCTTCTCCTGGCTCTGCGTCTCCGGCATGACGATCACGGTCTTGTAGCCCAGCGCGTTGCCGACCAGCGCCAGACCGATGCCGGTGTTGCCGGCCGTGCCCTCCACGATCGTGCCGCCGGGCCGCAGCAGGCCGCGCCGCTCGGCGTCGCGCACGATGGCCAGCGCCGCCCGGTCTTTCACCGAGCCGCCGGGATTCAAGAACTCCGCCTTGCCGAGGATCTCGCAGCCGGTGGCGCGCGACGGCCCGTCCAGCCGGATGAGCGGCGTGTTGCCGATGCTGCCGATGAAGCCGTTGCGGATGTCCACGGCCCTTCTCCCTGTCTTGGCGTTGTGTAAAAATGATGGAAGTACATTATCGGTTCCTGATGATGGATTTCAAGGTATTGGTGTAAATTTGCGTGTTTCACGTAATATGATTGTATAATACGAATTTCCTGCGGCATAGCGCGCAACCTTCGCAACGTCACAGCCGGGTAGATTGACCGTCTGTTGCGTCGCCCGTATCGTCCGTGCGGGCCGCGACCGCCCAACCGGTCGCCAGACATAGGGAAGGAACTCGCCGCATGAAGCCGACGGTACGGCCGACTGTCCCCAACTTCTCCTCGGGCCCCTGCGCCAAGCGCCCGGGCTGGACGCTGGACGCGCTGAAGGATGCGCTGCTCGGCCGTTCGCACCGATCGAAGCCGGGCAAGGCGAAGCTGCAGGAGGTTCTGGATCTCAGCCGCGAGATCCTGCGCCTGCCCGCCGACTATCGCATCGGCATCGTTCCGGCCTCCGACACCGGAGCGGTGGAGATGGCGATGTGGTCGCTGCTGGGCGCCCGTCCGGTCGACGCGCTGGTATGGGAGAGCTTCGGCAAGGACTGGGCCACCGACATCACGAAGCAGCTCAAGCTCGACGCCCGCGTGCTGCAGGCGCCGTACGGCCAGATTCCCGACCTCGGCCAGGTGAACTGGTCGCACGACGTGATCTTCACCTGGAACGGCACGACGTCCGGCGTGCGCGTGCCGAACGGCGACTGGATTCCGGCCGACCGGCAGGGGTTGGCGATCTGCGACGCGACCTCCGCCGCGTTCGCCATGGACCTGCCGTGGGACAAGCTGGATGTCGTCACCTGGTCCTGGCAGAAGGTGCTGGGTGGCGAGGCGGCGCACGGCATGCTGGTGCTGAGCCCGCGCGCGGTCGAGCGGCTGGAGTCGTACAAGCCGGCATGGCCGATGCCGAAGATCTTCCGTATGACCAAGGACGGCAAGCTCAACGAGGGCATCTTCAAGGCTGAGACGATCAACACACCGTCGATGCTGGCCGTGGAGGACGCCATCGACGGCCTGAAGTGGGCCAAGTCGGTCGGCGGCCTGCCGGGGCTGGTCAAGCGGTCGGAAGGCAACCTGAAGCTGATCGCCGACTGGCAGGCGACGTCGGGCTGGGCCGGCTTCCTGGCGGCCGATCCGGCGATCCGCTCGTGCACGTCGATCTGCCTGACCATCGCCGATCCCGACATCGCCAAGCTGGATGCTGCAGGGCAGGCCGACTTCGCCAAGAAGGTGTCGACGCTGCTGGAGAAGGAAGGGGTGGCGCTCGACGCCGGCGCTTACCGCGACGCGCCGCCGGGCCTGCGCATCTGGGGCGGTGCCACGGTGGAGAGCTCCGACATCGCGGCCCTGCTGCCGTGGCTGGACTGGGCTTTCGCAACGGTGAAGGCGGAAGCGACCGCGGCGGCCTCATGAGATCCCGCGCCCGGCGGCCCGGAAAACGGGCGGCCGGGCGCATTTTCTTCGGCCAGCCAACGACAACGCATTTCCCCGGGAGGAAACCCCATGCCGAAGGTCCTTATTTCCGACAGTCTCAGCCCGCGAGCGGTCGAGATCTTCCGTGAGCGCGGCGTCGAGGCCGACGTGCGCACCGGCCTGTCGCCCGATGAGCTGAAGGCCATAATCGCCGACTACGACGGCCTTGCCGTGCGCTCCAGCACCAAGGTCACCAAGGACGTGATGGCGGCGGCTCGTAACCTGAAGGTGGTCGGGCGCGCCGGCATCGGCGTCGACAACGTCGACGTTCCGGGCGCCACGCAGCGCGGCATCGTCGTGATGAACACGCCCTACGGCAACTCCATCACGACGGCCGAGCACGCCATCGCCCTGATGTTCGCCCTAGCCCGCGAGATCCCGCAGGCCAACGCCTCCACCCACGCCGGCAAGTGGGAGAAGAACCGCTTCATGGGCGTGGAGCTGACCGGCAAGACGCTGGGCGTGGTCGGCTGCGGCAACATCGGTTCCATCGTTGCCGAGCGGGCGCTGGGGCTGAAGATGAAGGTCATCGCCTTCGACCCCTTCCTGTCGGTCGAGCGCGCGGCTGACCTGGGTGTGGAGAAGGTCGAACTGGACGAACTGCTGCCGCGCGCCGACTTCATCACCCTGCACACGCCGCTCACCGATCACACCCGCAATCTGCTGGACGCCAAGGCGCTGGCGCGGTGCAAGAAGGGGGTGCGCATCATCAACTGCGCGCGCGGCGGCCTGCTGGTCGAGGAGGATCTGAAGGCCGCCCTGGAATCGGGCCATGTCGCCGGCGCCGCGCTGGACGTCTTCGCGGTGGAGCCGGCCAAGCAGAACATCCTGTTCGGTATGGAGCAGGTGATCTGCACCCCGCACCTCGGCGCCTCCACCACCGAGGCGCAGGAGAAGGTGGCGCTGCAGGTGGCCGAGCAGATGTCGGACTTCCTGGTGAACGGCGCCGTCGTCAACGCGCTGAACATGCCCAGCGTGTCGGCGGAGGACGCGCCGAAGCTGCGCCCTTACATGCGTCTCGTGGAGCAGTTGGGCAGCTTCGCCGGGCAACTCACCCAATCCGGCCTGCGCGCCGTCACCATCGAGTACGAGGGCCACGCGGCCGAGCTGAACACAAAGCCGCTGACGGCCATCGTGCTCCAGGGCCTGCTGGCGCCGTTGCTCGATTCGGTCAACATGGTGAACGCGCCGGTGATCGCCCGCGAGCGCGACATCGCCGTCACCGAGGTGAAGCGCGAACGGGCGGGCGACTACCACACGCTGGTCCGCCTGATCGTCACCACCGACCAGCGCACGCGCTGCGTCACCGGCTCGCTGGTGGGCGGCGACCGCCCGCGCATCGTCGGCATCGACGAGGTGCCGATCGAGGCCGAACTGTCGCCCAACGTGCTGTTCATCCGCAACGAGGACAAGCCGGGCTTCATCGGCCGCCTGGGCGTGGCGCTGGGCGATGCGGGCGTCAACATCGCCTCGTTCCACCTCGGCCGTACGGCGCCGGGCGAGAACGCCATCGCGCTGGTTTCGGTCGACCAGCCGCCCGGCGACGACCTGCTCGCCGCCATCGCCGGCCTGCCGAGCGTCGTGCAGGCGAAGCTGCTGCGGTTCTGAGGCGAAGGAAGTTGGGTTTTCGCTGCGCTCAACCCAACCTACAGGTCCGTCGTAGGTTGGGTTGAGGCCGACGCCGAAAACCCGACGTCAGCGCCACGCCGTGCGCAAGCGCTCGCGGTGGCGGGCGAGCCATTGCAGGGCGATGATGGAAATCGAGTTGTTCAGCTTGTCCTCGTCGAGCAGGCGGAACGCCTCCTCGGCGGGGACGACGCTGACGCGGATGTCCTCGTGTTCGGAAGCCAGCCCGTGGATGCCGCCGATGCCGGTGCAGTCGACGCGCCCGCAGAACAGTGTGACCCGCTCGGTCAAGGCGCCGGGGCTGGGGAAGAACTCGCAGACGTGCTCGATTTCCCGTACGGTGCAGCCGGCCTCCTCGTGCGATTCGCGCCGGGCCACCTCCTCTGCGGTCTCGCCCGTGCCGACCATGCCGGCGACGATCTCCGTCAGCCAAGCCGGGCCGCCGGCCGCCGCGGCGCCGACACGGAACTGTTCGATCAGCACGACCGAATCGCGGTCGGGGTCGTAGAGCACGATGCCGACGGCATCGCCGCGCACGCACACCTCGCGCGGCACCGCCTCGGTCCAGGTGCCGTCGAATTTCTTGTGTCGCAGGCGGTAGACGTCCACCTGAAGAAAGCCGTCGTGGGCTCGCTTCTTCTCGATCACCTCGACATCGGGGTGGTCCATTCCGGATGCTCCTTGGGCTCAGCCGCGCCGCTTGGCGGTGTAGCGCATCCGGCCGCGTCGCGCGAGTTTCAGAGCGTGGGATTCAGCCTGAGGAAACGGTAACGGTCGCCGGACGTCACGGTGACAGGGTCGATCCGGGTGCCGCGCATCACCTCCAGCGGCACCGCCACGCCGGCCGCGCCGAGGCCCCAGAGTTTGCGGTAGAAGTCCGCCAGGCTCTTGAAGCGCTGGCCGCCGACGCCGACGATCTGGTCGCCCGGCCGCAGCCCCGCGGCCTCGGCCGGTCCGCGCGGCGTCACCCGTTCCACCAGCAGCCGTCCCTGCTCCTCCCGGACGTTGACGCCCAGCCAGGGCCGCGCCTCCTCCTGCCGCCGGCCGTAGGCGAGCAGGTCGCCCAGCACCTCCTTCAGCGCGTTGACCGGCACGAACATGTTGCCGGGCAGCGCGCGCCCCGGTGCCGCCTCGCCCACGACCAGGGAACCGATGCCGAGCAGCCGCCCGTTGGAATCGATCAGCGCCGCGCCATTGAAGGCACGCAACGGCGGCGTGGTGAAGATGGCGTCGTCCAGCAGGTATTCCCAATAGCCGGCGAATTCCCGCTTGCTGGCGACCAGCACCGGCATCACCGGCTGCGTGCCGCCGCGGCTGAGCGCCAGCAGCATGTCGCCGGTCTTCACCGGGGCGGAGTCGCCCAGCCGCACCGGCGGCGCCGAGAAGCCGAACCCGGCGCGCAGCAGGCCGAACCCGCTGACGTGGTCGTAGGCCACCAACTCGGCCGGGTAGCTTTTCCCCTCCGCCGTTGTCACCTGGAGGGTGGCCGCTTCCATGATGGTGTAGCCGATCGTGACGATGAGGCCGTTCGAGTCGATCACCACGCCGGTCCCCTCGCGCTCGGTGCCGAGCGTGCGGGCGCTTTGGGAATCGGGCGGGACGGTGACGTCGATGCGCACCACGGCGCGCAGCAGGGTCTGCGCGTCGGTGTCGGCGGCCCGGACAGGGTGTCCCAGCAGCAAGGCCAGCCCCACACAGGCCAGCAGGGCCGTCATCCGGCAAACGGGAAGCGCGCGCATCCGAGTCCCTCCTTACCCCATTCAAGAGAGATGAGCCTGGGTGCTGCCGCATCAAGGAGAACCGGTGCGGCGAAACTCCGCGCCCTCCCCGGTGTTTTTTGACGAACGCCGAGACAATGGACCCGGACAGGGGAGAGCGGACCGATGCCGATCAACAGCGAACGTGAACTCGAACAGGCCGTCGCCGAGTTCCAGCGCCTCGCCGACGTACCCGAGGACTCGTCCGGCGCGCGCCGCCGGCGGGAACTGGATGCCGAGATCAAGGAATACTACGTGCGCTGCTCCAACGAAATGAAGGTCGGCAAGCCGCCGTCGGACCCGCAAGGGCCGCTGTGACGTGCATTTCTTCATCGACGCGGCCGGCCGGCTTGCCGACAATGGCGGCTCCTGACGCCAACCGGACGCGAGCCCCACCGCCATGAAGCGACCCGATTCCTGCTACACCTGCCGGTTCTGGGAAGGGCAGGGGTTGCGCCAGCGCGGGCCCAAGGGCATCTGCCGGCGCTTTCCGCCCGTGGTGACCTCGCGCGCGCCGGACGGACGCTTCCCGATCACCTTGTCCACCGACTGGTGCGGCGAATGGAAGCGCGACGTCGGCGAAGCTCCGGCGCCGTCCGAATCCGAGGATCGGACGATCTACGACGATTTTGCGAACTGAACGGGCCTATCGCGGCAGCGGCACCATGACGAGCGGGCGCGTGGCGTCCGACCGGTAGAGCTGATCCGAACCGGCGGCGCCGCTCCAGTTCAGGCTCATCAGCGCCACGGCCGCTGCCGACACGACCACGACGAGCACAGCGGCCCCCACCCAGCCGTCGGCCTCCGGTCCACCTGGATCCTCTTCCACGTACACGGCCGCCTCCCGCTGTTCCATCATGCTCCGATCGGGGCGAGCACCTCGTTGAAGTATATGGGAAATCAGCGCCGCGACGCATTCGGCCAGGAGGCCGTGCCCCGATTCTCTTTAGTGGGACGGGCGAACGCCATAGGGAGCATGAAAAAAGGCCAAGTCCGTGAGGACCTGGCCTTTTTCGAATTGGCTCCGGCGGTAGGATTCGAACCTACGACCAACGGATTAACAGTCCGCTGCGCTACCGCTGCGCCACGCCGGATCAGCGTGTGGGCGGCTATATAGCGAAAGCCTTGGCCTCTGCCAAGCCTT
>DASPIO010000050.1:0-25212 GCA_035629155.1 Azospirillum sp. | reverse complement strand
TCGTTCGGCCTGAACGCGGCGGCGCGGCACGTGCTGAACTCGGTGTTCCTGGACCACGCGGTGAAGCGCGGCATGACCGGCGCCATCGTGCACGTGTCCAAGATCATGCCGCTGCACCTGATCCCCGAGCAGGAGGTGAAGGTTGCCGAGGATCTGATCTTCGACCGCCGCGCCGAGGGGTATGATCCCCTGCAAGCCTTCATCGCCCTGTTCGAGGGCCGCAAGGCCGCCGACGCCAAGAAGAAGACGCGCCCGGAGACCATCGAGGAGTGCCTGAAGCAGCGCATCGTCGACGGCGACCGCACCGGCCTGGAGGACGACCTGAAGGCGGCGCTGGAGAAATACGCGCCGCTGGACATCATCAACACCTTCCTGCTGGACGGCATGAAGGTGGTGGGCGAGCTGTTCGGCGCGGGCAAGATGCAACTGCCCTTCGTGCTCCAGTCGGCGGAGACCATGAAGGCCGCCGTCGCCTTCCTGGAACCGTTGATGGAGAAGGTGGAGGGCCAGCAGAAGGGCACGATGGTGCTCGCCACCGTGAAGGGCGACGTGCACGACATCGGCAAGAACCTCGTCGACATCATCCTCACCAACAACGGCTACAAGGTCGTCAACCTCGGCATCAAGCAGCCGGTCGGCGCCATCATCCAGGCCGCCAAGGAGCACAAGGCCGACGCCATCGGCATGTCCGGCCTGCTGGTGAAGTCCACCGTCGTCATGCGCGAGAACCTGGAGGAGATGACGCGCGAGGGGCTGGAGGTGCCCGTCCTGCTGGGCGGCGCCGCGCTGACCCGCGCCTATGTGGAGGAGGACTGCGCCAACTCCTACGGCTCCGGCCGCGTCGCCTACGCGGGTGACGCCTTCGACGGGCTGACGCTGATGGATCAGGTGGTGTCCGGCACCTTCGACAACCAGCTCGCTCTCCAGCGGGTGAAGCGTCAGGGGCGGCCGGTGAACCGCCGCCGCACGCTGGGCCGCGCCACGGACGCCGCCACCGGCCCGGTGGACAAGGACGCCGTGCGCGCCCGCCGCGCCCGCCTGGGCGAAGGCGTGGCCGTGCCGCCGCCGCCGTTCTGGGGGCCGAAGGTCATCGAGTACGTGCCGCTGAAGACGCTGGTCACCTACCTCAACGAGCGCATGGTCTACCAGCTCCACTGGGGCTACCGGAAGGACGGCCGCACGCTGGGCGAGTTCATGGAGTGGTCGAAGAAGGAGCTGCGCCCCATCCTCGACCGCCTGCTGACCCAGTGCGCCAAGGAGGAGATCCTGCGCCCGCAGGCCGTCTACGGCTATTGGAAAGCGGCGGCGGACGGCAACGACCTGATCCTGTTCGAGGAGGACGGCCACACCGAGGCCGCGCGCTTCACCCTGCCGCGTCAGGCCAAGGAGGATGGCGAGTGCATCGCCGACTTCTTCCGCGACGTGAACGACGCGGAACGCGACGTGATCGGCCTGCAGGTCGTCACCATGGGCCAGCACGCGTCCGAAGTGGCGCGCCAGTGGTTCGAGGAGAACCGCTACCAGGACTACCTGTACCTGCACGGCATCTCGGTGGAGATGGCTGAGGCGATGGCCGAGTATGTGCACGCCCGCATCCGCGCGGAGTTGGGCTTCGGCGCGGAGGACGCGCGCGACAAGGACAAGCTGCTCCAGCAGGGCTACCACGGCTCGCGCTACAGCTTCGGCTACCCGGCCTGCCCGAACCTGGAGGATCAGGTGCAACTGCTGCGCCTGCTGGACGCTGGCCGCATCGGCGTGTCGCTGACCGACGAGCACCAGCTCGATCCGGAGCAGAGCACGTCCGCCATCGTCGTGCACCACCCGCGGGCGAAGTACTTCAGCGTGTAAGGGGCAGCGCGTGACGGGCTCGCCTCCGCCGCCGCTGTGTTGTAGTGGCGGCGGAGGCATCCCATGGCCGTGGCTTGCCGAGATCGAGGCGGTGCGGGACGAGGTGGTGTGCTTCCTCGGCCTGGGCTGATGCCCGCCGCGCACGCAACTGCTCAACGCTTGCGCATCGGCCTTAAGACGTTTTCAAGCTTGTCGTATTACGACTATCGGCCTGACCAGCAACGCGCGGGCTGGTTGTGTGCGCCCGTGCGGTCCGTGGGAGACAGGTGATGAATGCGGTTCTCGGGGTGGCCGACCGGCTGCTCGGCCGGGTCAAGGTGTCGCACAAGCTGGCCCTGGCTTTGCTGCCCCCCATTGTCGGGTTGCTGATCCTGTCCGTGCGCGTCGTCTGGCCGGAAGTCACGCTCGGCCGCGAGGCGGAGCGCATGAAGGACATGACGCGCGCCACCATCACCATGACCGCGCTGGTCCACGAACTCCAGAAGGAGCGCGGGCTGTCGTCCAACTTCCTGGCCGGCGGCGGGGCGGCGGCCGACGGCGAGCGCCTGGAGACGCAGCGCGCCAAGTCCAGCGAACAGGCGGAGGCGCTGCGCGGGGTGTTCCGCTCGCTGGCCGGCGACGCGCGGCTGCTGGCGCTGGCGAGCGAGGCGCAGACGGCGGTGGGCGGCGTCACGGCGTTGCGCGACGAGGTCACGGGTCTGCGGGTCAAGCCGCTGGAGGCCGTGCGGCGCTACACCGCGCAGATCCGCCTGATCCTCGACGCGGCGGCGCGCGTGCCGACGCTGGCGACGCGCCCCGATCAGGCGGCGGCGGCCGGCACCCTGCTGGCGCTGACGGAAGCCAAGGAGCGGCTGGGGCAGCAGCGCGCGACCGGCGCCGCCGGCTTCCGGTCCGGCAAGTTCACCCCCGACGTGCACGAGCGCTTCGTCCTGCTGACCGGCGAGTACGAGGCGCTGATGACCGCGCTGAAATCGCGCCTCACGGCGGAGCAGGCGCGCGTCCTGGAGGGCACCGTGTCGGGTGCCGCGGTCGACGAGGTGCGGCGCATGCGCGCGGTCGGCACCGCCGGCGGCTACGGCGGCGACCTCGCCGGCATCACCGGTCCCGGCTGGTTCGACACGATCACCAAACAGATCGACCTGCTCCGCGTGGTGGAGGAGCGCTTCGCCGCCGACCTGCTGGCCCTGGCGGATGCCGAGCGCACGCGCGCCACCACCGAGTTGCAGATGGTGCTGGCCGGCGTGATCCTGCTGTTCGTCGTGCTCACCGTGTGGGCGGTCGTCGTGGCGCGCAGCATCACCCGGCCGCTGGGCGGGCTGAAGGCGTCGCTGGAGCGGCTGGACCGTGGCGAGCGCGCCTTCGACGTCGGCGGCACCGACCGGCTGGACGAGATCGGCGCCATGGCCCGCGCGGTGGAGAAGTGTCGCGACGGGCTGGCGCACGCCGACAATCTCGCCGCCGGACAGCGCACGGCGCAGGAAGCGCGGCTGAAGCGTGCCAATGAGCTGGAGCGCATCGTCGACGCCTTCGACCGCGAGATCGAGCACATCGCCACCCAGTTGGCCGGGGATGCGGGCGGCCTGAAGGCCAACGCCGAGACCCTCACCGCCATCGCCCGCACCACCAGCGAACAGGTGGTCGCCGTCGCCGCCGCGTCGGAGGAGGCGTCGGGCAACGTGCAGGCCGTCGCCACCGCGGCCGAGGAGCTGTCGAGTTCCATCGCCGAGATCGGCCGGCAGATGAACCTGTCCTCCACCCGCGCCGAGACGGCGGTGAAGGAGGTGGAGCAGGCGACGCGGACGATCGCCGGCCTGGACGCCGCCGCCAAGCGGGTGGGCGAGATCGTCCACCTGATCCAGGACATCGCCTCGCAGACCAACCTGCTGGCGCTGAACGCCACCATCGAGGCGGCCCGCGCGGGCGAGGCCGGCAAGGGCTTCGCCGTGGTGGCGAGCGAGGTGAAGCACCTCGCCAACCAGACGGCCAAGGCGACCGAGGACATCACCGCCTACGTCGGCGAGATCCAGGGCGCCACCCAGCAGGCGGTGCACGCCATCGCCGAGGTGGGCCGCGGGGTGCAGGAGATCGAGGAGACCATTACCGCCACCGCCACCGCCGTCGACCAGCAGAACGCCGCCACCGGCGAGATCAGCCGCAACGTCCAGCAGGCGGCCAGCGGAACGCAGGAGGTGTCGCAGAGCGCCGCGTCCGTCGGCACGCGCTCGGCCGAGACCGGGACCATGGCGCAGAACGTGCTGAGCGCGGCCGACGGCCTGTCGGCCCACGCCGAGCACCTGCGCCGGCAGGTCTCCAGCTTCATCACGCAGGTGAAGGCTGTGTGAGGCGGCGGGCGGAATGTCCGGCTTCCCAACGGCGGCGGCGTTCCGTATCGTGGGCGGCATGACGAACGCCGCCCCCCTCGAACTCCACCGCGACACGGTCCGCCCGGAGTGGATCGACTACAACGGCCACATGAACGTGGCCTACTACCTGCTGGCCTTCGACCATGCCACCGACGCCGTGTTCGACCACTTCGGCATCGGCAAGTCCTATGTGGAGGCTGAGTCGCGCTCGCTGTTCGTGGTCGAGGCGCACCTGACCTACGCGCGGGAGGTGACGGCGGGCGACCCGCTGCGCTTCGCCTCGCGCATCCTCCGCGTGGACGACAAGCGGTTGCACCTGTTCCACGAGATGTTCCACGGCGAAGACGGCTTCCTCGCCGCCACGGCCGAGTTCATGCTGGTGCACGTCGACCTTGCCGACCGCCGCAGCGCGCCGTTCCCTGATGCGATCCGCGCGGCGCTGGACGCGGCGGCGGCGGCGCACGCCGCACTGCCGCGCCCGCCGCAGGCGGGGAGGGCGGTGGGGGCGCTGCGTCCGTCCGTCTGAGGCGAACTGCTTTTGCATTTGGCAATCGGCGGGCGGTGCCCTATCTGTGAGCGGATGAAGACGTCATCCATCGCCGCCTTCGCCCTGTCGGTCGTGCTTGCCACGCTGCCGGCCGCGGCGGAGTGCACCGATCCGCCTCAGCCCAAGGTCAACTGGCGCCGCTGCTACTTCGACGGACGCGAACTGACCGGCGTCAATCTCACCGAAGCCGAACTGCGCGACGCCACCTTCGTGCGCGCGACGCTGAAGGATGCCACCTTCGCCAGGGCCGACGCCTACCGCGCCAAGTTCAACAGCGCCACCATGCCGGGGGCGAAGATGGACGGCGCGCGGCTGATCGAGGCGGACTTCACCCGCGCCGACCTGACCGGGGCCTCGTTCCGCGAGGCCGACCTGCGCAACGCCAAGCTGGTCAACGCCACGCTGAAGAACGCCGACTTCACCGGCGCCCAGTTGAACGGCGCCGACTTCCGCCACGCCGACCTGTCGGGCGCCACCTGGATCGACGGCAAGCGGGTCTGCGCCGACAGCTCCGTCGGCCAGTGCAACTGATACGGCCGGCGCCTGAAGGCGTCGTCCGCGTCACCCTCTCGCCCCTTGCCGCGCAAGGCACTGTCGGGCTTTACCGGCCGCGGTCGGAACGGATGCAATCGAGGTGAATGCGACCGATTGCCCGGCCCGTAAAGGACACTTGCCGCACGCCTGATTGCCTGGATAGGGTGCGCGAAGGCGGGCGGCAGGGGTGACGGTTTTGGCCTACAGTGACGATTTCGAGCGGGCGGGCGAACTGGCGCGGCGCGCGATGGACCGCATGCGGGCCGAGGAACTGCCCCCCAACCCGGAGAACTTCACCCTCTGGTACGCGTACCACAGCGGCTCGCTGCCGGACCTGACGCGCGCCATCGACATTGCGCTGCGCGACAGCGGCGCATTGACCCAGGCCCATTGCGACGAGCTGTTCAAGCGCTTCTTCACGCTCGACGCCGAGGCGCAGGCGATCCGCGAGACCAGCGAGCGGGCCCGCTCGGCGCTGGCCAAGATCCTGGACCTGCTGAACGCCGTCGGCACCGAGACGAACCGCTATGGCAACGCGCTGGCCGGCTTCCAGGGGGAGCTGGAGCAGCCCATGTCCATGGGCGACCTCCGCGCCATGGTGGCCGCCATCGCCGCGGAGACGACGGCGATCGTCGACCGGCAGACGCGGCTGCAGTCCCAGCTCCTCGATTCCAGCCAGCAACTGGCCGAAATGCGCGTCAGCCTGGACACGGCGCGGCGCGAGGCGATGACCGACGGGCTGACCGGCATCGCCAACCGCAAGGCCTTCGACAAGACGCTGAACGAGGCGTCGCAGGAGTCCGCCCGCGACAACCTGCCGCTGGCACTGCTGATGGTCGACATCGACCATTTCAAGACTTTCAACGACACGCACGGCCATCTGGTGGGCGACCACGTGCTGCGCCTCGTCGCCAAGGTGCTGACGGAGTGCATCAAGGGCCGCGACACGGCGGCCCGCTACGGCGGCGAGGAGTTCTCCATCATCCTGCCGCACACCTCGCTCGACAACGCCGCCAAGGTGGCCGAGCAGATCCGCACGACGGTGGGGTCGCGCCAGATCGTCAACAAGACGCGCAACGCCTCCTACGGCACGGTGACGCTGTCGATCGGCGCCGCCCAGTACCGCCCGGGCGAGCCGTTGGCCGACCTCATCCGCCGCGCCGACGCCGCCCTCTACACCGCCAAGCGGACGGGGCGGAACACGGTGTGCGTCGAGGCGGAGTAGGGCCCTACGCCGCCCGCACCCACACGGCGGTGTCGTGGAACGCCGCGCCGCCGGCCGGCGGAATCGGGTTGGCGGAGGTCAGCACGTTGATGCCCATGCCCTCCACGAACGCGGCGTTCGGCCAGACGCCTTCCACCACCACCACGCCGCGCTGAAGCCCGGCGAAGGGCCGGGCGTGCACCACCACCGAACCCTGGCGGTTGCCGAGCCGCACGGGCGCGCCGTCCGCCACGCCGAGGGCGGCGCAATCGTCGGGGTGCAGCAGCGCCGTCGGACGCTGCTCGCGCGCGACGCCGGTGGGCATCTCCGTGAAGCTGGAGTTGAGGAACTGGCGCGCCGGCGCGGTGACGAGGCGGAACGGGTGATCCGCGTCCGGAAGGCCGCCCGGCGGCATGTGGTCGGGCAGCTCCGGCAGGCCGCCGTAGTCGCCGAGATCCGCCCAGTCCGGCGCGAAGCGGAAGCGGCTGTCGGGGAAGTCGAAGCCCTTGAGGAAGTGCGAGGTCTCGAAGTCCGGCTGGGCGTCGTGCCAGCGGTTGGCGTGCAGCGTCTCGGCGTCCGGCAGGCCGGAGGCCTTCAGCATGGCGTCGATGATCTCCCACGCCGTCATGGCGAAGCCAGGATGCTCGGCGCCGACGCGCCGGGCGATCTCGGCGTTCACCCAAGTGTTCTCGCGCGCCTCGCCGGGCCCCTCGACCACCTTGCGGCCGATCAGGATGTGGCTCTGGCCGCCACCGCGGTAGATGTCGTCGTGCTCCAGGAACAGCGTGGCCGGCAGGACGATGTCGGCCAGCTTCGCCGTGTCGGTCAGGAAGGCGTCGTGCACGGCGACGAACAGATCGTCGCGCATCAGGCCGGCGTGCACGCGCCCCAGGTCCGGGGCGACGGAGGCCGGGTTGTGGTTCTGCACCAGCATGGCGGTGACCGGCGGGCCGCCCTGAAGGTCCTCGCCGGTCAGCACCGCGCCCAGGCGCGACTGGTCGAAGCCGCGGATGCCCGGCTTGCGGACGTCCAGCCCCTCCGCCAGCGTGCGGTCGATGCGGTAGATGCCGCTGGAGCAGTACAGAGCGCCGCCCCCTTTGTGCTGCCAGGCACCCGTGATCACCGGCAGGCAGGAGGCCGCGTGCATCTGCGCCGCCCCGTTGCGCATGCGCGTGAAGCCGTAGCCGAGGCGCAGGTAGCTGCGCTTCGTCTGCCCGTACAGCTGCGCGAAGCCGACGATCTCGTCGACGCTCAGGCCCGTGATGCCGGCCGCCCATTCCGGCGTGCGGCTCTCCAGGTGCGCCTCCAGCCGCTCCACTCCGGCGGCGAAGCGGGCGAGGTAGGCGCGGTCGGCGTATCCTTCCTTGAACAGCACGTGCATCACCGCGCAGGCCAGCGCGCCGTCGGTGCCGGGCTTGAGCATCAGGTGCACGTCCGATACGTCGGCGGTGCCCGTGCGGTACGGGTCGATGGTGACCAGCTTGGCGCCGCGCGCCTTGCGGGCGCGGGAGACGTGCGTCATCACGTTGACCTGCGTCGCCACCGGGTTGCCGCCCCAGTTGACGATCAGGTCGCTTTCCGCCATCTCGCGCGGGTCGGCCCCGCGGATGTCGCCGTGGCCCGCCATCCAGCCCATGTTGGCCGGCGTGTCGCAGATGGTGGAGATCTGCCGCGCGTAGCCCTTGGCGTGGCGCAGCCGCTGGATCGAACCGCGCTGCACCAGCCCCATGGTGCCGGCGTAGAAGAGGGGGAACACCGATTCCGGCCCCAGCCGCCGCTCGGCGTCCAGGAACGCCTCGGCCACGCGGTCGAGCGCGTCGTCCCAGGAGATGGCCGTCCACTGGCCGGAACCCTTGGGGCCGGTGCGCAGCAGCGGCGTGGTCAGCCGTTCCGGGTGGTGCAGCCGCTCGGCGTAGCGGGCGACCTTGGCGCAGATGACGCCGGCCGTGTAGGTGTTGTCGGCCGCACCGCGCACCTTGCCGATGCGATCCGGGGCAAGGCGCTCGACCTCCAGCGCGCAGGTGCTCGGGCAATCGTGCGGACAGGCGGACGGGACGTACTCGGCCACGGCGGGTCTCCTCGAAGCAGGGCGGCAGAGTACGGCGAGGCCGGGCCGTTCGTCCATCCTACCGTTGGGCTGGGGCATTCGTGACGAGCGCCGCGAGGTCGGCCCGCATCCGCCGGACGGGCGTCGCCCAGTCGCCCGGTGCCGGCTGGCGGTAGAGGCGCAGCGTCGGGTACCAAGCGCTCGCCGTGCCGGAGAGGCCCCAACGCCACGCCGGCACGCAGGGCAGCAGCACCCACGCGGGGCGGCCCAGGGCACCGGCCAGATGCGCGACGCCGGTGTCGGAGGTGACGAGCAGGTCAAGGGCGGCGAGGATCGCGGCGGTGTCGGCGAAATCGGTGATCGCAGGGCCGAGGTCGGTGAAGGTCTGTGGCAGCGACGCGCCCTCCAGGTCGCGCCGGCCGTCGCCGAGCTGCAGGCCGAAGAAGCGAACGCCCTCCATGTCGAGCAGCGGCCGCATGGGCGCCAGCCGCGGCGAGCGGCCGTGGTTCGCCGACCCATCCGGCGCCCCTGCCCAGACGATGCCGACGCGCAAGCCCCCGCCCAGCCGCGCCGACCACGCCTCCACCAGCGTGGGATCGGCGGTGAGGTAGGGGGTCAACCGGCCGAGGTCCGCCGGCGACGCGCCGGCCAGATGCATCAGGCTGTGCAGCGGCACGGCGGTGGCGCCGCCGGGGCGCTCGCCGCCCGTGGGGATCGCCGCGTCGATGCCGGCACAGCTGGCCAGCACGCGCAGCAGCGGTGCTTGCGCCTCCACCGTCACGCGGTGGCCGCGTTCGGCGAACCAGCGGGCGTAGCGGACGAACTGGAAGGTGTCGCCGAACCCGGAATCGGCGACGAGGTGCAGCGCTTCGCCCGGCCGGAGGGTGCGGGTGGGGGAGGGGATGCGCAGCTTGCGCAGCCAGGGGCCGTCGGCGCTCTGGTAGCGCCAGAACTGCCGGGCTCCGGCGGCGTCGTCGCCCAGCAGGCACCGGCACTCGGCCAGCTTCTCCGACGCGGCCAGCAGCCTGGGATCGATGGCGAGCGCGGTGCGCAGCGGCGCCACCGCCGCCGCGACCCGGCCCAACCGCTGCCGCGCCCAGCCCAGCGCGTGGTGGACGCCCGCCACGTCGGGCTTCAGCGCCACCGCGCGCAGCAGCCACGGCTCGGCCGACGCCGGGCGGTCGATGTCGAGCAGACGGTCGCCCAGGCTGCCCAGCGCGCCGGGATGGTCGGGCTTGGCGACCAGCGCGCGGGTGTAGGCCGCGATGGCGCCATCGCGCCGGCCAAGTGAACGGCGCGCGTTGCCCAGGTTGAACCATGCCGAGGCGTTGTCCGGCGCGCTCCGGGTGGCGCGGGCGTAGGCCATCGCGGCGGCTTCGGCGTCGCCCGCCGCTTCGCGCACCGCGCCGAGGTTGAAGAGGAGCCCGGCGTGCGCGGGCGCCACCGCGACGGCGCGCCGGTACAGCGCCTCCGCCTCGGCCCAGGCACCGGCCCGATGCCGATCGAGCGCGCGGTCGAGCAGGTCCTGCACGGGGTTGGCGGGGGTGTTCGTCATGGCGCGCGGCAGCATAGGGGAGAGGCACCCCAAAAGAGAAGGGCCGCCGGTTTCCTGGCGGCCCCCCGTTCCTTCGTGCCGGCGACGCCTTACATGACGCCGAGCATGCGCGGCAGCCACAGCGACAAGGCCGGGATGTAGGTGACGGCCACCAGGAAAAGCAGCATCGTCAGCAGCCACGGCCAGACGGCCACGGTCAGCTCGGTGATGCCCATCTTGGTGATGCCGCTCGCCACGTACAGGTTGAGGCCCACGGGCGGGTGGCACATGCCGACCTCCATGTTCACCACCATCATGATGCCGAAGTGAACCGGGTCGATGCCCAGCTTGATGGCGACCGGGAACAGGATGGGCGCCATGATCAGGACGATCGACGACGGTTCCATGAAGTTGCCGGCGGCCAGCAGCAGGACGTTGGTCACCAGCAGGAAGGCGATGACGCCCAGCCCCTGCGCGACGATCCAGTCGGCGATGGCCTGCGGGATGTTTTCCGACGTCAGGACGAAGGAGAACAGCACCGCGTTCGTGATGATGTAGAGCAGCATCGCCGACATGTTGGCCGACGACAGCAGCACGTTCGGCACGCCCTTCAGCGGCATGTCCTTGTAGACGAACACGGCGACGATGAAGGCGTAGACGGCGCTCATGGCCGCCGCTTCCGTCGGCGTGAAGATGCCCGAATAGATGCCGCCGATGACGATGATGATCAGCAGCAGGCCCCAGATCGCCTCGCGGAACGTGCGGAACCGTTCGGCCAGGCTGGCCTTGGGCAGGCGCGGGTAGCCGTTCTTCCAGGCCCGGTACCACGTGGTGAGGCCGAGCAGGAAGGCCAGGATCAGGCCCGGGACCACGCCGGCGATGAACAACTGGCCGACCGAGGCCGACTGCTGGCTGCCGCTGGTCGCCACCGCGTACATCACCATGACGATGGACGGCGGGATCAGGATGCCCAGCGCGCCCGAGGTGGTGATGACGCCGGCGCCGAACTGGCGCGGGAAGCCCTGGCGGACCATGGCCGGCAGCACGATGGAGCCGATGGCGACCACGGTGGCCGGACTGGAGCCCGAGACGGCCGCGAACAGCGCGCAGCCCACCACGCCGGCAAGGCCCAGGCCGCCGTGCCAGTGCCCGACCATGGACGTGGCGAAGTTGATCATGCGGCGCGCCACGCCGCCGTGCGTCAGGAAGTTGCCGGCCAGGATGAAGAACGGGATCGCCATGATCTCGAACTTCTCGATGCCGGTGAACAGCTTGAGCGCCACCGCCTCGATCGGCACCTCGGTCATGGTGAACAGGAACGTCAGCACCGTGAGGCCAAGCGAGATCGAGATCGGCATGCCCGTCAGCATCAGCGCGAGCAGCAGACCGAAGATGATGGCGGCATTCATCGGTCGTTCTCCTTCGGCTCGTTGATGCGGTTGCGGGGCTTGCCGCCCTCGTGGTGAGCGATGTCGTGCGGGTGCAGGTTGTCGTCCATCTCGTACCAGTTGACGTCCTGCGCCTCGCGCTGCGGATCGGTCAGGTCCTCCTCCAGGCCTTCGACGTGGCCGTGGTCGTGGTGCGGCAGTTCCCCGGTGCGGGCGAACAGCCACGTGACCTGCAGGAAGCGGAAGCACATCAGGTAGGAGCCCACGGGGATCGCCAGATAGATCATCCACATCGGCCATTCGAGGTCGGCCGAGGTCTGTTCGGTCTGCGCGATGTGCCAGACGAAGTTGGCGCCCAGCGTGCCGACCACGCCGGTGAACAGCGCGCCGGCCAGCAGGCCGAAGATGATGAACTTGCCGCGGTTGCGCGACTCCAGCCGGTTGATGACGACGTCCACGCCGACGTGGATGCCCGTGCGCACGCCGTAGGCGGCGCCGAACTTGGCCATCCACACGAACATGTAGATGCAGAGCTCCTGAGCCCAGGAGAAGTTCCAGTGCAGGATGTAGTCCTGAAGCACCGGCACGCCGGAGGCGTAGCGGTGCGCGACGGCGGCGAAGATGATCAGCGTCGCCGCGCCGATGAGGAAGGCGATCAGCACCTCCTCGAGCCGGTCGAGCAGTTTGAGCAGCATGGCGGTCCCCGGCGCATGGCGGAAGGCAGGCGTAGGCCGGGTTGAGCATCAGCGAAAACCCAACGTCGTTCGCACTGCGAGGACGTTGGGTTTTCGGCTCCGCCTCAACCCAACCTGCGGCGCCTTCCGTGGCTTACATCTTGAAGCCAGCGGCTTCGGCTTCCTTGTAGATGGACTGGATCAGGTCCTTGCCGACGCGCGATTCCACGTCCTTGTGCACCGGCAGCATGGCCTTGCGCCACGCGGCCAGCTCTTCCTTGGTGGGCTCGTGGAACTGCGTCTTGCCCGACGCCTTCATCTGCGCCAAGGCCGTGTCGTTTTCGTTCTGGGCGATGGCGTTGGCGTACTCGGTCGCCTCCTTCATCGCGCCTTCGAGCTGCGTGCGGATGTCGCCCGGCAGGCCGTCCCAGAACTTCTTGTTCACGATCACCGCATAGCCGAGATAGCCGTGGTTGGTGAGCGTGGCGTGCTTCTGCACCTCATGCATCTTCTGGGTGTACATGTTGGACGGCGGGTTCTCGGTGCCGTCCACGACGCCGGTCTGCAGCGCCTGGTACACTTCCGAGAAGGCCATGACCTGCGGCAGGGCGTTCAGCGCGCGCATCTGCGCTTCCAGCACCTTCGAGGACTGGATGCGCATCTTCAGGCCCTTGACATCCTCCGGCTTGATCAGCGGCTTGTTGGCGCTGAGGATCTTGAAGCCGTTGTCCCAGTACGCGAGGCCGACGATGCCCTTGGATTCCAGCTTCTGGAAGAGCTGCTTGCCGACCGGGCCGGTGGTGATCTTCACCAGCACGTCCTTGGACGGGAAGATGTACGGCAGGTCGAAGACCTCGAATTCCTTCGCACCCAGCGGGCCGAACTTGGCCAGCGACGGGGCGAGCATCTGCACGGCGCCGAGCTGCAGCGCCTCCAGCTCTTCCTTGTCCTTGTAGAGCTGGCTGTTGGGGTAGACCTCGACCTTGACCTTGCCGCCGGTGCGTGCCTCGGCCAGCTCCTTGAACTTTTCCGCACCCTTGCCCTTCGGCGTTTCGGGGGCCACGACGTGGCTGAACTTGATGACGATCTGGTTCTGCGCCAGGGCCGGGGATGCCATCAGGCAGCCGATCGCGGCGGCGCACAGAAGTTTCGTCAGCTTCATGGGGGAACTCCTCCAGATTGTTATCATTCGACGCGACGGCCATACTTCTGAAAAATCCGCGCGCCGGCTATTGTGGAAATCCGCAGGTACAGCAACGATGGTGCGGGAATGGCCGGCGGCCAGCACTCCACGGCACCCTTGGACGCGTGAGAACAACCGGACAATCCAAGGAACGGTGTGGCCTTGAAACTCGGCTTGGGAACGCTTGGTCTGGGAACGCCCGGTCTGGGAACGCGCGGATGGGGCAATCGCGGGGCCGTGCACGCCATGCCCATCGTGGCGATGGCGCTGGTCGTCGTGCTGCTGGGCGTCTTCCTCTGGGTGCTCGACCGCAACGAGCGGGAGGAGGAGGCGCACGCCCTCATCAAGGACATCCTGTGGGTCGAGCAGAACCTGCGCTTCCAGCTCGCTTCCGACGTCGACAAACTGGAGCATCTGGCCGAGACGCTGGGGCGCGAGGGCGGTGACGCGCTGGCCCTGGCGCCGGTGACGCGCCACGTCGTCACCACCAACCCGGCGATCGAGCAGATCCTGTGGATCGACGCTGACGGGCGGACGGTCGCCGCCATGCCGCCGGTGGCGGGCGAAGGCAATGGCGCCACGCCGCGCGGCGAGGCCTTCAAGGTCGCGCGCTCGCTCGGCCGCCGCGTCTACGGCGCACCCTACCGGCTGCCGCAGTCCGGCTCCGGCTTCGACGTGGTGATCCCGGTGTTCGGCGCGCGCGGCTTCGTCGGGGCGCTGGTCGGCGTCTTCTCCATCGACGCGATCCTCGCCAACCACGTGCCCTGGTGGTTCGCGCAACGCTACCAGCTCGAGATCCTCAACGCCGACGGCACGTTGCTGGGCGCCAAGTCGCACCTCGCTGTGGCGGAGCCGCGGCGCAGCCACACGCTGGCCTTCGACCCGCCGGGGCGCGGGCTGACGCTGGTCGCGACCGTCTACCAGACCGACAGCAACGTCACGCGCAACATCCTGGTCGCCGCCATTTTCGCGCTGACCGCCTCGGCGCTGTGGAGCCTGTGGGCGGTGCGCCGGCACATCCGCGGCCGCGTGAAGGCGGAGCGGGCGCTGCGCCAGGAGCATGCGTTCCGCAAGGCCATGGAGGACTCGCTGACCGCCGGCATGCGGGCCCGCGACCTGGAGGGGCGCATCACCTACGTGAACCCGGCCTTCTGCCGCATGGTTGGCTGGCCGGCGGAGGAGCTGATCGGCCGCGGGCCGCCCATGCCCTATTGGCCACCCGAAGAGATGGGGCGGTGCGAGGACGTGTTTCGCTCCGTGATGGCCGGCCGGGCGCCGCCGGAGGGATTCGAGTTGCGCTTCATGCGGCGCGACGGAGAGCGTTTCGACGCGCTGGTGTACGAGGCGCCGCTGATCGACGCGGGCGGGCGGCAGGCCGGCTGGATGGCCTCCGTCCTCGACATCACCGAGCGCAAGCGGGCCGCCGACCTCGCCCGCCAGCAGCAGGAGCGGCTGCAGCAGACCGCCCGCCTGATCACCATGGGCGAAATGGCGTCGACCCTGGCGCACGAGCTGAACCAGCCGCTGTCGGCCATCGCCAGCTACTCCACCGGCTGCCTCAACCGCCTGCACGCCGGCCCGTGCAGCGCCGCCGAACTGGCCCCGCCCCTGGAGAAGCTGGCCAACCAGGCCCGTCGCGCCGGGCAGATCATCCGCCGCGTGCACGACTTCGTGCGCAAGCGCGAGCCCAACGTGGCGGCGGTGAACCTGACGGCGATCATTGAGGACAGCGTGGCGCTGCTGGCCTCCGACGCGCGCAAGCACGGCGTGCGCATCACCGTGCAGGGCGATATCGACGGCCCCGGAGGCACCCCGCCGGTGCTGGCCGACCGCATCCTGGTGCAGCAGGTGCTGCTGAACCTCATGCGCAACGCCATCGAGGCGATGGCCCACGCCCCGCGCGAGTCGCGCGAACTGGGCGTGGCGGTCGAGGTGCACGAGGATCTGGTGACGACACGCATCCGCGACCGCGGTTGCGGCATCGCGCCCGAGGTCGCGGAGAAGCTGTTCTCCCCCTTCTTCACCACCAAGACGGAAGGCATGGGCATGGGGCTGAACATCTGCCGGTCCATCGTCGAGCACCACAAGGGCCGCCTGTGGTACGAAGGCAACCCGGGCGGCGGCACCACCTTCCTGTTCACACTGCCGGTGGCGCCATGACGGACGGGGGGCGAGGATGATGGGGCAGGTGCACATCGTCGACGACGACGAGGCGATCCGCGACGCGCTGCATTGGCTGTTCACCTCGCGCGAGGTGCCGGCCGCCGCCTACGAATCCGCCGAGGCGTTCCTGGACGTCTGGTCCGAATCCATGGCCGGCTGCCTGCTGCTGGACATCCGCATGGATGGGATGAGCGGGCTGGAGCTGTTCGACCGCCTGCGCGAACACGGCTGCCGCCTGCCGGTGATCTTCCTGACCGGGCACGGCGACGTGCCGGCGGCGGTGTCGGCGCTGAAGAAGGGGGCGCGCGACTTCGTCGAGAAGCCGTTCAACGACAACGACCTCGTCGACCGGGTGATCGAGGCGCTGGCCTTGGACGCCGAGCAGCGGGCGCGCGACGCCGGGCAGGCGTCGCTCGCGGCGCGGCTGGCCACGCTGACGCAGCGCGAGCGGCAGGTGATGGACCTCGTGATCGCCGGCAAGCTGAACAAGGTGATCGCCGACGACCTGGGCATCAGCATGCGCACGGTGGAGGTTCACCGCGCGCACGTCTTCGAGAAGATGGGCGTGAAGACCGCCGTGGAACTGGCCCGCCTGCTGGCGACGGCGTGAGCGTCACGCCGCCGCACGCTGCAGCCGGTTTTCCAATTCGTCCAGGCCGCCGACGAGGTCGCCGACCGCCTGGTCGGCCTGCGCGCGGGCGAAGGGCCAGGCGTCGTCGCTGGCCTGGCGCGCCGCCTCCACGCGGGCCATCAGGCGGTTGCGGCGTCCGCGCAGCTCGTCGAGCGCGCGTTCGAGGTCCAGGCGTTCCTCCTCGCCGCGGCGCTCGACGGACGAGCGCAGGCGTTCCAGGCGGTCGCTGGCGTGCTGAAGCAGGTCGCGGCAAAAGCTGTCGTAGGCCTGCCGCTTGCGGCCGGTCATTGGTGTTCCTCCCTTGTCGTGCATCTCTTCTCATGCACCCGGGGGTGGCCGTTTCGACGGCTCTCCCGGTTGGGCGCATAGATGGTCATTCTCCCGCCCATGTCCATGGTGCGGTGCGAAATATCCCGCCTATGTCTCCAAATGAAAATCCATACGGGGAGCGCGGTTCAGCCGGCGTAAACCACCCGGATTTCGCAGTCATGAGATTGCGTGAAGCGTCCCTCTTGCGGCTGGTTGTTTCCAGTCCTTAGCGTTCTAAGCCATTTTTGGTCTTCTTGTGCCCCTGTCTGCCGCATTGATTGAAAATCGTCAATCCGACCAAACGTCTATTGCAAAGACATTTTGTCGCAGTCGGTCGCCGAGCCGGCGCCGACCGCGTATCCCAAGGGAGGGTGCGCATGTCCGTTTTCGAGGCGGATGGCTTCGACCACCACGAGCAGGTCGTCTTCGCCAGCGACGCCGCGACCGGCCTGAGGGCCATCATCGCCATCCATGACACGCGGCGCGGCCCGGCGCTGGGCGGCTGCCGCTACTGGCACTATCCGGACGAGCGGGCGGCCTTGACCGACGTGCTTCGCCTGTCGCGCGGCATGACCTACAAGGCGGCCATGGCCGACCTGCCGCTGGGCGGCGGCAAGACCGTGGTGCTGGCCGACCCGGCGGCCGCCAAGACGCCGGATCTGATGCGGGCGCTGGGCCGCGCCGTCGAGCGGCTGGGCGGCCGCTACATCGTGGCCGAGGACGTCGGCACCTCGCCCGCTGACATGGCCGAGGTGCGCAAGGAAACCCGCCATGTCTCCGGCCTCGACAGCGGCGGCGGCGACCCGTCGCCGGCCACCGCCTACGGCGTGTGGCGGGGTATCCACGCGGCGGTGAACCACCGGCTGCGCCGCAACCGGCTGGACGGGCTGCGTGTCGCCGTGCAGGGTGTGGGGCACGTCGGCTATCACCTCTGCCGTCACCTGCACGAGGATGGGGCGCGGCTGTACGTCTCCGACGTCCGGGCCGCCAGCGTCGAGCGCGCGGCGCGCGAGTTCGGCGCCACGCCGGTGGCGCCGGAGAACATCCACGACGTGGAGGCGGACGTCTTCGCGCCCTGCGCGCTGGGCGCCGTGGTCAACGACCGTACGGTGGAGCGGCTGAGGGTGGCGGTGGTCGCCGGCTCGGCCAACAACCAGCTTGCGCAGGACCGGCACGGCGACCGTCTGGCCGAGCGCGGCATCCTGTACGCGCCGGACTACGTCATCAACGCCGGCGGGCTGATCAACGTGCAGCACGAGCGCATGGAGGGCGGGTACGACCGCGCCGCCGCGTACGCGCACATCGGCCGCATCGAGCGGACGCTGGTGGAGCTGTTCGGCCGCGCCGAGCGCGACGGCGTGCCGCCGCACGTCGCGGCCGACCGCGTGGCGGAGGACCGGCTGCGCGCCGCGGCCTGAGGGGGGAGGGGAGATTACTCGGCGGCGACGCCGTAGGCGTAGGTCGCCGGGGCTTCCTGGTTGGCGGGTTGGTTGGCGGGCTCGGGCGCGTGGGCCTCGTGCCGGCCGCACTGGCCGCAGCCGGTGCAGCCGCCGGCCCGATGCGCTTCCTTGTGCTCGTGCACCATGGAGCGGACGTAGGGCACGCACTTGCCGCACTGGATCTTGTGATCGAGGCGCTTGAGCACCGCCGCCGTCGTCTGCGCGCCTTCGTCCAGGACACGCTTGATCTGCTTGTCGGTGATCGGATGGCAGATGCATACGTACATGAGGAATGAGCCCCCGGCCTCGTTGCCTCTCCTACGTAATGCAAATGAGAATGACTGTCAACACTGAAAGCCCCTACTTCTGTGGGGTGGGCCACATGTCACCCGTCACGGACGTCGCAAAGGCGGGCGGCGGGCAACGGCCTGCCGCCCGCCATGGCATCAGTAGGTGTAGAACATCTTCTGGATGGCCTTGCTGTCCGTCGTCCTGGTCAGGGCCAGCATCAGCAGGATGCGGGCCTTCTGCGGGTTCAGCGTGTCGCTGACCACGAAATCCAGCTCGTCGTCGTTGGCCTCGCCGTTGCGGGCGAGGATGCCGTTGCCGACGCGCGAGCTGCGGACGATCACCACGCCCTGCTTGCGGGCGTCGGTCAGGCCGGGCTTCATGGCGCTGGACAGGCTGCCATCGCCCGTGCCGGCGTGGATGATGCCCTTGGCGCCGGCCTTCACGAAGGCATCCAGCCCGATGCGGTTGTTGTTGGCGTAGCCGTACACGATGTCCACCTGGGGCAGGCTGTCCAGGTTGGAGACGTCGAACTCCGACTCGGTGGTGTGCTTGCGCACGACCTGCCGGTAGAAGTGCGGCCGGTTGTCCTGCATGTAGCCGAGGAAGCCCAGTTCCGGCGTGCGGAAGGTGTCGGCGGTGGTGGTGTTGGCCTTGGTCACGTCGCGGCCGGCGTTGATCTGGTCGTTCAGCGCCACCAGCACGCCCTTGCCCACGGCTTCCTTCGAGCCGGCCAGGGTCACGGCGTTGTACAGGTTGACCGGGCCGTCGGCGCTGATGGCGGTGGAGGGGCGCATGGCGCCGACGATGACCACCGGTTTGACGCTCTTGACCGTCAGGTTGAGGAAGTAGGCGGTTTCCTCGATGGTGTCGGTGCCGTGCGTGATGACGATGCCGTCCACGTCCTTCTGCGCCAGCAGCTCGTTGACCCGCTTGGCCAGCTTCAGCCAGTGGTCGTTGGTCATGTTCTCGCTGGCGATCTGGAAGACCTGCTCGCCTTTGACGTTGGCGACCTTCTTCAGCTCGGGCACGGCCTCGATCAGGCGCTCCACGCCGACCTTGGCGGCGGTGTAGCCGACCGTGGTGGTGCTCGTGGCGCCGGTGCCGGCAATGGTGCCGCCGGTCGCCAGGATGGTCACGTTGGGAAGGGGGCTGTCGGCGAACGCCGGAACGCCGGACAGCAGCGCGGCGGCGAGGCCAGCGGCGGCGAAGGTGCGGGTACAGCTCTTGAGCACGAAATCGTCTCCCGGTCTTTTTCCGTGATGTGGACGGCCGGTGGGCTCCGGCCGCTGGTGGTGCGGATCATCACGGGGGCCCATGAACGGCGTTGCCCGCCGCGGTGAATGACCGGTGAAGAGTTGTGAATGCCTGAGGGACGCCGCGCCCGGCCGACGACGCGCCGATCAGGCCGTGCCGTTGCCGGTTCGCCACCGCCGCCACGGCGAGGTCCGCGGCCGGCTGGGCGCACGTCGCGTCTTGCATTCCCTGGCCGGGGGCTGTAGCCCCATGACCCCATGGAACCGCTTGGACAAACCATCTATCTGGCGCCCGAGGGCTTCGTCGACGATCTCGTCGCCGAACTGGGCGAGGTGAGCGACGTGCAGGACCGGCTGGTCTTCGCCCCCGGCCCGGTGCGGCCGGCGGCGTGGGCGCAGAACGTCTGGTTCGATCCCGTGAAGATCGACATCGAGTCGATCAAGGACGCCGCGAAGAAGTTGCGCGGCATCCAGCGGAACTGGGCGCTGTGGTCGATCCGCCATCACCGGCGCGCCAGTCTGATCCAGGAGAACCTGCCGCACGTCTCGGCCAAGCCGATCCCGTTCCCGTCGCCGCTGCCCACCGCACCGTTCGGTTCCTGGACGCTGTGGGACGAGCGCACGGTGATCGCGGCGGCACGCTGTTCCAGCCCGTTCCGCCACGGCGAGGTGGCGTTCGTCGAGAACAGGACGGCTCCACCCAACCGCGCCTACCTCAAGCTGTGGGAGGCGCTGACCCTGTCGGGTGCGCAGCCGGGCCCCGGCGACCGCTGCATCGACCTGGGCTCCAGCCCCGGCGGCTGGACCTGGGTGCTGCACGAGCTGGGCGCCACGGTGGTCAGCGTCGACAAGGCGCCGCTCGACCCCGCCATCGCCGCGCTGCCGCGCGTGGAATTCCGCCAGGAAAGCGCCTTCGGCCTGAAGCCGGAGGACGTCGGTCCGGTGGACTGGCTGTGCTGCGACGTCATCTGCTACCCGCAGCGCCTCTTGCGGCTGGTGGAGGTGTGGCGGGCCAGCGGCTTGGCCAAACGCTTCATCTGTACGCTGAAGTTCCAGGCCGAGACGGACCACGAGACCGCCCGCGCCTTCGCGGCGATACCGGGCGGGCGCGTCGTCCACCTCTACCACAACAAACACGAGCTGACCTGGATCTGGCCGGCGGCGTAGAGCTTTGGTCAGAGTGCCAGGCCAGGAAGGATTGAGGGACACGGATGCACACGGATGCCGGCAGAGCCGGCGCACGGATGAAGAGAAAAAATTTTTATCCGTGTGTATCCGTGTCTCAACAATATTCTTTTTTCTCCCAACCCGGTCACGCCCGCCGGATCGCCATCTCGATGCTGGGGCGCATGATGGAGGCGGTGCGGTAGCCGATCTCCACCACCTCGGCGGCACGGTCGAATTCCAGGATGCCGACGTGGCCCAGGCGCGGCGCGATCAGCACCTCCGGTGGTTCGCCGGCGAGGCGGGAGCGGGTGATGCGGTCCTGCATGATGTCGATGGAGCCGGCCATCACCTCCAGCACGTTGGGCGCGGTCCGGCGCGACGACAGGATCTGGTTGGCGAGGAAGCGCGCGCGCTCGCTGTGCCGGCGGCCGAGCCACGTGCCGATCTGCTCCTTCAGGGGCGCGCGGGGCGCCTCGGGCGGGTTGTCCGGCACGGCTTCCTGTACGACCGGCGGCACCGGCGCGCCGTTGACCAGCAGGCGGGGCAGGGCGGACATTTCGGAGTTGAGGTTGACGGCGATCACCACGTCCGCTCCCAGCGCCCGGCACAGCGACACCGGCACCGGGTTGACCAGCGCCCCGTCCACCAGCCAGTGCTGGCCGCTGTGCACCGCCGGGAACAGGCCGGGCATGGCGGCCGAGGCGCAGACGGCATCCAGTAGCGGCCCGTCACGCAGCCAGATCTCGCGCCCGGTCGCCAGATCGGTGGCGACGGTGGCGAAGGGCTTGGGCAGGGATTCGATGGTGACGTCGGTGTGCTCGTTGCGGAAACGCTCGAACACGCGCTCGGCCGCGACGAGGCCGCCCTTACGGAAGGTCAGGTCGACGATGCCCAGCATGCCCAGCAGGCCCATGTTCTGCGCCCAGCTTTGCAGCGGGTCGAGCTGGCCGGTCAGGTAGGCCGCGCCCACGGCGGCGCCGATGGAGGTGCCGCACACCACGTCCGGCTCGATGCCGAGTTCGTCCAATGCCCGCAGCACGCCGATGTGTGCCCAGCCGCGCGCCGCCCCGCTGCCCAGCGCCAGACCGATCTTCAAGCCCATCACGACACGCCCCGCCTTGTCCGTGACGGTATCTGGGTCTTGCGCCGGCGCGTGGAAAGAGGGGCGGGCGGCGGGATCACCCCGGCGCCTTCGGAGTGCCGCCGACGAGGCCGCGAAAGTTTTCCGGGATTTTTCGGAGACCTTCTTGCGCTTTTCTTGCAGTCGGGTCCGGTTGTGGCAATTTTCGGCGGGAAGACTTTTGTTGTTCGCGGCGTTAACCATGCGTCAACTGCTTCCTCCGTACACTGGCCACAGTAAAGGTAAGTTCTGTGGCAGAGGTGAGGCTATGGCCCACGAGTTGAAGAGCTTCCGCAGGGATTGGCAGCGCTGGTCGCCGGTCGAGCGCCTTGCGGCGATCGTCCTTCTGGTGACGGCGACCGTGATCCTCGGCGGTCCGGTGACGCTCGGCCTGCTCTGATCAGGCGAACGCGAGCAGCGCAAGCAGCCCGAAGCCGATCAGCACCGCGCCCGAGACGCGGTTGATCCACACCATGACGGCGGGCGTCACGCGCCGGCGGACGGATCCCACCCCGGCGCTCAGCATCAGCCACCACAACCCCGACCCGACGAAGACGCCGAGCACCAGCGCCAGCGCCTCGTCCATGGTCCCGCCGCCCCCGGCCAGGCCCAGCGCGCCGAACACGGCGAGGAAGCTGAGGATCGTCGCGGGGTTGGCGAGCGTCAGCACGAAGGTGGAGGCATAGGCGCTGGCCAGCCCGCGCCCGGTCGCCTCCGCCGCCCGCTCCGCCGGGCGGGCGCGCACGGTGGCCCAGCCCAGCCACAGCAGCACCAACCCGCCGACGAGGCGCAACGCGTCCTGCCAACCCAGCAGCGCCTGCGACACGGCGGCCAGCCCGAAGCCGGCGACGGCGCCGTACAGCGCGTCCGCCGTGGCGGCCCCCAGCCCGGTCGCCAGCCCCATGGCCGGACCCTCGGCCAGCGTGCGGCGGATGCACAGCAACCCGATCGGCCCGACGGGGGCGGCGATCGACACCCCGATGACCAGACCCTTGAGCAGGAACCACACGGCGTCCATGACGCTCACTCCACGGGGAGGATGGAGGTCTCCTTGGGCGAGGACAGCGCGATCACCGTGTGCGAACGCGCCACGCCCGGCAGCGTCTTCAGCCGGTCGGACAGGAAACGTTCGAGATCGGCGGTGGTCGGCACGCGCACCTTCAGCAGGTACGACCACTCGCCGGTCACATGGTGGCACTCCTGCACGGCGGGGGTGCCCTGCATGGCGGCGCGGAAACCGGCGTCGTGCTCCGGCCGCTCCAGCAGCACGTGCACGAAGGCCAGAACGTCCAGCCCCACGGCGGCCGGCGCCACCCGTGCGCCGAAGCCGGTGACGGCGCCGGACGCCTGGAGCTTCTTCAGCCGCTCGTTGACGGCCGACACCGACAGCCCGGCGGCGGCGCCGATCTCGGCGTAGGAAGCGCGCCCGTCGGCCTGGATATGCGCGATGATCTTGCGGTCGTTATCGTCCATGACCGCAATTTTTGCCGAAACGGCGCTTTGTGGCAAGTGGTTTGTGCGCCGCTCCCGCTACGCCCCCTCCGCCCGGCAGTGCAGGCCGAGGCTTTCGGCGGTGTTGGCCACGGCGGCGAGGCAGGGATCGGCGCGGTCGGCCGGGATGGCGACGGCGAAGCGGATGCTGTAGCGCCGCCCCTCCGGCACCGTCTGCGCGTCCAGGCGCACGATGTTGGCGCCAAACTGCGTGAAAATGTCCGACAGCCGCGCGATCAGGCCGGGCTGGTCGCCGCCCGACACCTCCACGCGGTGGGTGATCTGGCCGAGCGGGCCGGGGTTGGGGTCGTAGGTGAAGGGCTTCACCTCCACCTGCGCGCCAGCCAGTTCGGGCAGCGCCTTGAGCCCGCCGTCCAGCTCCGCGGCGGACACCCCGCCCGGCAGCTCGCACACGGCGGAGAAGTCCGCCCCCTGGCCCAGCGAGGCGAAGGTGACGTCGCGCAGGTTGATGCCGTGGTCGAAGAGCTGCCCGGTGATCGCCGACACCAGCCCGACCCGGTCCGGGCACACCACCGTCACCAGCGCGAGATTGGCCATGCCGCTCTCCTCCCCTGAAAATCCGTAGGTTGGGTTGAGCGCCAGCGAAAACCCAACGTGTTCGCGGCGCAAGGGCGTTGGGCTTTCGCCTGCGGCTCAACCCAACCTACAGATTCCCTACGCCGCCGTCCCGCCCACCGTCAACCCATCGAGGCGCAGCGTCGGCTGGCCGACGCCCACGGGCACGCCCTGGCCGTCCTTGCCGCAGGTGCCCACGCCGGGGTCCAGGCGGCTGTCGTTGCCGATCATGGCGATGCGGGTCAGGCTGTCCGGGCCGTTGCCGATCAGCGTCGCCCCCTTCACCGCCGCGCCCAGCTTGCCGTCCTCGATCAGGTACGCCTCGGACGCCGAGAAGACGAATTTGCCCGACGTGATGTCCACCTGCCCGCCGCCGAAGTTCTTGGCGTACAGGCCCTTCTTGACGGACGCGATGATCTCCTCGGGGCTGTGCGCGCCGTTGCGCATCACCGTGTTGGTCATGCGCGGCAGCGGGTGGTGGGAGAAGCTCTGGCGACGGCCGTTGCCGGTCGGGCGCATGCCCATCAGGCGCGCGTTCATGCGGTCCTGCATGAAGCCCACCAGGATGCCGTCCTCGATCAGCGTGGTGCACTGGCCGGGCGTGCCCTCGTCGTCCACGGTGATGGAGCCGCGCGAGTTCTCGATGGTGCCGTCGTCGACCACCGTCACGCCGGGGGCGGCGATGCGCTGGCCCATCAGGCCGGAGAAGGCGGAGGTCTTCTTGCGGTTGAAGTCGCCCTCCAGCCCGTGGCCGATCGCCTCGTGCAGCAGGATGCCGGGCCAGCCGGGGCCGAGCACCACGGTCATCTCACCGGCCGGGGCGGCCACCGAATCGAGGTTGACCAGGGCCTGGCGCAGCGCCTCGTCCACGAAGCCGCGCCAGGTCTCTTCCCGGACGTAGTGTTCGTAGGTGACGCGGCCGCCGCCGCCGTAGCTGCCGCTTTCCATCTTGTCGCCATCGGCGACGACGACGGAAACGGACAGGCGCACCAGCGGGCGCAGGTCGGCCACGCGCACGCCGTCGGCGCGCAGGATCTGCACCGCCTGCCACTCGCCGCTGATCGAGCAGCTCACCTGCCGCACGCGCGGATCCTTGCCGCGGGCGTAGGCGTCGATGGCCGCCAGCAGCTTCACCTTCTCCTCGAAGGGGACGAGGTGCAAGGGGTTGTCGGGCATGTAGAGGGCGCGGTTGGTGCCCGGCGGCGGCTCGGCCGCCGTGCCGGTGTGGCCGGCCTGCACGGCGCGCACCGTCTCGGCGGCGCGGCGGATGGCGTCTTCGGACAGGTTGGAGGCGTGCGCGAAGCCGGTTGCCTCGCCGGCGATGGCGCGCAGGCCGAAGCCCTGCGTGGTGTCGAAGCTGGCGCTCTTCAGCTTGCCGTCGTCCCAGCCCAGGCTCTCGCTCTGCGCGTACTCCAGGTACAGCTCGCCGTCGTCGGCGCCGCGCAGCGCG
>DASPIO010000049.1:0-38075 GCA_035629155.1 Azospirillum sp. | reverse complement strand
TCGTCGGCCGCCGCGAGGCGGAGGAGCGCACGGTGGCCATGCGCTACCTCGGCGGCAAGGATCAGGAAGTGCTTGCCCTTGACGCCGCCATAAATAAACTGATGGAAGAGGCGCGGTCCCCGGCCGGGGAGCGCGGCTTCGATTCGCCATTCTAAACGACCGTCCTTTCCGCCGGACCCGCCGCTTTAGGGGGTCCGCCGGGAGGGGTCCACAGCCATGGAGAAGGATCCATAGCCAGGTTACCGCAAGAAGCCGCCCCGACCCGCGACGGACCGCGGATCAACCGGGAGATCACGGCGCGCTCCGTCCGTCTCGTCGGTGCCGACGGCGAGATGGTGGGCATTGTTTCTTTGCGCGACGCCCTTCTGGCTGCGGAGGACGCCGGCCTCGACCTCGTCGAGGTGGCCCCGCAGGCCGAGCCGCCGGTCTGCAAGATCCTCGACTATGGCAAGTTCAAGTACGAGGAGCAGAAGAAGGCGGCCGAGGCGCGCAAGAAGCAGAAGATCATCGAGGTCAAGGAGATCAAGCTCCGGCCGGGCATCGATGACAACGACTACGACGTGAAGATGCGCGCCGCGCGCCGCTTCCTCGAGGAAGGCGACAAGGTCAAGGTGACCATGCGCTTCCGCGGACGCGAGATGGCGCACCAGGACCTGGGCATGAACGTGCTGATGCGCGTGCGCGACAACCTGGACGATCTGGCGAAGGTCGAGCAGATGCCGAAGCTCGAAGGCCGCCAGATGGTCATGGTGATCGCGCCGCGGTGACCGGTCCCGCGGGATGCCGCCCGAAAAGAGCCCGCCGGCGACGGCGGGCTTTTTTCGTGCGACTCCAGCAAGAGTAGCATGCTCTGATGCGCAGTGATAATATGAGTGTCAGTTGGTTGGAATTTCAACCGGAGCGCTCCCAGGTGACCACATCGACAGAACATCAGCCTTCGCCCGCAGACGATCAGTTGGATGAACTCATTATTCAGACGGTTCATCGCCACTGGGAAACCACGGGCAAAGCATTGCTAACCAGCAAACTCGGATCCGAGTTAACCAGGATTGGTGCGTGGTCAAAAGCAGTCCGAAGGATCACCTTGCAAGAATATATTAACCAAAACTTGAACGAGCGACTCAGGCTGGAACCATGGCCAGCACACCCAGACATCCCAGGGCTCTTCCCTAAAGACGTGGCGTTGGAAGAACCGACAAGCCGCTACTTTGAATTCGTTCCACCTTCCAAGTCCATTCGCTTCAGGCCCAAGATTTGGAGAGCCTTTTGCGATAAATTGCCAGAAGGAACTCGGCGGCACCTAGATATCTTTGGAGAGAATTTCAGAGACTTGCCAGAAGCCGATGCCGCTGCACCAAATACTTTTCCCATTGAGCCAAAGGAAATTTGGAATCAGAGTTCATACCCCGACAGGAGTTGGGTTACTCAATCGATTCAGGAATGGGCCAAACGTCATAGCATTCCTCTTACCGCACTGACCGCATCGCCCTCTGAAACGGGCGGCGACGTGCGAGGGCAAACACCTCAACACGCAGCAACACTGCTCGATCGGATCTGCGAAACGCTTGATGTACGTGACATGAGCCGGATCTCCATGCCTTTGGACATAATAGACAGACTCCGCAAGACCCGAGTTTGACGCGGCGCCGTGAAGCACCTATTTATTTTAGCAGGCGTCCCCCACGAATTGGCATCTTTGCTAGATGGGGACAAACGCAAGAAAGCCAGCGGGGATGGCGGCTCATTGATTGTTGAGCCGGCACGCACCATTGACGGCGTACCCCGTTTTGACGCTCCATATCGCGATCGCCTCTTGGAGATAGCCTCTGATTGGGTTTGCCAGCAAAATGTCGACACGCCTTTTTCTTTATCCTTAATCCACGCCAACACAGAACTGGACGACATGCGAGATCTGATAAATGCATTTTTCCCCTTTTCTTTGCGGGCATCTTTTGAACCTTTACATGTTGCCCAAACACATAACCAGCGCAGACAGACCATCAATGAGTTCATAATAAAATTACAGAAAATGTGCTCAGAGTTACGATCGTGCGGAAAATCTGTTTGCGAACATTTAACAAGTCGCGCCCGATCAACGCCACTTCTGTTGCCAATTGAGAATTTTGATTCGAACGAACTCCGCTCCACGCTTCGTGCACTTTACGATCTGCCATCGCGCGGAACAGCCTTCGACGCAGAACTCTCCAGGGCGGCAAAGGCCTTGGCACAACGACTGTCAAAGGAGAGGGGAGATACCGATAGATGCGACTATTTCGTCAACACCGACCATCTGCTCTTTGTGCCCCCCGGAAACCATAGCCTTCATGGCCTCATTGCAACGAAGGGTAGCGGGCATCGAGCACACTGCCTGCTAGCAGGACGGGTGCGCCTGGGTGGATCCTATAACCCGCGCTTCCATTATGATTGCAAGCCCATCCGCGGGAATTTGAAGAGCCTCTACCCATCTTGCCACGGGCAATTAGCAGACTCCCCACGCCACACACACGTCAACATTGCCCCCAATGACAACGTCCGTTGAAGGTTGAAGAGAGCCGGAAAAACTGAGGGGGTGACACCCTTGGGTGCACCCCCGCATATGGTTGCTGATACCGAACCAGCGCGAAACATTCCGTTCCGCATCCGTGCCTTAAGATCCAGCCCGCCAAACAGAGTTTGGCCAAAGCCGCGCTCTGCATCTAACGGTACTGCACCACGCCGCGAGCCGAAGGCTCTCATGAACGCCGCAACAATGCGTTCACCGGCTTCGCCAAGCGCACTCTCCGAATGCAATGCAAACGGATATGCGCACACGAGGTTCGCCGCCCACTCAGTGGACGAACTAAACTTAGCTTCGTATCAGACGGTTATCAAGAGGGAATCCGCCATCACTTCTGCGCAGGCCCGGAAAGAAATAAACCATCGCAGTCCTGCCTGTCGAGCATCTGCCACAAAATACGGCACCGCGAAATCACGTTCGCAAAAATGCAAAAACAACAACGTATCTGCAAATTCGCGCCCACACGTTTACGTGATGATGGCGTTATCGCTCAACAACAAAATGGCAGATGCGCTACCCATAGCCCACCTGCTTTTCTGAGCAGCCTACTTCTTCTCCAGCATCAGCATGCCCTGCTCGCGGATGCGGTGGGTCAGCTTTTCGCCCAGCTTGGCGAGCAGCCAGGGCAGGTCGACCTCCACGCGCACCTCGCGCTCGTCCACGTCGATGCGGCCGGCGACGGTCTGGGCCAGGACGGACAGGCGGAAGTCCAGGCGGTCGTCGGTCCAGGTCTCCTCGACGCTGGCCTGCAGGCTGGACAGCTGCGAGCGGAGCTGGCCCAAACCGCGTTCGATGCGGTCCTTCGCCTCCTGCCGGCCGAGCTGATGCGGGATGGTGACGGTCAGCGGCTTGCTCATGCGGCCCTCTTGCGGAACGGGAACACCCACCATAACAGCCACCCATAACAGCTACGGTGGCGGTTTCGCTCCCGCGTTGAAATTAGGAGGTACCGGATTGCAGAACTCCGGCGGCGGTACGACGTGTGGCGCGCCCGCGATCCCAGCGGGCGACCATGTGGAAGACCATGCGCCGTTCCCCGTTCCTGCGCCGGACCACGGCCCTGCTGGCACTCGCCGCCCTACTCGTCTTCGCCGCCGGCCCGACCAACGGCGCGCGCGCGCTTGATCTGTTCGGCGAGTCCTTCCGCTCGGTGGACGAGGTGCTGGCGTACAACCGCGAGGGCGGCGTGCGCTTCCTCGACCGGCAGGGGCGCTTCCTCGGTTCAGCCGGGGAAAACGTGGGGGCCGCGGTGCCGGTCGACCGGATGCCGCGCCACCTGCTTCAGGCGCTGATCGCCAAGGAGGACCGGCGCTTCTTCGAACACGCCGGGCTCGACTACCTGGGGCTGGCGCGGGCGCTGTCGGTGGCGGTCACCTCCGGGCGGATCAGCCAGGGCGGCAGCACGCTGACCCAGCAGACCATGAAGAACATCTTCCTGAAGGACGAGGACCGCTGGACCCGCAAGGTGCAGGAACTGGTCACCGCGCAGGAGTTCGAGGAGAAGGTCGGCAAGCGCAACATCCTCTACCTCTACCTGAACCGCGCCTATTTCGGCACCGGCGCCTACGGCGTGGAGGCGGCGGCCAAGGTCTATTTCAACAAGCCGGCGACCGCGCTGACCTTGAAGGAGTCCGCCGTGCTGGTCGGCATGCTGCCCGCCCCGTCGCGCCTCAACCCCTTCGCCGACGTCCGGCGCGCCGAGGAGAAGGCGGCCATCGTGCTGGACACCATGGCCGACGCCGGCTTCATCACGCAGGCCCAGGCCGACCGCGCCAAGCGCCAACGCCTCGTCCTGGCCGAGGCCAACCGGACGGCCGTCGCCACGTCCGGCGGATTCCGCGCGATGGCCAAGGTGCGCTTCGACCGCTTCCACGCGGATTTCTACGGCAAGGACGCTGAACCGCGGCCGACCTTCACCGTCCGCACCACGCTGGACCGCGACCTGCAGGTGGCCGCCGTGCGCACGCTGGAAGCCGTGCTGAAGCGCAACGCCGCCCGCATTGGCGACGCCGAATGCGCGCTGATCGCGCTGAGCGACACGGGCGAGGTGCTGGCGATGGTCGGCGGGCGCGACGCGGCGGCGCGGCGCGACCACTTCAACCGCGCCATGCTGGCGAAGCGGCAGCCGGGCTCCGCCTTCAAGCTGTTCGTCTATCTGGCGGCGCTGGAGCGCGGACTGACGCCGGACAGCGTGGTGGACGGCTCGCGCTTCGAACTGCCGGGCGAGCGCGCGATCCGCAACTTCGACGACCGCTACCCGGCAGGGCTGACGCTGGCGCAGGCGCTGGCGCGCTCCAGCAACACCGCGTCGGCCCGCCTCACCCAGGGGCACGTGGGCGAGGTGGTGGAGATGGCCCGGCGCCTGGGCATCGGCACGCCGCTGGACCGCACGCTGGGCCTGGCGCTGGGCAGCAGCGAGACGACGCTTCTGGAACTGACGCAGGCCTACGCCGCCGTGGCCAACGGCGGGTTGCGCGTGGAGGCGCGCGCCTTCCAGCGCATCCTCGACCCGCGCGGGCGGGAAGTCTACGCCGCATCCCCGCCGCCGCCCGAACGCGTGCTGGCGCCGCAGACCGCCGCCGCCATGCAGTCCATGCTGCGCGGCGTGCTGGGCAAGGAGGGCACCGGCCGCGCCGCCGCGATCCGCGCCATGGCGGGCGGGAAGGCAGCGGGCGGCAAGACCGGCACCACCAACGATTACCGCGACGCGCTGTTCGTCGGCTTCGCCAACGGCATGACGGTGGGCGTGTGGGTCGGCAATGACGACAACACGCCCATGAAGGGCGTCACCGGCGGCTCAATCCCCGCCGAGATCTGGCGCGGCTTCATGACCGAAGCCGCCAAACTGAAGACGGCGGGCTGACCCGCTTACCCCTTCCGCCGAGCCGCTGGAACGACCCGCCACCGCTCCCGTTTGCCTCGGCACGGGGATCGTGACGGGGGCACGGCCATGGTCGTGGAACGGCGGACGGTGCGTGTTTGGCTGAGGATCGGCATGGCCGCCGCCGCCGTGTCCGGCTGTACCGCCTTCGATCGGGCGGTGACGGTCGACTGCTGGCAACTCGACGACACGTCCCTGGCCCGCGCCCGCGCGCAGGGCCTGTGCGAGGACGCCTTCGCCCTCAACACCCTGTTCATCCCTCCCCCACCCCCGCAACTGCCGGCGTGGCGGCGCGCCCAGGGCGGCAGCGGCGCCGGCCCCGAGCGCGGCCGCATGACGGCCGGCGCGGCGCCGGGAATGCCGGGAACGGCGGGAACCGGCGATGACGGCGGCACCACGGGAACGGCCACCGGAAGCAGCATGTCCGGTGGCACGGGTCTGGGCGGCGCGGGCCTGGGTGGCAGCGGGTCCGGCGGAGGACCCGGCCGTTCGGGCGGCGGCGGGGCGGGCGGCGGAGGTGGAGGAAGTGGGGGCGGTGACGGCGGTGGCGGCGCTGGAGGCGGATCGGGTGGCGGTGGGGCCGGTGGAGGCTCCGGTGGTGGAGGCGGCGGCTCCGGCGGGGGCGGCTCCGGTGGCGGAGGAGGCTCCGGCGGGAGTGGCGGAGGTGGTGGTTCTGGCGGTGGAGGGGGCGGCTCCGGCGGAGGTGGTTCCAGCGGCGGCGGAAGTGGTTCCGGCGGTGGAGGAGGCTCTGGCGGTGGAGGAGGCTCTGGCGGTGGAGGTGGTGGATCGGGTGGAGGTGGCGGCGCGGGCGCCGGTTCCGGTGGCGGTCCCGGCGGTGGCGGGCCGGGCGGCGGGGGTCGGGGAGGAGGCCGCGGCGGGGGCGGCGGAGGGGGGCCCGGTGGGGGTGGCGGCCGGGGCGGCCGGTGATGGTGCGGTTTGCCGTCCGTCCTGGGCGCAGCGAAGCCCAACGGCGGGGGCGCTCTACCGCGCCTTGTCCAGCAGCGCGCCGCTGATATAGCCGAGCGTGCGGCCGTTGCGGGAAACGCGGTACCAGCCGTTCTGCTCGGCCGATACGGTGACCGTCTCGCCTTCCTCCAGCACGTCGAGGACGCGGCCCCGGCACCCCGGGGCGTCGCGCAGGTTGGCGTCGGCCAGGATGCGCGCCCGGCTGCCGTCCGCCAGGGACACGCGGCGGCCCGAGGGAATGTCCGGCGGCAGCGCGCAGCCGTCGTCGTCCGACGCGCCACCACCACCGCCCGAGGACGCGGAGCGGCCGGCGGGCGGCTTGTCCATCAGGAAGCTGCTGGCGACGTAGCCCAGCACCTTGCCGTTGCGGGCGACGCGGGACCAGCGGTCGACGCCGTCGGGCAGCACCTCGACCTTCTCGCCGGGCAGCAGCGCGGTGAGCACCTTGCCGTTGCGGTCGGGGGTGGCGCGCACATAGACGTCGTCCTTCGCCCAGGCCGGGCGGCCCCCGCCCTTTTCCTTGCCGGAGGCCTTACCAGCGCCTTTGACGGCGTTCGCGTCCGACGGCTTGGCCGCCGCTGGGGGAGGCGGCGGCGGGGCGGCAGGCGCCTCGGGCGGCGGGCGCACCGCGGTCACGGTGGAGGGTGCGGGCGGCGGCGCCGGGGCGACCACCGGCGGCGGGACGGGTACGATGAAGGCCGGCGGGGGCGCCGCGGCTTCCGGCTTGCGCGGCGGCAACGGAGCCGCTTGCCCGGCCGGGAGCGGGGCGGCGGGCGGCGCGGCGACGACCGGGGGCTCCGGCCGCAGGGCGGGTGGCGGCGGCGGTGCTCCGGGCACCGTCACCGGCGACAGCGGCGGCGCCACCATGGGCAGCGGGAGCATGGCGGCGGCGGGATTCGGGACGTCGCGCCCCTTGGTGCCGGGCGGCAGGACCGGGGTGAGTTTCGGCGCCACCGGCGTGGGCAGCGCGCGTGGCGTCAGCCGCTCCTCCGCCGCCGGGGCTTGACCATTCTGCGCCAGCGCCGCCGGCGCGGCGGCCGTGAGGAGAAGCGCGAGGAGGGCTGGCAGGCGCCGCATCGCCCCTCCCGTCAATCCAGGGTGATGCGGGCGATGAGCGTCGGCAGCGTCTGGCAGCGGAACAGCCCGTCGAGGGTCTGCGCCTCGGTCAGCCGCACCGTCAGCGCGCAGCCGAAGGAGTGCACCGTCAGTTCCGTCTGCGCCAGATAGCCGCTGGCGGCCGAGGGCATGGAGATGCTGTAGCCGGGTGCGCCCATCTTGCCGGCGATGTTGCCGTGCGCGGGGTTGAAGCTCTGCACCTCCAGCGTCAGGGGGCCGAGGTTGCGCAGCACGGTCTCGCTGTTCGGGTCCTCCTTGGTGGCGTAGAGCACCACGGGGATCACCTTCTTGCGGCCGAACCAGTCGCGCAGCGCGAGGTTGGCGAGCACCGGGTCGCGGCTTTGCAGCGCCGCCTCGATGGCGATCTGGCGCAGCGCCGTGTCGTTGCCGCCCAGCACCGCCTCGTAGGTGGCGATGCGCGCCGCGCGCTCGCCGCCCAGCAGCCGGGCGCGGATGTCGTTGATGAGGTCGGCGCGCATCTGCACCGCGTGGTCGGCGGCGTTGGCCTCGGCCAGTTCCTCCTCCTCGCGCTGGCGGCGCGCCTGCTCGTCGGCGAGGCGCTGTTTGGATTCGGCGTCCAGCCGCGCTCGCAGCGCCTTCGCCTCCTCCGTGCCGGTTACCACCGTCTGGCCGGGCAGCTCGCCGGCCGGCTTGCCGAGGCTGTCCAGCACGTCGGCGTTGCTCCATTCCAGCTTGACGGCCCAGGTGCCGTCGCGCCCGCGCGTGGTGGTGGCGGTGCCGGTCAGCGTCTTTTCCACGCCCGGCTCGGCGACCGGGCGCAGGAAGGTGTAGGGGCCGTCGCGGCCGTCGACGACGAAGGTCGGCTTGGCCAGCTTGACGCGGGCGGCGACGCGCAGGGCGGACCCCGACTCGGCCGGATCGACCGCCACCTCCTCGACCGCCCAGATGGCGGGCAGCGCACGCGCGACATGCTGGCGCACCGCGTCGGCCGGCGTGCCGTCAGCCGCTTGCAGCGGGCCGGCCAGAACCAGCCCGAAACCCAGCGCCGCCAATCCCCGCCACGCCGCCTGCGCCATCGCCAAACCCCATCCTCCGCCGCCGAAAGGCTCCGCGCCGCCCGAAGAGTTGGTAAAGCCAACGGCCGCGGAAGGGAAGCGGGTTTTGCCCGGCCGGGCGGAACGAGCGCGGGTTGTATCCGGCCGCGGTTTCGTTCCCGCGGCCGTGATCGGCGCCCCATCGCGACCGCCGGTCGAAATTGGCGTGACGGGCACACGCCGCTTGTCTATCATCATACATAGGAGTGCAATGCGGCCGGGTCGGCGGCGGCATCGGCGGCCCAAACGGCAACAACGGGAACATGCGGGACGATATGGCGGCGAAAGGCGCTTCGGACGAACGGTTGGCCCTGATCTGCCGCAACGTGACGGTCAGCGGCCGGCGCACGAGCCTGCGCATGGAGCCGCTGTTGTGGGATTCGCTGAAGGATATCTGCGAACGGGAAGGCTGCACGCTCAACGAGCTGTGCACGATGATCGACTCGCGGCGTGGCACGGCCAACCTGACGGCCTCCATCCGCGTCTTCATCGTCAGCTATTACCGTCAGGCGGTGGCCAACACGCCACAAAACAGCTTCGGCGAGGAAGGCAGCATGAGCCAGGCGCTGCGCCGCGCGCTCCAGGACGCCGTGCCGCTGGACAAGTAGGCGCGGCCGCCGGACCTACCAGACGAGGCGCGGGATCGCCCACGTGGGAACGTGGCCGGACGCCTCGATGGCGGCGGCCAGCAGGTCGGGGTCGGGATGCTCGCCCCAGGCGCCGCCCAGCTCCTCGCGGTGGATGCCGCCGGTGACCAGCGCCACGTCGACCCCGGCGGCGTTGGCGCCGGCCACGTCGGTGCGCAAGCTGTCGCCCACGGCCAGGATGCGGCGATGGTCGGATATGCCCATCAGGCGCAGGCAGCGTTCGTAGACCGGGGCGTGCGGCTTGCCGTGGTGGAACACGTCGCCGCCGAGTTCCTCGTAGCGCGCGGCGAGCGAGCCGGCGCACACCACCATGCCGTCGCCCACCATGACGACGAGGTCGGGGTTGGCGCACACCATGGGAAGCTTGCGCGCCGCGCAGGCCGCCAGCACCGGCGCGTAGTCCTCCAGCGTCTCGGAAAAATCGACGATGCCGGTGTTGACGACGAAGTCTGCCTCCTCCGGCGTCGCCGCCACGGTGTAGCCGAGCCCGTCGAACACGTCGGTGTCGCGGTCCGGCCCGATGTGGAACAGCCGGCGCCCGAGGGACGCGTGCCAGGGATCGTCGCGGTCGCGCAGCGCCTCGTACGTCGCCTCGCCGGACGTCATGACGTGGGCGTAGCGGTCGCGCCCGATGCCCATGCTGCCCTCCAGCTTGCGGATGACGCCGTCCGGCCGGCGCGGCGCGTTGGACAGCAGGCACAGCACCTTGCCGGCGCCGTTCAGGCGCTCCAGCGCCTCGGGCACGCCCGGGTAGGCCTTCTCCCCGTCGTGGATCACGCCCCACAGATCGAGGATGAGCCCGTCGTAACGGTCGATGACGGTGGACAGGCCGGTGAGCTGGGGAACGAGGTGCATGGTGCGGGCGCGCGGGTCCGGTGAAAGGGCGCGCCTTTAAAGCATGGGATGGTGGTGCGACGCAAAGGGCATCAGACCGGCTTCTTGCTGAGTCGCGGTTCGCCGAACAGATAGCCCTGGCCGAAGTCCAGACCCATGTCGAGGATCTCGATGAGCTGGTTCTCCGTTTCGATCTTCTCGACGATGAGGTCGATGGGCTCGCCCTCGATGCGTTTGCGCAGGGCGGCGACCTTGTCCTTCATGCCGGGGTCGACCAGCAGGTGGCAGTCGATCTTCAGGTAGCGGAAGTCGTGCAGCAGCAGCGCGTCGACGTTGATGGCATCGAGGTCCGTCACCTGGTCCATGGAGAAGCGGAAGCCGAGCTTGGCGAGCTGGGAGAGGATCGCCATGGTCACCGCCTCGCCGGCGCGCAGGTCCTCCTGGCCCAGTTCGAACACCAGCTTGGGCACCAGCGTCTGGTTCTGCGCCATCAGGTGCAGGAACTGCTTCATGAACTCCGCGTCGCCCAGCGTGGCCGGCGAGATGTTGGAGAAGAAGCCGATGTGGTGCTGGCGCCGCTCCGTCTCGCGGATGAGCTGGATACAGCGCATCAGCAGCAGGTTGTCCACGGTGGCGATCAGCCCTTCGCGTTCGGCGATGGCGAGATAGCGGTCGGGCTTGATCTGCGTGCCGTCGGCCCCGCGCACGCGCGAGAACACCTCGTAGAAACGGTGCTTGCGCTGCGGCAGGCTGACGATGGGCTGGAGGTAGATGTCGATGCGGTCGGCCTTGAGCGCCTCGCGCACCGTCTCCAGCACCGCCGCGTCGTTGAGCGGACCGGCGGCGGGCGTCGCGGTCTGCGGCGAAGCGATCTGTGGGGCCTGCGCGGCGACCAGCGGCCCGCCGCTTTCCGGCGGGCGGGGGCGCGACTGCGGCGGACGCGGCCCCCCGTCCGGCGCCGGGCGCGTCGTGCGCTTGTCCTGCAGCCGGGCGACGAGCGACTGCAGCAGCTTCACCTCCTGCACCACGGTGTCGTAGCCGACCACGGTGCCGGAGCGGCGCGCCTCCTCCAGCGCGGCGTTGGCGCGCTCCACGTCGGCGGTCAAGCGGGCGACCTCGCCGTGCAGCCCTTCCACCACCTCGTGCAGGCGGGTGACGCGCTTGGCGGCCACGCGTTCGCGGTCAAGCCGGGTGACCACCTCGTGCACGAGGCCGCCGGCCAGCACGATGAAGGCGCCCACCAGCCAGCCCAACAGCGGGTCCATCTCCGGTCGCACATAGGGCAGCGTCACGCCGACCGACAGCCCGGCGACGGTGTAGGCAAGCGCGTAGACGAGATGGATGAGCACGGTCATGGCAGGCGCCGCCGAAAGCTGCGACACCGCCGAGAGTGGCCGAGCATGGTTTAGGGGCGGTTAATGGTGGTCCGCCCCCACCGCATCCGCCACGCACGCGAAGCCGTCCGCCTTCAGGCGTCTTGCCAGATCGCGCTTGATGGCGCCGACCAGGGCCGGGCCGCCGTAGACCAGGGCCGAATAGAGCTGCACCAGCGAGGCGCCGGCGCGGATCTTGGCGTAGGCGTCGTCGCCCGACGCGATACCGCCGGCCCCGACCAGGGGCAGCTTGCCGCCGGTCAGCGCGTACATCTCCTTCAGCACCTGCGTGGAGGGGGCGAACAGCGGCTTGCCGGACAGGCCGCCGGCCTCGTTGCGGAAGCGCTCGGGCACCTCGGGCGGGCGGGCGATGGTGGTGTTGGAGACGATCAGCCCGTCGATGCCGGACTCCAGCGCCACGGCGGCGATGTCCGCCTTGTCCTCGTCCGTGAGGTCAGGGGCGATCTTCAGCAGGACCGGCGGGTTGCGCTCCAGCTTGCAGGCGGCGCGGGCCTCCAGCACGCGGCCGAGCAGGGCCTGCAGCGGCTCGCGCCCCTGCAGCGCGCGCAGGCCCGGCGTGTTCGGCGAGGAGACGTTGACCACCAGATAGTCGGAGAACGGGGCGAGGCGGCGCACGCCGATGGCGTAGTCGTCGGCAGCCTCCACCGTGTCCTTGTTCTTGCCGACGTTGGCGCCGACGATGCCGGGTGCCCGCCTCGGATTGCCGAGCCGGTCCTCGAAGCGGCGGGCGAACTGCTCCAGGCCGCCGTTGTTGAAGCCCATGCGGTTGATCACCGCCCCCAGCTCGGGCAGGCGGAACAGGCGCGGGCGCGGGTTGCCGGGCTGCGGGCGCGGCGTGACGCTGCCCGCCTCGACGAAGCCGAAGCCCAGGCGCAGCATGGCGTCCATCACCTCGGCATTCTTGTCAAAGCCGGCGGCGAGACCGACGGGGTTGGCGAAGTCCAGGCCCCAGACGCGCGTGCGCAGCACCGGGTCGTCCACCTCCCGCACCGCCGGGGCGAGACCGAGGGCGAGGGCACGGACGGTGAGGATGTGCGCCGTCTCCGGATCGAACGAGCGCAGCAGCGGCCCCACGACGGGGAACAGGTCGATCACGGGGTCACCTCATCCGGCGCAGCGGGCAGTGGAGGGTCCAGCGGGGGAAACACATGGCGGCCATCCGGCCCCAGCGGCAGCGGGGCGACGCGGACCACCGCCGCCACGGGAAGCGGCCCGTACAGGTGCGGGAAGAGCTGTCCGCCGCGCGACGGCTCCCACCTCAGGGCCGGGCCGAGCCGGTCGGCGTCGACGGTGAGCAGCACGAGGCCGCTCTGCCCGGCGCGGTGCTTGGCCGCACTCTCCACCACCTGGGCGGAGGTCGAGAAATGGATGAAGCCGTCCGCCGCGTCCTGCGACGAACCCGGATAAGCGCCGGCGGGGGCGGCTCGCTCCCATTCCTCGGCGCGGCACATGTGATGGATGATTCGCTCGGTCATGGCGGGCGGGACACTACCCGAAAGCGCCCCCGCGGACCAGTGCCGGGAGCGGCGTGGCGGGATGCGGGAAAGGGCGATGCAGGAATCGCGATTTGCAAATTGCAAACCGCGCAACAAACGCGATGCGGCATTTTGCAGAAATTATTCTTGGGCGGCGTCGGGAAGCAACCGGACCCCCTCGGTCAACCCCAACATATCCAAGGGTTTTTTTGTGGCGGCGGCAGAGGCGCCGGTTGGCACCGGGCTTGCTGTAACATTGGCAACGTATGGAGGACTGCCATGAACGCGCTGGCGACGACGATGCTGAAGACCCGTGACGCGGTGGACCTGGCGGGCGCCACGGCGACGGCCGCGACGGCGGACGACGTGACGCACACCCAGGTTCCGCTGAAGCCGACGGCGGCGATGCTGGCGAACGGCTCGCGCGCCGGCGGCGTGTCGGTCGAGGTGGCCTGGAAGATCTACCTGGCGATGATCCGCGAGGCGTGACCACGCCGCCCGGCGGCCGTTCCCGCCGTCCGCATCACTCCACGCTGTCGTAGAACAGGTGCCGGCCGATCTCCGCGCACGGCGAATGGCCGGTGGCCCACGACGGATGAACGCCAAAGCGGTGGTAGTGCGTGGCGCCGCCGGTCGGGTCGGGCAGCAGCCCCGCCGCGGCGCGGCGCGCCACGCGCAGGCAGGTGGCGAACACCGGGTCGGCGGCCGTCACCGCCAGCAGCTTGGCGCGGTTCGGATCGCCGGTGTTCCAGCACGAGAACTGGAAGGGCTTCCGGCACACGGCGACGATGCTGCCGCCCCACCAGTGGCCGCCGTGCCGCTCGGCGCGCCGCACGCGGTTGACGACGACCGCGGCCACCGCTTCGATTCCCCGCACCGGCTCGCCGCGCGCCTCGCCCCACAGGGTGCGGGCAAGCGTGTCGACGGCCTCGTCGGTGGGGGCACCCGCGGCCGGCGGCGCCGTGGTGGGAGTGGCACCGGGCGCGGCGCCGGCCGGCGCCGGGACGGGGATCAGGCGGGCGGGGCTCATCGCGCGCCCCCGTCGGCGACGCCGCAGTCCAGCTTGCGTTCGATGCGCAGCAGATGATCGGTCAGGCGCGTCTCGACGTCCTTCAGCGTGCCGAACGAGACGTAGGTCTTGGCGACCTCCAACTTGTAGGCGGCGAGGCTCTCGCGCACCTGTGCCTGCGCCGCCTCGGCGCGCGTGCGCAACGCCGACAGCGCGTCCTCGGAATCCTTGCGCAGCCGCGCGATCAGCCAGAACAGCCCGCCAAAAGCGGGCAGCTCGACGGCCGTGATCCACCAGACCACATTCATGGTTTCAGGCATCGATATCTCCGTTACAGGAATAAAACATTGTTGACGGCCGTCCAAGGCAGGCGCCGGGATCGACGATTATTCTTGCGCACTACCTCGAATGCGGTAGTTTCGCGATGTTGTCAGGCCTATCGGCGCGACAACGTCTTGAGACACGAAGACTGGGGGAAATAATGCTTCGTACGCTTGCTCTGTCGTCGCTGATCGTCGTCGGCCTCGCGGGGGCGGCCCTGGCGCAGTCGGCCAACGTCGTCGGCACCTACACCTACACGGGCACCGACACCGACGGCTCCGCCTACAAGGAGGCCGGCACCGTCGTGGTGACGAACGAGAAGTCGGGCGCGCTGAGCGTGAAGTGGGATGGCGGCGACTACGTCGGCGTCGGCCAGATGACCGGCAGCATCCTGGCGGTCGCGGCGGTGGCCGACGGCAAGAACACCATCATGCTGATGAACGTGAACCCCGACGGCACCCTGTCGGGCCCGTGGTGGCGGCGCACGGACCCGGGCAACAAGGGCACCGAGGTCTGGAAGAAGAAGTAAGCGGACGGCGTTCCCCGCCGCCGGGGGCACCGGCGGCGGGCGCTCACACGTCCCATTCCGCCGCGGCCACCACGGCCCCGGGGCGCCAGTCGAGGCGGCGGTCCGGCGGCGGCGGATGGTCGAAGCGGATGGGTTCGGCCAGCAGGCAACCGGCCACCGCGTCCAGCGCGTCGTCGCGGGTGCCGCTGCGGCCCTGCGGGCGCCATTCGCGCATGTCGCGGATGAACGGCGTGTTCCAGAGCGACACGTGCGCGTGCAGGCGCCCCGCCGCCAGGCGGGCGTCGAACGCCTCCAGGATGCGCTTCGCCTTCGGCTTGGTGGACGTCACGCCGACCACCGACGCCGCCACCCGGACCCGCCGCAGTTCGGACCGCAACTGTTCGGGCAGGAAGCGGCCCAGCCCGTTCTGCTCCACGTAGATGCCCAACAGGTTCATGTCGCGCAGGAAGCCGGCGACGGCCCGGCACTGCTGGATCGCGCGCTGCGTCGGATCGTCGCGGTCGACGCGCAGGTACAGCAAGCGGTGCAGGTAGTGGTTTCCCGCCGCGTCGGTGAACACGGCGGCAACCACGCTGTCGTCGCCCCTCGCCCGGCCGTCCTCGTCGGGCGCCGCGCAGGACGGGTCCCACCACGCGGTGGCCGACAGCATCCGCACGCCGTTCAGCGTCAGCACCGCCTGCCCCTGCCCCTCGTGGTAGACCAGTTCGTGCTCGTACGGACGCAGGTCGTCGGGGTTGAGGCGGCTGGCGGTCGCCGGCACCGGCTGGAGCAGCATCTGGCTGGCGAACTTGTTGGGGCCGGAGCGGCGGCGGATGCGCTCGACATGGTCCAGCGGGAAGCGGTCCGGCCAGGCGCTGCGCCCCTTCTCGACGATCGGCAGGGTCAGGCGGCGGAAGCCCTCCAGGAAGGCCTGGCTCTCGCCGGCCTCGGCGCGCGCCTCGTCGGCGTAGATGGTGTAGTAGCTGTGCGGCGTGCCGACGTAGAGCTGCACCCCGCCCGGCACCAGCAGGAAGTCGATCTCCCTCAGCACCTCGCGCAGGGATTCGCGCTTCAGCACGGTGTCGGCGGTGCGCGGCACCTCCACGTCGTCACAGATCACGATGTCGGCGCGGTTGCCGGTGACGTTGCCGTCCACCCCGGCGGCGAGCATGGAAGGGTCGCGCAGTTCCAGCCGGCGCACCACGGTGAACTGGTCGGCCGCCCACTGGTCGCGCTCCTTCGGCTTCAGGCCGCGGGTCATGGGGTGGCGCTCGACGATGCGCTTGACGTTGCGCACCATCTTCTTGGCCAGCCGCACGTCGGCGGCCAGCACCAGCAGGCGCCGGTTGGGGTCGCGGCACAGCAGCCACGCGGCGAACAGCCCGACCAGCGTCGACTTCCCCGCCCCGCGGAACGCCATCAGCAGCAGGTGCCGCTGGCCGCGGTCGAGGTGCATGTGCAGCCAGGCGAGCATGCGGCGGTGGTGGATGGGGGTGTCCTGCGCCTGTTGTTCGTTCCACGCCTTCACGAAGGCGTGGAACGCCACGTCCGAATGGTCGTCTTGCGTCACGGGTTGCGTCCCAGGATGAACCAGTTTGCGCCGTTCGACATGACCGTGACGGCGTGTCCGTATGCGGCCAGGGCAATGGCCTCGTTGTCCGGCCCGCCGCCGCCCGGTTTGGTGACGGTCACGGCAAAGCCCGATGTGTCGGACTTCTTGACGGTGAGCATGCGGCCCACGGCGTGCGCGGCGCCCGGCGCCGGCAATCGCACCTCCACCGCGCCGGCGAAGGCGCTGACCAGATAGAGCGACTGGTCCAGCGTCGGCTCGAACAGGCCGGGCTGGTCGTGGTAGGCGGCGTTGAGCGGATGCGCGTTGCCGCCGACGATCCACCAGTTCGCACCGTTCGACACCACCGTCACGTAGTCGAAGCGGTTGCCCAGGCTGACGCCGCGCCCGTCCGGCCCCGGCCCGCCGGCCTCGGTGACGGTGACGGCGTTGGCCGAGGCGTCGGTCTTCTTGATGGTGAGCGTGTGGCCGTTGGCGGCCGACGCCGCCGGCAGCCGCGCCTCCACGGCACCGCCGTAGGCGCTGAGCAGCACCATGGAGCTGGTGCGGTCCAGCGTCACCACGCCGCCGGCCGGTGGCTCCACGTATTCGGTGTCGTAGCGCAGCGCCTCCACCACCAGCTCGCTGACGCGGGTGGCGCCCAGGCGGTTCTTTTCCGGGTAGCCCGCGTTGTAGGCGGTATACCGCCCGCCCGACAGGTCGAGGATCGCCGGACCGGCGCTGGCCGACAGCAGGTTCGCGATGGAGGTCTCGACCGATCCCGCCTCCAGCACCACGTTGGGCACGCCGCCCAGTGTCTCGCAGTACAGGTTGAGGATGAGCGTCTTGTCGGTGTCGGCGCCGACGCGGAAGCAGGCGCCGGCCCCGGTGGACAGGTTGGCCTCGCAATCCACGAAGGCGTTGTTGAACCGGCCATGTTCGACGCAGAAGCCGTCGCCGGAGATGGCCGCCGACAGCGAATAGACGCGCACCATGTGAAAGCGGTTGGCGTTCGGCGTGTCGCCGGCGCCGCTCTTCGTCAGCCACACGCCGTGCACCGCCGGCTTGGCGACCAGCACGCGCGCGATCTGGTTCCAATAGCACGGCCGGCCGGGGTCGGCGTAACCGTCGAGGACCAGCCCGTAGGATGCCTCCCACACCGTCAGGTCGGCCAGCGTGTTCTGCACGCACGGGCCGTCGCGCCCGAACAGCCGCACGCCGGCCAGCCCCTTCTCCAGCCGCAGGGCGCGCACGGTGGCGTAGCCGTCGGGCAGGTGCAGCAGGTCGAAGCCGGTGCCGCTTGCCCGAAGGATCGACGACTGGCCGGCGCCGGACAGCGTCTTGCCGTAGCCGACCGTGATGGTGTTGGAGACGCGGTAGGTGCCGGGCGGCAGGTGCACGGCCTGCGCCGCCGTCAATGCCGCCTGGATGGCGAGCGTGTCGTCGACGATCCCGTCGCCGACGGCGCCGTAGTCCTTCACCGATACGGCGTCGGCCAGCTTGTCGCGGATCGGCCGGGCCACCGCGCCGGGGCCGGAGGGCAGGTAGGTGGACAGCGCCTCCTCGTTCACCGGGGGGTGGACGGTGGGGTTGCCGGCACCGTCGAAAGCCAGCAAGGCACCCGCGCGCGCCGCACGGCCGGGCAGGACGGGCGAGGCCGGCAGGTCGGTGTCGGCGTAGCGCAGCATCTGCTCCTGGTCGCCGGCCACCTGCTGAAGGCAGGCGGTGAGCACGTCCAGCTCGTGGTTCAGGGCGGATGCGGTCAGCGGGCCGCTTTCCAGGAAGTCGGTCATGCGCTCCACCGGCACCCGGCGGCGCAGCGTCACCGTGGTGCCGGCGGCGGGGGCGGTGGCGAAGGCGACGGTGCCGCCGGCGCTGTCCCCCGCCCCGGACACGGTATAGCCGGCGGACTGCGCGGCGGCGCCCAGGAAGACCTGCACGTCCTCCGACGCGAAGACCGGGAACGGGAAGGTGAATGCGGACTGCGCGCCGTCGGCGACGTACTGCGCGCGCGGCGTGCCGCGCGGGATCTGGATGGTCGCGGTCATGGTGGCTCCCAAAAGACCCCTCCCCCGGCCCCGCCGGGGAAGGGAGGGGCAAAAATCAGAAGTACTTGCTCAGGAATTCCAGGCGCTGGCGTTCGGCGAGCTGGGCCTGTTCCAGCAGGTTGCGGCGGCGGCGGTTGTCGATCTCCTGCTGGATCGCCTGCCGCTTGAGCTGGTCGACCCGCGCGGCCTCCTTGCCCTCCGTGTCGGTCTCGTTGACGAGGCCGAGCAGGATCGCCTCGCCCGAGCCGTCGGCGGCGCTGACGCCCTGGCCGCCCAGGCTGGCGCGGCTGCGGGCCATGGCGCGGCGCAGGGCGTCCCGGCGGCGGCGTTCGTCGGCCTCGGCCTGGGTGGTCAGCGCCGTGAGGCGCGTCCGCGCGTCGGCATCCTGCCCGGCGGCCTCGGTCTCCTGCCGGGCGCGGACCTGCGCCGCCTCCTGGTCCTGGGTGCGGGCGAGCCAGCCCATGTCGCGCTCGCGCTGGAATGCCGCCTGCCGCTGGTCCCAATCGCGCTGCTGTTGCTCGCGCTCCCAGTCCTGGCGGCGCAGCTCGTCCTGGCGCTGCCATTCCAGGCGCTGTTCCTCCTGCGCGCGGCGGGCCGTCTCCTCGCGCTGGCGCTGCTCCTGCTGGGCCTTCAACTCCAGCAACTGGCGTTCGTACTCGTACTGCTGCGCGCTGTTGCCGGCGCTCGTGCCGGTGGAGCCGCCGCGCGACAGGGCGCTGGACACCGTGGAGACGACGGGCGCCACGGCGGTGACGAAGGGGGTGATTCCGGCCATCAGTCGCTCACCTTCAATTCCATGGTGACGGAGAGGAGCGTGAAGGGCAGCGGCGCGTCCTGCTCGATGCGCCACAAGGGCGTGTCGATGTCGCGCCGCCAGCCCAGGGCGCGCAGGCGCCGGTCGCCCGACACGCGCGGCGGCGTGCCGTCGGCCGGTTGCGGCCCGAAGCGGTGCAGCGGCAGGTCGTAGAGCCCGCGCCCGACGTCGACGCGCAGCGCCGCCGTGTCCTCCAGCCGGAAGCCGACGGCGACGAGGCGGACCATGGCGCCGTCGGCGACCTGCCCGATCAGGTTGGCAGGCAGCGGTTCGATGACGTGGGCATAGGGCAGTCCCGCCTCGACGCGCAGCGCCGGCGGGTCGAGCGTGATGCGCCCGGCGGTGACGGGCAGGGAACCGCGCTGCGCGCCATCCGCCACCACCGCGACGTTGCGGCCCTCCAGATGATCCAGCCCGGACCACACGGCGACCGGCGTGTCGCTCTCGCCGACCAGCGCGGAGTCGAGGTTGAGCGTGTCGTCGAACCGCTCGATGGTCCATCCGGCGCCGCGTTCGGCCAGCAGGTAGACGTCGTCGCCCACCACGGCGACGGAGCGCGCGGCCCCGTCGGTGGTCAGCCGCGTCCACGCCGTGACCTGTTCGGCGCGGTAGACGGTCAGCGCGCCGATGGCGCCGTCCTCCATCACCACGAACAGCAGGCGGCGGCTCTTGTCGAAGTCCTGGTCGCGCGGCTTGCCGACGATGTGGCGGGCGAGCAGCGCCAGGTCGTTCGCCTGATAGGCCGCCTCGGTGTCGGTGTAGAGGAACTCCCGCACCTCCTTGCCGTTGCGCGACACGAAGAGCGTGGCACCATCCACGTCGCGCGGCGCCAGCGTGCGGTCGACGGGGGAGCCGATACGCGTCTGCCGGTTCAACTGGATGTTCTGCGGCGTCAGCGGGTCGCCCGACACCATGTACTCGGCCCCCGAGGTGAAGAGCTGCAGGTGCCGGCCGGAGAACACCGCGCGGATGGCGTTGACCTGATCGGACAGGATGCCGAACTCGATCGCCTCGTCGTCCTGCCCGGTTCCCAGGTCGAAGTTCCAGATGTCGGCCGAGCGCGACAGCCACAGCCGGTTGGGCAGGTCGCGCGCGCCGCCGATGACCAGCCGGTCCTGATGGAACGCCGCCGCGACCGGCCAGCCGCGGCGCGGGCTGAACGCCTGCTCGTCCCAGTTCACCGTGGCGCTGGTGTTGGGCAGGGCCTGCTGCACCGTGGCGTTGACCTGCGTGGCCGAGACGACGCCGGTGACCAGCACCTGCTTGCCCTGGATGCGCAGGCGCGTGTCCTCGTGCAGCGGGTCGAAGACGGGGGCGGACGCCGTCACCGTGATGGCGCCGGTGGTGCCGGAGGGCGTCAGCGTGACGGCGCCATCGGCGAAGCGGTAGAAGGGCGTGCGCAAGGCGCCGTCCTCCTCCACATAGCTCCACTCCGCCAGCGTCCAGTCCGTGGCGGCGCCGCGCGTCAGTTTGCGCGGCGGCACGTCGGGGTGGCAGACCAGCAGCGTGTCGGCGCTCTGCGTCCAGGTGATCTGGCCGAGCTGCGCGGCGGTCCACGGCGCGTCGACCGAGGCGATGCGCACGTCGTCCTGGTAGACGTCGATGACGCCGGCCGAGAAGGCCAGAAGGTAGACCTGCTCCGTGTTGAACTCGAACGCCACCAGCCGGCCGGGGCCGCGCGCCGTGTCGACGAAGGCGAGGCCGGAACGCCGCGTGACGCCGCCGGTGGGGTGGATGAACAGGTTGCGCAAGGACAGCGCCCCGTTGTCGTAGGCGCGCAGGTCGCCGCGCCCGAGCAGGCGGCGCGAGATCTCGCCCGCCGTGAAGTTGGTCTTGACCTGCCGGATCCGGGGCATCAGCCGCGCGCCTCGATCAGCGAGAAGTCCTCGAAGCCGGGCTGCACGTCCTGCTGCGCGTCGATCAGCCGGGCGCGGCGGAACTCCTGCTCGGCCAGCCGCTGGAGCACCTCGGCCCGGCTGGAGTTCTCGGTCAGCGGCAGGCAGAACTCGGCCGCGAGGCGGGCGATGAGCGCCTGATCGAAGAAGGCCGGAAAATCCTCGGGCTCCGGGCGGCAGACGTAGGTCAGCACGACGGCGTTGCTGGCCGTGTGCAGCGCCTTCCCGGCGATCCGGTAGTCCAGCCCGCGGCCCCGCCCGGCCCCGGCGGACAGCGCCCGCAGGAAGTCCGCGGGAAGCTGGAAGGCGTGCGCGTAGTCGGCCAGCGGCGCGGTGGCGAGGCGCGGCAAGGCGGCCTGCGCGGTGGCGAAGCTCCAGGCGCGGGCCGAGAGCAGCGCGTCGCGGGTGGGGGCGTACAGCGCGTCCGCCACTTCGGCTTCCGCCGTGCCCTCGTCGAAGGCGGCGATCGGCGCCGCGCCGATCTTCAGCAGCGCCCGGCTGCACAATCCGATCGCGGTGAGTGCCATGGGAGGTTCCTTTTCCCCCTCTCCCCAACCCCTCTCCCGCAGGGGGAGAGGGGCTTTGGACCGTCGCTTTGCCCCCTTCTCCCCTCGCGGGAGAGGGGTTGGGGGAGAGGGGGCAAGCGCTTAGTCGCTGTCCGTCGCGCCGACCTGCGTCAGGTTGGCGACGTCCACGACGCCGGAGGCGTTGCCGGCGACCAGGAAGATGCCGCCCACCCCGCCGCCGGTGTTGGCGAGGATCATGTCGCCGGCGCGCAGCATGTCGGCGGCACCGTTGAAGTAGCCGGTGGTGTCGACGTCGCCGTGCGCGTCGGCGGTGGTGTAGTGCCAGAGCGTGAAACCGTTGGCATAAGCCAGCACGCTCAGGTCCTTCGAGGCGAAGGCCATGGGAAACTCCATCAGGAAACGGGATCAGGAAGCCGACGCGCGCCTATTCCAGGCAGCGCAGGGTGACGACCCCGGTGGGGTCGATGAGGCACGCGCCCTGGCTCATCATGTTGTTCACGAAGTGCGAGGCGCGGTCGCCGTGCCACGTCACGTCGGTCTTCACATCCGCACCCGAGGCGTGGCCGACCGCCGTCTTGTGGTACCAGTGGCAGAGCCGGGCACCATCCTTCAGCGACAGGCCGGAGTGCGGGACCCACAGCGTGCCCAGCCAGCGCTTGGCCTGGGTGCCGCGCCACGGCAGCTCGTCGGCGCCGACGTAGTCGGAGTTGGCGAACTCGTCGATGCCCAGAAGCTGGCTCCACTGCTTCCAGCCGACCACCGCGTAGCGCTGGCCGTCGTCGGGCACGTCGGCGTTGCCCATCGTCTCGAACGCCTCCAGCACCTTGGCCTTGGTCAGGCCGTCGGTGGCGGCACCGGCAAAATTGGCGGACTTGTCGAGTTCCAGGATGATCAGCTCGTCCGTCTTGCGGCCCAGCGCGTAGGCGCCGGCGTTGGCGATGACCTGCCGCTCGTCGATGTTGGTCTTCAACTCGTCGAGCTTGTCGACCCAGTCGCCGGCGTAATAGTCGGCCAGCAGGCACTCGATCGGCTCGTGCTCGACGTTCATCACCGGCACCTGGCCGTGCCGCGCCTTGGTGGACGCGGTGCCCTTGCCGACCTTCTGGAAAACGGTGGACGCGCCCTGGACGTTGCTCTTGGCGCGCACGGTGTTGCGCAGCTTGGAGCCCATGCGCTGGAAGGCCTCGTGCACCTCACGTTCAAATTGCTTGACGAAGGCGTTGGCCACGGTGGTGGACATAGGATTGTGCTCCTTTTGAAGATGCCGAAAAGGGATCGGGGAGCGCGATCCGCCATCCGGTTGTCGGGCGCGATGGATCCGGCGCGTCCGGCCGCGGGCGTGCGCACAAAAGGAAAGGGCTGGCCGGGCCTTTCGGTTGTCCGGCCAGCCCTTTCCAGGCTAGGCGTTCAGGAGTGGAAGCGTCAGAGCCCGCCGTGGAGGGGAGACGCACGTCGGGCGTTGACGAGGAGAGTTTTAGGACATTTATCCCCGTCGAGTCAAGAATAAAATCCTCTTGATCATCCCGTCGTTTCGCGCACCACCCGCACGAGGCTGTCGCGCAGGCCCGCGACGCTGTCGGCCACCGCGCCCGCGTCCTGGCGCACGGCGGCGGCGTGCCCGCCGGTGGTGGCGGCCTCGGCGGAGACCTCGGCGATGCGCGACGCCACCTCCTCCACCGCCGTGGCGGTCTCCTGGACGTTGCGGGCGATCGCGCGGGTGGCGGCCGACTGCTCCTCCATGCCGGCGGCGACGGCGGCGGCGACCTCGTCCATCTCGCCGATGGTCTGCGCGATGTCGGCGACGGCGTCGCCGGTGGCCTGGGTCACCGCCTGGATCTCGGCGATCAGGCGGGTGATCTCCTCGGTCGCGCCGGCGGTCTGCCCGGCCAGCGTCTTCACCTCGCCCGCCACCACGGCGAAGCCCCGCCCGGCCTCGCCCGCGCGGGCGGCCTCGATGGTAGCGTTGAGGGCCAGCAGGTTGGTCTGCGCGGCGATGCCCTGGATCAGGTCGGCGGCGCTGCCGATGCGGGCCACCGTGTCGGCCAGGGAGCGGACGGCGGCGCGCGTGCGCTCGCCCTTCTCGCTGGCCCGGCGCGCGATCCCGCTGGTGTGGCCGATCCGCCCGGCGATGGCGCCGATGGAGGTGTTGAGCTGTTCGGCGGCCGAGGCCAGCGCCTGCGCGTTGTCCAAGGCGAGCGCGGCGGCGGAGGCCACTGTCCGCGCGTTCTCGCTGACGTGTTCGGACGCCGCCGCCATCGCCTGGGCGGAGCGGTCCATGGCGCCGGTGCGGTCGCTCACCTGTTCCACCGCGCGGCCGGCCTCGGCCTCCACCGTTTCGGCCATGGCGCGCATGGCGTGGCGCTTGCCCGCTTCGGCCTCCGCGCGCTGGCGTTCCTGGTCGGCGCGCAGGCGGGCGTTGTCCAGCGCGTTCTGGCGGAACACCTCGACCGCGCGGGCCATGTCGCCCAGCTCGTCCCGGCGGGTGCGGCCGGGCACGGCGCTGTCGTGGTCGCCCTCGGCCAGCCGGCGCATGGCGGCGGTCAGAGTGCGCGTCGGCACGGCGATGGAGCGTGCGATGGCGAAGCCGCCCGCCCCCACCACGGCCAGGATGCCCAGCACGGCGGCCAGCATCAGCGTGTGCATGCGCTCCTGCAGCGCCTCGATCTCCGCCTGGGCGGCGCGGGCGCGGTCCTGGGCCTCCGCCTCCAGCGCGCCGAAGGCGTCGGCGGCGGTCTGGAAGCGCGCCTCGGCGCCGGCCACCGCGGCCTCCTGCGCGTCGGAGGTGTCGGCGTAGGCCGAGACGCGGTCGACGTAGTGGTCGATCAGGCCGGACAGCTCCTCCTTCAGCGTCAGGTCGAACGGCGCGCCTTTGAGGACCGACATGAACTCCTTCTTGCGCCGTTCGATGAGGCGGATGTAGCGGGTGAGGTCGCCGTAGAGCATGAAGTCCTTCTCGAACCGGCGCATCATCAGCATCTTGACGAGCAACTGGTTGGCCACGTCGAGTTCGGCGCCGGACGCGCGGCCGAGCACCGCGTCGAGGCGATGTTCCACCGCCTCCACCGCCTCGCGCAGTTCGTTCTTCTGCCCCTGCTCCTCGGTGAAGCCCAGCGCCTCGGTCAGCCGCACGGACGTGGCGACGGCCTCGCGGTGGGCGTCCAGCGCCGCACGCAGGCCGGCGAAGCCGCCGTCGGCGACCGCCTCGGCCATGGCCTCCTCGCTGCGCCGGAGCGCCGCCAGGGTGGCGTCGTCGCGCTGGCCCAGGAAGCGGGTGAAGGCTTGGCGGTGCACCAGCAGCGCCGCCTGCCCCTCCTTCGCGGCCCGAGCGAAGCCGACCGCCGATTCGTATCGGTGCAGCCCGTCGCGCGTCGCGTCGGCGGAGGCGAGATAGGCGAACAGTATCCCGAGCATCGCCGCGCCGACCAGGGCCTGGAGCAGCCCGAGGCGCAGCTCGATGCGGATGAACCCGAGCATCGGCGTCTCTCCCACGATCCGGCGTCTTGCCGCTGCCCTGTTCCGGCGTGCGTCCGTGGCTCCAGGCCACCGGCCGGCAGCGTGCCGCACCCGCTTCGTATGAGCGGGTTCTTTATCAGACATACGGAATGTAGCAGACATAAACCCCGATGGCGATGGGGTTGATTGGTGGGCGGATTGTTTGCGGTGCCGCGTGGCGTCGGGTTTTCGCCGCGCTCAACCCAACCTACGGTCCAACGTCGGATCCTTGCACTACGCCCGCTGCTTCAGGCGTTGCGCCAGCAGGCCGGCGGCCTCGGCGGCGGGGACCGGGCGGCCGGTCAGCCAACCCTGGACGACGAGGCAGTTGTGGTGGCGCAGGAAATGCGCCTGCTCCGGCCGCTCCACCCCCTCGGCCACCACGGTCAGGCCCAGCAGGTCGGCCATGGAGATGATGGTGGAGACGATGCCGGCGTCCTCGCGTTCGCGCGGGACTCCGCCGACGAAGGAGCGGTCGATCTTCAGCGTCGTGATCGGCAGCCGCTTCAGGTAGCTCAAGCTGGAATGGCCGGTCCCGAAATCGTCCACCGCCACGCGCACGCCGGCCGTCTTCAGCTCCTCCAGAATGGTCAGCGCGTGCTCCAGGTCCTGCATCACCGCGCCCTCGGTGATCTCCAGCTCGACCAGATCGGGGGTGAGCCCGTGCTTGGCGATGACGCGCAGGAAGTCCTCGCTGGAGCGCTGGCGCAACTGGCGGGGGGAGATGTTGACCGCCACCGGCACCGGGTCCATGCCCTGGTCGATCCATTCGCGCATCTGCCGGCACGCCTCGTCCAGCACCCAGTCGCCGAGCGGCACGATGAAGCCGGTCTCCTCGGCCACCGGGATGAACTCGCCGGGCGGCACCATGCCGTGCCCCGGCCGTTCCCAGCGCAGCAGCGCCTCGAACCCCTCCAGCGCGAAGTCGACCAGCGACACCTTGGGCTGGTAGTGTAGCCGGTACTCGCCGGCCACCAGCGCCGCGCGCAGGTCGCGGTCGAGCGCCAGATGGCGGCGCGCCTGGTCGGCCATCTCCTTCTGAAAGAAGGCGTGGCGCCGGCCACCCATCCGCTTGGCGGCGTACAGCGCGGTGTCGGCGGCGCGGATCAGCTCGTGCACGTCGTCGGCGTGCTCGGGGAACAGCGCGATGCCGATGGACGGGCGGACGTAATGCTCGGTGCCCAGCAGTTCCACCGGCGTGTCGAAGGCCATCAGGATGCGCTGCGCCACGGCGGCGGCCTCCTCGGCGTCGGCCACCTCCTCCAGCACGATGGCGAAGTCGTCGGAGCCGATGCGACCCACCGTGTCGGCGGTGCGCACGGTGGCCTGGACGCGTTTGGCGACCTCCAGCAACAGGGCGTCGCCCGCATGGTGGCCCAGCGTGTCGGTGATCAGCTTGAAGCGCGACAGGTCCATGCACAGCACGGCGAACCGCCGGCCGTGGCGGCGCGCCCGCTCCACGGCGCTCTCGACCAGCGACTCGATGAGCGCGCGGTTGGGCAGCCCGGTCAGCCGGTCGCGCGTGGCGAGGCGCAGCAGTTCGCGTTCATGCTCCACGCGCTCGGTGATGTCGGCCAGCACGGCGATGAAGTGGTGCCGCCCGCTCAGCGGCAGGCCGGACAGCGACAGCGAGACCTCGGCCCGGATTTGGCCGGGGCGCTCGATTCCCAAGCCCTCGGCGCGCACCGCCCTGGCCTTGCCGCCGGCCGCCCGGCGCGTCTCGAACATGGCCTCGACGCGGCCGCGGTCCTCCTCGGCGAACAGCGCGGCGAAGTCGTGGCCGACCAGTTCCACCCCCATGCGCCCGAACAGCGACTCGGCGGCCGGGTTGTGCTCGGCGATGGCGCCGTCCTCGCCGACCAGGACGATCGCCTCGCCGACGTTGCGCATGATGCCGGACAGGCGCTCGTCGCGCTCGATGATGGCGCCGGCGGCGCGGCGGAAGTATTCCAGCGCCCGCGCCATGGCGCCGAACTCGTCGGTGCGGTCCTGGCCGGGGATGTCGATGTCCGTGCGCCCCTGGGTGAGGCGCGCCATGCGCGCCGACAGCGCCTCCAGCGGCCCCAGCACGTGTTCCGACAAAAAGGCCGACAGCGGCCACGACAGCACCAGCAGCAGCGCCAGGAAGCCGCCGAAGGCCAGCACGTTGCGGGTGAATTCGCGGTCGAGGTCGGCGGTGCCGAAGGCGGCGCCGATGGTCCAGCCCCACGGCTCGAAATGGCCGGTGGCGACGATCGCCCGGCCGCCTTCGGGCCAGCCGGCGGGCACCTGCCCCTCGGCGAAGACGGTCAGGCGGAAGACGTCGCCGCCCAGCCCCTGCACGGCGAGGCTGGCGCGGGCGCGGGCGTCGCTGATCGACAGCTCGCCGCGCTGCACCGCGCCGTTCAGGCTGGCCAGCATGGATTGCGCGGACTCGACGAGCCCGGCGGCCAGCCGCTCGCGCTCGCCGATCATGCCCTGGCGCAGCAGGTACAACGCCGGAATGGCCGCCAGGAGGCAGCCGAGCAGGCCGACGATGGTCAGCCAGCGGATTTTCCGACGCAGTGTCATTCCCCGCCGCACGCCCCTTCCGGCCGCGCGAGGATGGTGCGCGCCGGTTATTGTTCCGTAACTAAACTGCCGGTTCCATTACAGCGATGCAACATCCTTTTCGGCGCCGTACCAACGATTCTTACGTCCTTTCGTTGCGGGTCGCGATCATTATCAATGGGAGGAACGCACCGCCGGCACGGCGTGACGTTGGGTTTTCGCTGGCGCTCAACCCAACCTACCGAAAACGTTGGGGTAGGTTGGGTTGAGGCGCAGCCGAAAACCCAACGCCTTCCGCCCCCTCCCCGGGCCAAGCCGGGGGAGGGGCGATGAAGCCGTCACGCGCCCGGATACAGCCGCTGGAAGCCCTCGGTCACCTTGGCGATGGTGGCCGGATCGCGTTCGCGCCAATAGCGGGGGTCGCGCATCAGGGCGTGCAGGTCGGACTCGCCCACGGCACCGGCGGGCTCGCCGCGTCCCAGGGCCGAGGGTTCGCCGCCGGTCATCATCTTGTGGAGCGCCATCACCCCCTCATAGGTGGTCGACAGGCCCTCGACCGCCGCCGCCGGCAGGTTCTTGCCGGCCCAGGCGAGGAGCTGGCGCGACACCTCCCGCCATTTGGCCTCGCCGCCGAAATGCTCGACCAGCCGCTCCACCTCGCGCTCGGCCTGGAACTCGGCGGCGAGCTGCTGGATCAGCGGGATCAGCCGCTCCGCCGCCAGATCGTAGACGAGCTGCGCCTGCTGCGGCGAGAAGCCGGCGCCGTGCAGGCGCGTGTTGATCTCCGGATCCGGCGTGAACATGCCGTGGTCGCAGGCGATGCAGTAGCCGTCGGGATGGTCCGGCACGCCGAGCAGGCTGTTGATCCGCGCCGGATCGACGCCCGCCGCCAGCCGGCGCTCCAGTTCCAGGTAGGACTTGAGCAGCGCATCGACGCGCACGGCGCCGGCCTGCGGGTCCCAGAACTTCTCCGGCAGCAGCGGCGGGCGCCCGTCCACGGCGGGGGCGGGCGCGGACGGCGGCGCGGGCGGCGTGTCGGGCATGGTGGCGGTCAGCAGGTTTTCGGCCATGTCGGTTCTCCCAAGCAGGGGTCAGGGTGAGGAGGGGGTCCCCCGGCCGCGCGCGGCCAGGGCGAGGATGGTGGCGACGAGGGCGCGCTGGCCCTCCAGGTGACGCAGCGCCGCGTCCGGCGCGTCGGGGCCCAGGCTGCGGCCCAGCGTCATGGCGCGCAGCACGGCCAGCACGCGCTCGCCGTCCGGCCCGGCGAAGCAGCGGGCGAAGCTGGGCGCCGGGTCGTCGGAACCGCCGGGGCCTGCCGGATCGGCGTTTGGCGGATTGGCGTTTGCCGGATCGGCGAACCACGACCAGCCGGTGGCGTCAGCCATGAGGCACCTCCGCGGCCGGCGGAGTCGCACCGCGCACCAGCTTGGCCGGCACGCCGAAGGCCTCGGCCAGCCAGCGGGCCGTCGCGGCGGCGTCCACCGTGGCGAGTGCCGAAGGGCCGAGCGCCTGCGCCGCCTCCAGCCAGCGCAGCGTCGCCTGGGCGTCGCGCTGCGCCTGCGCCTGGGCCAGCGGCGAGCGGTGCTGGAGCTGCACCAGCCGGCCGTCGACCATGACGTCGGGGATCTCGCCGCGCCGGCGCAGGATGGCGACGCCGCGCAGCACCAGCGGCGTCAGCATCTCCGCCTGCAGCCGGCCGTAGGTGGCGCCGAGCAGGCGCGCCATCTCGGCCGAGCGCTCCAGCACCTCGGTGGCGGTCATGCGCCCTTCGCTGAGCGGGGCGAGGCGGTCGGCCATCAGCGCGTGGCGGATGCGCGCCCGCAGGTCGTCGAGCACGAGCTGCGACACGTCGAACCGCCCCGGCGCCGCCAGCGGCGTCAACCCGGCCGAGCCCACGGCCTTCGGGATGATCGTGCCGGGGACGAGGCGGATGCTGGCCGGGTTCAGCACCCCGTCGTCGTCCGCCTGCCAGATGCCGGTGACGGCGATGGAGGCGTTCTTCAGCACCAGCTCGACCACCTTGTTGGCGGTCTTGATGTCCGGCAGCGCCTTCATGACGGGGGAGCGGCCGTACACCTCCCCCGGCGCCTTCAACCAGCGGAAACTGATGAACGGCGACTGGGCGAAACGCCCCTCGGCGAGCAGCACCGGCTCGGCGACGCCGCTGTCCAGCACCACGGTCCAGCGGTAGGCGGGGCCCTCCGGCAACACCGCCTCGACCACGGCGAAGCGGGTGTCGGGGTCCTCCTGGGCGCGCCCGCGCACCTCCGCGGGCAGGCCGGCGGCGGGGAAGCGCCTGATGATCTGCGCCAGCGTGCGCTCGCTGCGGCGGTAGGTGCCGTCCAGGCGGCCTTCCGGCCCCTCCTCCAGAACCGCCTCGGCCAACGGCACGGCGGTGAAGCGGAAGCTCGACGCCTCGCCGGGGGCGGACTCCTCCATCAAAAGGCAGGCGGTGCCGACGGTGGCAAGGTCGAGGAAGGCCTGGTGCGCCTCCACCGCGAAATTCGAGCGGTCGAAGTGCGACTGGGCGATGGCCGTGGCGCGGTCGAGCATGGGCGCGACGCGGTCGCGCTCGGCGTCCGACAGGTCGGGGCCGGGCACCAGCGCGAACCAGCTCGACCACGGCGGGGTGAGTTGCGCCAGCAGGCTGGAAGCGAGCTGTTCGACCGCGTCGGGCGCGGTGCCGTCGAACAGTCGGTCGACACGGCGTTCGCCGGGCTTTGCCGCGTGCAGGAACGGCCGGCCGTTCGGCAGGGCGTAATCGTAGCAGTCCTGCCAGTGGCTTTCCCACACGGCGCGGCGCTGCCGCGCGGCGTTGTAGCGGTCGAGGAGCAGCGCCGGCTCCGGCTGGGTTTTCCTGGGTGCGGTCACGGCGTCACTCCCCGAGCAGGCGCTTGCGCGCGGGCGCCAGCGCGTTGGTGTCGAGCACGCCGCGCCAGGAGGTGCGCACCGTGCCGGCGCGGCTGCGCGCCCGGCGCTGCATGGCCTTCTCGGCCACCGCCTCCGGGTCCGGGTCCGGCTCGGCCGGGACCTGCTGCACCGGGACGGGCGCGGGGGTCGGGGCGACGGGGGCCGGAGCGGGGGCCGGAGCGGAGGGCGGGGGCGGCGGGTTGGTCACCCACCACGGCGGGTCCCATTGCGGTGGGGATGGCGCCACCACCGGCGCCGGCTCGACCACCGGCGCGGGCGGCGGAGGGGGCGGTGTGGGTGCCGGAGGCGGGGCCGGCGTTTCGACCACCACCGGCGCCGGTGGCGGCGCGGGCGCGGGGGCCGGCGCCACGGGAGCGGGCGTCGGCGGTTTCGGGGCGGAGAAGAGGTTGGCCATGGACGGACCTCCGGGGGAACGGGATGCGGGTCAGGCGCCGGCCAGCCGGCGGTACAACTGCCAGGGCGTCAGCACGAACGGGGCGTGCAGGCCCAGCACGCGCTTGACCGCCTCCACGCAGGTGAAGGGGCCCCAGGGCGCGGGGCGCGTCAGGCCGCGGCGCACCGGGGCGGCGACCACCGTCATGCCGAGATCGCGGAACCAGCCCGGCACGTCCCAGCCAGGCGGCACGCCGAGCACGGCGACGTCGGTGAACGGCGCCAGCGGGTCCACCACCACCCAGTGCCGCCCGTCGTCGAGCGCCACGAAACAGTGCCGGAACCCCGGCCGCAGCAGCCGCAGCCACCACAGCTCGGACACCCCGCTGAACACCACCCAGGCGCGCGGAACCGGCGGCGCGGGCGCCGGAGCGGCGCGGCTCACTGGACGATTCCCTTGTCGCGCAGCAGCGGGCCGATGTGGTCGAACGCCTCGCGCCACAGGGTGCAGGCGCGCTGTTCACGGAAACGGTCGGGATCGGGCGGCATCAGGCGGCGGCCGTAGTGGACCAGCACGTGCAGGTGGTCACGCACCAGCCGGCGCTGGCGGTACAGGCGGTCCACGGCGCGAATCACGTCGCCGGGCTCGCACGGGCGGGCGACCAGCCCCTTGCCGGCCGTCACGCGCGCCCCTTCCGCCTTGGCCTCGTGCGCCTGGACGGACCAGAACCACGCCTCCTCGGCGCTGCCAAACGGCACGCCGCCGGGGCCTCCTTCGGGCAGGGCCGGTCTGGAATGGAAAGGGGAGTGGTTGGCGATCATCGGAAAACGGCTCCCGTGCGTCTGCCGGCGGCCTGCGGTGGTGGCCCGATCGTCCTGTGCGGGCATCACCCCCGCGGGTACGCGGCATGGTGGAACAAGTGTTCTTCTTATGTTCCGTTTATATTCCTATGTCAAGCGCTTTATGAAAACGTTCCTAGGGACAGGGCGCCGCATTTTTGAGACTATGGTCCCATGCTGAAACATGCGGACATATGGCGGGCGATCGACCGCCTGGCGGCCCAGCACGGGTTGTCGGCTTCCGGGCTGGCGCGCCGCGCCGGGCTCGACCCGACCACCTTCAACAAGAGCAAGCGCACCACCGGCGACGGCAAGCTGCGCTGGCCGTCGACGGAGAGCATCTCGAAGGTGCTGGACGCCACCGGCGCCTCGCTGCCGGAGTTCGTCAGCCTCGTGGGCGACGGCGTGGCCGGCGGTTCGATGCAGCGCGTGCCGGTCATCGGCTATGCCCAGGCCGGCAACGCCGGTTTCTTCGACGATGCCGGCTACCCCGTCGGCAGCGGCTGGGATGAGCTGCTGTTCCCCAGCCTGGGCGACCCGCACGCCTACGCGCTGGAGGTGGCGGGCGAGAGCATGGAGCCGGTGTACCGCGACGGCGACACCATCATCGTCTCCCCCGCCGCACAGATCCGCCGCGGCGACCGCGTCGTCGTGCGCACCAAGGGCGGCGAGGTGATGGCCAAGCAGTTGACGCGCGAGACGGCGACGCGGATCGAGCTGATGTCGATCAACCGCGCCCACCCCGATCGCGTCATTCCGCGCACCGACATCGCCTGGATGGCGCGGATCATCTGGGCAAGCCAGTAACGCCGTCCTAGGATATTATTCTTGATGACGGTCCTGTTCTCGGGCAGGATTGCCCGCATGACGCGCGCCGCCCCGCCCCGCCCCGTCCTCCTGGAAGACCTGGAGCACCGCCACGATGGCACGCCGCCGGCCGGCGCCGTGCGCATGGCGCTGCTGGGCGGCCGTGGCCAAGCGGAGGTGCTGGCGCACGCCGCAACCCTGCGCCATCACACGCGGCTGGCGGCCGACGCGCGCCTGGGCGCGGCGCGGCGTCGCGCGCGTGTTCCGGCCGATCAGGCGCCCGGGGATGCGTGGCTGAACCGGCTCGCGGCGGCGCTGGCGCACCACCGCCACGCCGCCGTCATGACACCGTCCGTCATGACACCGCCGATGGGTTCTTCGCCGCTTTCGCCAGCTTCAGGCCCTTCACGGCCTTGCGCGGCGCCGCTTCGGTCGTGACCGCGTCCGGCTTGTAGACCAGACCGGCCGTTCCCGACGCGGCTCCGGGCGGTGGCGTGGCCGGGGCCTCGGCGGCTTTCTTTCCCTTCGGCTTGCCCTGCTTCACCTTGGATTTCGAGAAGCCGGCGTCGCGCATGGCTTCCTTGAGCGGTTCCCACGCCGCGCGGATCTCGGCGGCGAAGGCCAGCGCCTCCTCGTCCTGGTGGGTGCGGAAGTATTCGGCGGCCTTGCGCATCTGCTCGGGCAGCGTCTCGGCCCCGGCGCGCACGGCCGCGCCGCGCTGCGTGTTCAGCCGGGCGCGGAGGTAGGCGCCGACCTCCTCCAGCTCCTCCGCCGTGCAGGCCGCGCGCAACGCCTCGGTCACCGCCGGCGCGGCCTTGTCGAGCGTGCCGACCACCTCGGACCGGCCGCGCTTCAGGCCGGGATCGTAGACGGTTCGGATCACCTGGATGACGCGGCGGCGTTCGCGGAACTGCATGGCCTGGGCCCTCCCCACGACGGACGGACTATCCTGACCGACCCTGGGCCGCACATCAAGGGACGCCCACGCCGCCGGTCAGGTGGCGGGCTTCGGGGCCGGCAGGGCCGGTGCGCGGCGGTTGACGAGCTGGATACCCATCCCCACCAGCGCCAGTGCCGCGACCAGCGCCGGGGTGATCGGCTCGGACAGCAGCACGCCCCCGGCGATGATGCCGAACAGCGGCGTCAGGAACGAGAAGGCGGCCAGCCTTGAGGCCGGATAGCGGGTGATCAGCCAGAACCACGTCAGGTAACTGGCGAAGGCCACGACGACGATCTGGAAGGCGAGGCTGCCGGCCACCAGCGGCGTCACGTTCACGATGCCCGGCTCGCCCAACGCCAGCGACGCCGGCACCAGCACGATCGCCGAGACGAAGAGCTGGTAGAACAGCGTGCGCACCGCCGGCACGGTGACCAGCCGGCTGGCGCGGATCACCACCGTGGTCGCCGCCCACAGCACCGCCGCCGCCAGGACCATCAGGTCGCCCATCAGCTCCGTCTCCGATGGCAGGCGCAGCGCGTCGAAGAAGGCCACGGCCACCCCGGCGAAGGCGCACGCCAGCCCCGCCGCCTGGATGCGGCTCAACCGCTCGCCCGGCACCAGCAGATGCAGGCCGATGGCTGTCCAGAAGGGTGCGGTGTAGAGGAACAGCACGGCCCGCGACGCGGTGGTGTGCACCAGCGCCCCGTAGATCAGCACGAACTCCAACGCGAAGAGCAGTCCGGCGACGGCGCCCAGGCCCAGTTCGGCGGGGCTGCGGCCGAACAGCCGCTGGCCGCGCCACGCCGACCACCCCCACAGCAGCGCCACCGCCCCGGCGGAGCGCAGACCGGCCTGCAGAACGGGCGAGATCCCGGCGTTGGCGACCTTGATCGCCACCTGCTGCAGGCCCCACAAGGAGCACAGCACGAGCATGGCGACCACGGCGGTCGCGTCGAGGTGGGCGCGGCGTTCGGACATGCGGACGGAAAAACCTTGTCTTGCGGAAACGGTCGGCCCAACGGCGGCCACGTCAGCGGCCGGAGTGGGCGAACTCCCAATACAGCGCGCGGGCTCGGGCGGCCAGCGGGCCGGGCTGGAGGTCGCGGTCCTCGACGCGCGTCACCGGCACCACCTTGGCGTAGTTGCCGGTGGAGAACACCTCGTCCGCCGCCATGACCTCGGCGAACGTCAGCGTGCGCTCGTGCACCGCGACACCCGCGTCGCGCAACAGCCCGATGACGCGCTGCCGGGTGATGCCGTTCAGGAAGGTGCCGTTGGGGGCCGGCGTGTGCACGGCACCGTCCTTGGCGATGAACAGGTTGGCGGTGGCGAACTCGGCGACGTTGCCGATGGGGTCGAGCATGACCGCGTTGTCGAAGCCGCGCTCGCGCGCCTCCTTCAGCGCCAGCCCGGCGTTGGGATACAGGCAGGCGGCCTTGGCGGCGGTCGGCGCGCTGTCGGGCGTGGGGCGGCGGCGGGTCGACAGGCAGGCGGTGAAGCCGGCGGCGCTCGGCATCGGCGCTTCATGGATGGTCAGCGTGAAGCGCGTGCTCTCCGGCTCCGGCGCCACGAAGCCGGACTCAGCGAAGAACATCGGCCGGACGTACAGTTCGGCCTCCTTGGGGAAGCGGCGGATGCCCTCCCGGCACAACTCCTCGATCTCGCCGGCCGTCAGCATCGGCTCCAGCCCCAGCGCCAGCGCCGAGCGGACGGCCCGCGCGCAATGGAGGTCGAGGTCGGGCGCCACGCCCTCGAAGGCGCGGGCGCCGTCGAAGACGACCGACGACAGCCAGATCGCGTGCGTCATCGGCCCGATGATGCCGGGGTTGCCCTCCAGCCAGGCACCGTCGACATAGGTGATGGCGCGCGCGCTGCCGTCGCCGTGACCGGCCATGGTTTCCTCCCCCTCGTTCGTATCATCGGACGTTGACAGGAGAGCATACCCCCTCATCGCAGTCGGTCAATGGTCACCGAAGGGCCATCTGTCCTGTTGAGGCTTTCCTGGCAAAGCAAAAGGAGCCCGCCGATGCCCTGGATGTCGATGTCTCCCACTCCGCGCCCGTTGCGCCCTGCCCCGCCGCGTGAGACCGACGCGCCGGCGCCCGCCCAACCGACCGACAACCCCGACCTCGCCACCCCCCGCCCCGGCTTGGGCGACACCCCGGTCCCCGGCCCGGACATCCAGCCGACCGTCCCGAACCCTGACTGACGGAAGGCCCGCGCGCCGAAGGGGTGGCCGTCACGACCACGGCGCGCGCGGCGCGCTCCACTTGCGCCACACGCTGACGATGCGCAGTGCGGCGGCGGCGAAGGCGCCGGCGACGGCCACCGGCACCTCGGGCAGGCCCATCTGGCGGCCGGCGATCACCACCACGGCGGCCAGCAGGGCGGCCACGGCGTAGATCTCCTCGCGCAGGACGCGCGGCACCTCGCTGACCAGCAGGTCGCGCAGCATGCCGCCGCCGATCGCCGTGACCACCGCCAGCAGCGCCGCCGGCAGCGGGGCGAGGCCGTAGCTCAGCGCCTTCTGGCAGCCGGCAACCGCGAAGATGCCCAGGCCGACGGCGTCCAGCACCACCACCGGGCGGTTCAGCCGCTCGATCAGCGGGTGCGCCACGAAGGCCACGGCGCCGGCCGCCAGCGCCGACCACAGATAGCGGTCGTCGCGGAAGGTGGCGGGCGGCACCGCGCCCAGCAGCAGGTCGCGCACCACGCCGCCGGCCAGCGCGCAGGCCATCGCCAGCACCAGCACGCCGAACACGTCCAGCCGGTGCCGCACCGCCACCGTGCCGCCGGTCAGCCCGAAGACGAAGATGCCCACGAGGTCCATCCACAGCACCAGCGTGGACGGTTCGACGGGAAGCGCGGCGAGTGGCGGCATGAGGTAACCGGATCGCGGATCGTAGGTTGGGTTAAGCGCAGCGAAGCCCAACGCGCGCCGGCTATTCGTCTGGTCCCGAGACCACCAGAGCTTTATCGGCGGTATCCCAGTCTGCCGGATAGATACCGCGTCGCACGAAGCTGTGAAAGGACGAGTACGGCCATTCGGCGACGGCCGCCGCGTGGCCATGCTTCACCGGATTCCAGTGTATGTACTCGATGTGCGCCGCCAGATCGCCTTCGTCGCGGATCCGGTGCTCCCAATAACGGCGTTGCCAGATCGCCACCTCGCGCCGTCGCGCGCGGTCAGGACGCGTGACCCGTTTCAGCGCAGCCGGGCATCGGCGCGAAAACTCCGCTTTGATCAGGCCCCAGCGTGTGACGTAGTCATCGTCGTGCGGCGGAAGGGTCCAGATCGTGTGGAGATGGTCCGGCAGCACGACGATGGCGTCGATGGCGAACGGATGCCGGTTGCGAACCGTGCGGAAGCTGTCGCGCAGCAGATCGACGAGCCCTGCGTCGGAGAACAGGGGTGCGCGTCCTTCGGTGACGACGGTGAAGAAGTAGATACCGCCGGGGGTGCGATCTCGCCGGTACCGCATGCGCCTGCTCCGGAACGTGCGTTGGGCTTCGCTGCGCTCAACCCAACCTACATCGCCTTCCGGAGAAAGTGTAGGTTGGGTTGAGCCGCAGGCGAAGCCCAACGTGTTCGCGGTGCGGAGGGTGTTGGGCTTCGCTGGCGCTCAACCCAACCTACGCATCTGCTCTTAGCGGCGGACCACCATGAGCTTCTTGATCTCGGCGATGGCCTTCGCCGGGTTCAGGCCCTTCGGGCAGGCCTTGGTGCAGTTCATGATGGTGTGGCAACGGTACAGGCGGAACGGGTCCTCGAGGTTGTCGAGGCGCTCGCCCGTCATCTCGTCGCGCGAATCGGCGATCCAGCGGTAGGCCTGGAGCAGGATCGACGGGCCGAGGTAGCGGTCGCCGTTCCACCAGTAGCTGGGGCACGAGGTCGAGCAGCAGAAGCACAGGATGCACTCGTAGAGGCCGTCCAGCTTGGCGCGGTCCTCCGGCGACTGCAGCCGCTCGCGCGACGGGGCCGGGGACTGCGTCTGCAGCCACGGCTTGATCGAGGCGAGCTGGGCGTAGATGTGCTTCAGGTCGGGGACGAGGTCCTTCACCACCGGCATGTGCGGCAGCGGGTAGATGGCCACGTCGCCCTTCACGTCCTCGATGGCCTTCAGGCAGGCCAGCGTGTTCGTGCCGTCGATGTTCATCGCGCACGACCCGCAGATGCCTTCACGGCAGGAGCGGCGGAAGGTGAGCGTCGAATCGACGTTGTTCTTGATGTAGATGATCGCGTCCAGGACCATCGGGCCGAACTTGTCGAGGTCGACCACATAGGTGTCGACCCGCGGGTTCTGCCCGTCGTCCGGGTTCCAGCGGTAGATCTTGAAGGTCTTCGCCCGCTTGGCGCCGTTGGCAACGTTGATCGTCTTGCCGACGCCGACCTTCGAATTGGCGGGAAGGTTGAATTCCACCATGATTGTCTTCCTTGCCTTCTAAAGCCGGCGGCTCAGTACACGCGCGCCTTGGGCGGGAACACCTGGACGTCGTTGGTCAGGGTGTAGAGGTGCACCGGACGGTCGCCCAGCGTGACCTCGCCCTTCTCCGACACCCAGGACGTC
>DASPIO010000048.1:0-7755 GCA_035629155.1 Azospirillum sp. | reverse complement strand
CGGTACGTGAAGTCGTATCTCGCCGACTACCCCGGCTATTACCAGACCGGTGACGCGGGCTTCATCGACGACGACGGCTACGTCTACATCATGGCCCGCACCGACGACATCATCAACGTGGCCGGCCACCGCCTGTCCACGGGTGCGATGGAAGAGGTGCTGTCCAGCCACAAGGACGTCGCCGAGTGCGCGGTGATCGGCGTGGCCGACGACCTGAAGGGGCAGGTGCCGCTGGGTTTCCTGTGCCTGAAGGCCGGCGTCACCCGCAGCCACGAGGAGATCGTCAAGGAGGTCGTGGCCCTGGTGCGCGAGCAGATCGGCCCGGTCGCCGACTTCAAGCGCGCCGTGGTGGTCGAGCGTCTGCCCAAGACCCGCTCGGGCAAAATCCTGCGCGGCACCATGCAGAAGATCGCCGACGACCAGGACTACAAGACCCCCGCCACCATCGACGATCCGGGCATCCTGCCGGAGATCGCCGATGCGCTGAAGTCGCTGGGCTACGCCAAGGCGCACAAGGGCGAGGCGTAACCCGCCCCCCCCTTGCTTGAGAGTGCGCGCGAGGGGCCCCAACGGGCCCCTCGTTCGTTTTTTGGGGTACTCGCGGGGCGCGACAATCCCGGCGCGTGTCTGTAGATTGCGTGTGACCGGCGGCATTCGGGTGGATGGGCATGGCGATTCGACAGGACTTGCTCAAGGATCTGGAAGCGCGCCGGCGCAAGGCGCAGGCGTCGGCCGGCGAGGACAAGGTCGCCCAGCGCCACGCCAAGGGTCTGCTGACCGCGCGCGAACGCCTGGACCTGCTGTTCTCCGCCGGCACCTTCCAGGAGTTCGGCCTGCACGTGCAGCACGCCACCCGTCATTTCGGCATGGAGGGCAAGGAGCTGCCCGGCGACGGCGTGGTGGCCGGCACCGGCTTCGTCGACGGCCGGCCGGTGGCCGCTTTCAGCCAGGACTTCCTGGTCTCCGGCGGTTCGCTGGGGCGCATGCACGCGCAGAAGATCTGCGACGTGATGGATCAGGCCGCGCGCGCCGGCATGCCGCTGGTCGGCTTCAACGATTCCGGCGGCGCCCGCATCCAGGAGGGGGTGGAGAGCCTGTCCGGATATGGGCAGGTGTTCAACCGCAATGTCCTCCTGTCCGGCGTCGTGCCGCAGGTGGCGGTGATCTGCGGCACCTGCGCGGGTGGCGCGGCGTACAGCCCGGCGCTGATGGACTTCCTGATCATGACCCGGCGCAGCGCCACCATGTTCATCTGCGGCCCGCAGGTGATCAAGGCGGCCACCGGCCAGGACACCACCATGGAGGAGATCGGCAGCGCCGAGGCGCACGCGTCCGTGTCCGGCAACATCCACTTCGTGGCGGAGGACGACCGGCACGCCGCGGCGCTGGTGCGCGAGTTGCTGTCCTACCTGCCGTCCAACAACATGCAGGACCCGCCGCACCGGCCGGACACCGAGATCGCGCTGGCCGACGACCCGGGCCTTGAGGAGTTGCTGCCCGACGCCGCCAACGTCGCCTTCGACGTGCGCCGGGTGATCGAACGGCTGGTGGACGGCGGCCGGTTCCTGGAGGTGCAGGCGATGTTCGCCGGCAACATCGTCGTCGGCTTCGCGCGGGTGGACGGCATCGTGCTGGGCATCGTCGCCAACCAGCCGATGGTGAAGGCCGGTGCGCTCGACATCGACGCCGCCGACAAGGCGGCGCGCTTCATCCGCTTCTGCAACGCCTTTTCCATCCCGCTGCTGACGCTGGTGGACGTGCCGGGCTTCCTGCCCGGCGTGTTCCAGGAACAGCACGGCATCATCCGGCACGGCGCGAAGATGCTGTTCGCCTATGGCGCGGCCACCGTGCCGAAGATCACCGTCATCATGCGCAAGGCCTACGGCGGCGCGTTCCTCGCCATGTGTTCGCGCGACATGGGGGCCGACCTCGTGCTCGCGTGGCCGACGGCCGAGATCGCGGTGATGGGCGCCGAGGGGGCCGTCAACATCCTGCATCGGGGCGAGCTGGAGCAGGCCGAGGACCGCGCCGCCCGCGCCGCCGAACTGGCGCGCGCCTATCGGCAGGAGTTCGCCTCCCCCTACCAGTCGGCCGGGCGGCTGTTCGTCCATGACGTGATCGAACCGCGCCGCACCCGCGCGGCGGTGTCGCTGGCGCTGCGCACGCTGCTGTCCAAGCGCGAGACGCGGCCGCCGAAGAAGCACGGCAACATCCCGCTGTAGGCGCCATGCAGCACGTCCTCTTCATTCTCGGCGGCTTCGCCGTCGTGATGGGCATCCTGGCGCTGCTCGCGGGCGCCGTGGCGCTGCTCGGCCGCGTCTTCACGGCGCGGGCGCCGGCGCCGGCCGCCCTGACGCCGGTCACTCCGGCCCCGGTGGCGCCCGGCATCCCGCCGCACCATCTGGCGGCCATCGCCGCGGCGGTGGCGGCGATCACCGACGGGCGCGGGCGGGTGGTGCGCGTGGTGGCGCCACCGCATCAGGCGCAGGCCTGGGCACAGCACGGCCGCACCCGGCACTTCGCCTCGCACCGCGTGCGCTGGGACTGGGCCGTGCCCGGCCCGCCGCACCTCGATCCACCCCGAACCGGAACGACCGAGACCAAGCCATGAGACGCTACCGCATCACCGTCGAGGGGATTGCCTACGAGGTCTCCGTGGAGGAACTCGACGCCCCGGCGGCGAGCCCGGCCGCCGCGCCGCCGCCCGCCCCCTATCCCGTCGGCAGCGCGGCGCCGGCCACCGGCGAGCACATGCCGCCGTCCAGGGCCGCCCGTGTGGAGGCGCGCGCCGCCGCCCCCGGCGACGTGGTCAGCCCGCTGGCCGGCGTCATCGTCTCCGTCGGCGTGGCGGTCGGCGGGCGGGTGGAAGTGGGGCAGCCGCTGCTGGTCCTGGAGGCCATGAAGATGCAGACCACCGTGTCCGCGCCCCATCCCGGCACGGTGGAGGCCATCGCCGTCACGGCGGGCGCCTCGGTGCAGGAAGGGCAAGTGCTGATGACGCTGCGTTGAGGCCCGACCTGTGAACGCACTGTCCGATTTGCTCGCCCTGACGGCCATCCCGCACCTGACCTTGAGCATGGTGGCGATGTGGGGCGTGGTGGTGGCGCTGCTCTACCTCGCCATCTGGCGGAATTTCGAGCCGCTGCTGCTGCTGCCCATCGCCTTCGGCGCGCTGCTCGCCAACCTGCCGACCGAGGGCGTGGTGAACGCGCCGACGGCCGAGGCGGCGGGCGGACTCTATTACTACATCTCCCAGGGCGTGCACCTGGAGCTGTTCCCGCCCATCATCTTCCTGGGTGTGGGGGCCCTGACCGATTTCGGGCCCCTGATCGCCAACCCGCGCACCCTGCTGCTGGGCGGCGCGGCGCAGGCCGGCGTGCTGGTCACCTTCCTGGGCGCCATCGCCATCGGCTTCACGCCGGAACAGGCGGCGTCCATCGGCATCGTCGGCGGAGCGGACGGGCCGACGTCCATCTTCCTGTCCAACAAACTGGCGCCGGAGCTGTTGGCCGCAGTGGCGGTGGCCGCCTATTCCTATATGGCGCTGGTGCCGCTGATCCAGCCGCCGATCATGCGCGCGCTGACCACGCCGGACGAGCGGCGCATCCGCATGCGCTCGCTGCGCACCGTGTCGCGGCTGGAAAAGATCGTCTTCGCGCTGGTGGTGACGGTGGCCTGCGTGCTGCTGGTGCCGGCCGTCTCCTCGCTGATCGGCATGCTGATGTTGGGCAACCTGTTGCGCGAGAGCGGGGTGACGGACCGCCTGTCGAAGGCCGCTCAGAACGAAGTGATCAACGTGGTTACCATCTTTCTGGGCACCAGCGTCGGCATCACCATGACCGGCGAACGGTTCCTGCAGGTGGAGACGCTGGCGATCCTGGCGCTGGGCGTCGTCGCCTTCAGCGTCTCGACGGCGGCCGGGGTGCTGATGGCCAAACTGATGAACCTCGTCTCGCGCGAGAAGATCAACCCGCTGATCGGCTCGGCCGGCGTGTCGGCCGTGCCGATGGCCACGCGCGTGTCGCAGGTGGAGGGGCAGAAGGCCGACCCGCAGAATTTCCTGCTGATGCACGCCATGGGCCCGAACGTCGCCGGTGTGATCGGCACGGCGGTGGCGGCGGGGTACTTCCTGGCGATGCTGCGGTAGGTGAGCTTCCCTCGGGAGAACCACTGCTTCGAGGGAGGATCAGTCCTTGCGCATCCGCAAGCGGATCGAGGAGGTCGTTGGTTGGATCAGACGGGCCGGGCTGCGCAAGACCCGCCATCCCGGCTCGCCAACGCCTGCGCCAAGGCATGGGTAAATGCGCCCAAATCCAGTGGCTTGCGCATCAGGGCGAACACGCCGGCCGCCCTCAGCACGTCGTCACCAAGGTCTTCCTCGGAGAAGCCGGTGCAAAGGATGCAGGGAAGGGTGGGACAGCGCTCGCGGACCGCTCGGACGAGTTCAAGGCCGGTCATGTGCGGCATGGTCTGGTCCGTGATCAGGACATCCCAAGTGCAACCAAATTCAACGATGGCATCCAGGGCTTCCCGAGGATCCGAACACGGCGCAACCTCGAAACCGCGGCTTTCCAGGACGGCGAGCAGCATGTCGCAGAAATGCGGATCGTCGTCCACCAGCAGAACACGCCCGCCGATCGCTACCTGCGGCTGCGAATTGCTTCCGCTTTCGGGCTCTTCCTCCGGAAACGCGCCATATCCGGCCGCCGCAGGCAGGAAAACCTCGAAACACGTTCCCTCTCCCGGCCGGCTCTCGACCGCCAGGGCACCACCATGGGCCAGCACGGTCCCGTGAACCGTCGATAGCCCCAGGCCGGTACCGTGCCCGGGACCCTTGGTGGTGAAGAAGGGGGTGAAGGCCTGCCCCAGGAGGGTATCGTCCATTCCGCATCCCGTGTCGGCAATCCGCAGGACATGATACTGGCGATCAGGCGAAAGATGGCCGGCGACGGCGTAGGCCTTCCCGTCGGAATCACGCCAGCTCTCCACCGCGTCGGTGGCGGGATTGCCCTTGCGGTGGTAGAGACGCCGAACGGACTCGCAGTCACGCGGGGCACGGTGCGCGGCCAGGGAAATCTCGCCATGGCCGCCCTTGAACGCATGATGCGCGTTGATGCAGAGATTGACCAGCAAATGGACGATCTGGCCGCGGTCACCAAGGACGCTGCCGACATCCTTTTCCGCCGTGACAACCAGACGGGTCGTCGCGGGGATGGCGCCGGCCAGCAGCGATTTGACGTCCTCAAGCGCGCTCGACAATGGAACACGTCCGAACCGCAGGTCGGTGCGGCGCGCGAACGTAAGTATCTGGGATACCAGCGTCTTGCCATGCTCTCCGGCGGCGGCGATGCGGGCGGCAAGTTGGTGCGAGGGGTCGTCCGGCGGCGTTTCTCCGACAATCAAGCCGGCGAATCCCAGGATTGCCCCCAGGAGGTTGTTGAAGTCGTGGGCGATATTTCCCGCCAACAGCCCCAGCGCCTCGAACCTCTGCGCCTTCATCAGCTGATGCTCGATTTCCTCGTGAGCCTTTCGTTCGGAGATATCCCGGCCAATCCTCAGAACAGACGTCACATGGCCCTCGTGGTCGAATTCCGGGACGTGCCGGATTTCCATGACGACGGCCGGGGCTATCTCATCGAACACGATCTCGGTGACGTTGGGCCGGCCTTCGGCGACGGCTCGCCGCGCGGCCTCGGTCAAGACGTCGACGCGATGCCCTTCCCCCACTTCCGCCAAGGTCTTGCCAAGCACCTCTTCCAGACGGCCGCCCAATCGCGTCAGGAGAGGGCCATTGGCAAACAGGATACGAAGATCGCGGTCCAGGCGCATGATGTCGTCGGGCAGGTTCTCCACCAGGGAGTGGAACTGGCGCTCCGCCTCGACAAGTTTGGTGACGTCGCGGCCGATCGCCAAGACGCCCCGGACCTCGTTCTGCTGACCGTATTCGGGAATCATATGCACGTCATGAATGAAGTCCTGGCTGCTTCCTGGTTTCCTCCACACCATTCGGGCGCGGACGGGCGATCCGGACTCCATCACGCCGCGTATCAGTGCGCGATAGTCCTCGACCGGGATGCTCGCCCCCCAGCCTTCGCCCGGGTTCGTGCCCGGCACCTTGGATACCGCCAATCCCGTCGCCTTTTCATAGGCTGGATTGGCGTAGACGCGGCGACAGTCGCGGTCGTAACGGACAATGACGTCGGGCGAGTTCTCGGCCAGGGCGCGGTATTCCTGTTCCCTGGCCTTCAGTTTCTCCTCGTCCTGCTTGAGCTTGGTGATATTATGCGAGACGGTCAGGAAGTGGGGCTCCTCACCATCGTGGCCCCCCATCCTGGTGCAGGACAGTTCGAACCATGCGACGCCGTGCGGCAAGTCGAGCCGAATGATCTTGCCGACCGACAGTCCGCTCTCGTCCGCCTCGCGGATGCACGACATGGCGATGTCGGCGGCCTCCGCGGGCAGGATGTCGGGAATTGCTCTCCCCAGAATCATATCCGGTGGAGCCGCCAGCAATTCAGGTTGGCGCGCCCAGATCTTCAGATAGGTGCCCTGCCGGTCCACCTTGAACAGCAGGTCCGGCATGGCACGGATGACGCCCTCGGAAAATTCGATCGCCCGACGCAGTTCCGATTCCCTGAGGGCGATACCGTCCTTCATCGCGTCGAAGGCGAACAGCATATGGTCGATCTCGTCGCCGTCGACACCGGACTCGGGAAGGACGATGTCGCCGGAGACGCCGCCGAAAGCCATGAGGCGCGTTGACAGGCTGGCGATTCTGGCGGCGACCAGGCGATGCACGACAAGCAGGAAGAAGGACGCGAGCAGAAGTGATTTCATCACCTGCTCGCCAAGAATGAAGCCCCCCCGGCGGACCAGATGAGCGTAAAGCTCGTCAAGCGTCGCCTCGACTTGAAGTTCGCCGATTATGTCCTTTCCTTCACGGTCGCGAACCAAGGGAATGGTGCGGCCCAGCGAGTTCGAGCGCACGCGCTCCCCAACCACGACCGGCGGGCTGTGTCCCCAAGGCGTGCCGACTTCACGTATGTCCACGTAGCGGATGGCCGGAAGACTGGCGATCCCCCTGGCCAGCAATTCGACGCCCAATGGATCCACCGCCCTCAATCGATCTGCGGCGGCGGCGGCATGGCTGGCTTCGATTTCATCGAGTCGGTGTTCGATGACGGCCAGACCGTAACGATATTCCAGATAAAGCTCGACCGCGGAAAGGCAAAGCGTCACGAGCGCGCCGAAAAGCAACATTGCTTTCAGGAGGCGGCGTCCGACGGTGCTGCGCCAGAAGCCCCCGAAGCCGGCGCGCAAACGTTCTTCAGCGGCTTTTCTCACCACGAACACCCAATTTATCCGTGAATACGCTAGCACAGCCAGGTTGTGTCGGCAAAGATTAGAGCCATGGAATGATCGCCGCGGTGGTGGTCCTCGCAAGATAGCCGCCTGTTCAGCCGTCTCTGTAGCAGCGTTTGCGATAGGGCGGAGATCGGGTAAAACCCGGCCCCTTTCGGCGGCTGGGGTGACACGATGACGCGTGGCAGGAAGAGCCCCTTCAAGAGCACCGTTAAGTTGCGGCTGGCAGGCTGGCAGGGGGGCCGGTATAGGGTGAGCTGGTCCCCGTTCCCCGGACAGTTGGATAAGCTTGGTTCGCCCATCAGAAAGGACGGACCCGATGACGGGGAAACGGAAGCGGTATTCGGCGGAGTTCAAGGCGAAGGTGGCGCTGGAGGCGATTCGGGGCGAGCT
>DASPIO010000047.1:0-5004 GCA_035629155.1 Azospirillum sp. | reverse complement strand
CTCGATCTCCTCCTCCGACAGCATCAGCGGCGGCAGCAGGAACCCCGGCCGCAGCAGGTAGCCGATGCCCGGCTCCCCGTCGATGCGCGCCCCTTGCGCCTGCAGCGCGCCGATGTCGCGGTACAGCGTGCGCAGGCTGACCCCCAGTTCGTCGGCCAGCGTGCGCCCGCTGACCGGCCGGCGATGCCGCCGCAGGATCTGGATAAGGTCGAGCAATCGTTCGGCGCGCGACACGGGAGCGGGGCCTTTCCGGGGGACGGGAGACGCCATACTGCCAGGAAACGGCAGCAAGGGAAGACCGCGAGAGCTCCGACGCGCCGGCCCCAAACCTCCCCCCTGGGGAGAGGTCGGCGCGCAGCGCCGGGTGAGGGGGGTACGGGGGACCGGAGACGTTGCCGACGAGCGCCCCATTGCCTCACGGCTTTCGCGTCGCGCCGCGCTGCGCCGCAACGTCGGCAGCGGCCGTGTCCTTGAGCAGTTGGGCGAAGCTTTCTGAGCCGAAACCGAGGCTCGCCAGCTTGCTGCCGGCGGCGCGCTCCGTCTCGGATCTGGCGATCTTCGTTACCGCGAAATCCATCGTCAGCTTCGAATTCGGATTCACCGGCTGACTGATCGACTGACCAATGAGCGAGCTGAGCCGAAAGCGCGAGCGATCCATATCTTCCTTTTGCTTCATAGCAAGTGCCAGTGCGGCCGCCGGGCTACCGGCCTTTTCTATTGCCGCCAATTTTTCTTCAAGTTCCTTCGTCAGAGAATCTATTTCTTTGCCGATGTGGTCGTTCCGTCTTCCTTCGGCCTCTACAACCCCTTTCCAGTACGACTCTTTCCGGGCGACTTTGAGTTTATCCGTCAACGCGTCGTTCACCTCCTCCGCCGACATCCGGCCGGAGCTGACAAAGTCGCTCAACGTGGTGCGGTCATCAGGCGACAGCTTTGTGAACAGCGCGAGCGCGTCTCCCTTAAGCGCCGAAGCCAACGGGCTCAGATCCACACTGTCGGTCGTGGTGGTGCCGGACACGGTTTTGGTTTCGGGTTGACCGCCGCCAGATCGGGCGACCGGCGTTTGAACCGACCCCACGCCAAGGGTCGCCGGCATGTGTGACGGAGCCACTGTCGACATTGATCCCCCACTCCACAAACGGCCTAGCTGCGCCCCGCAAGCAAGCGGGATTGGATACCCAGCACGCTAACAGAAATGCCGCAGAACGCAATCTTAGGATTTGTCATACGCCAGCATGCTAAACCTTAGCAGCCATAACCATTCGATATCTACCCTTATAACGAGCTTTATGTCGCATGTCTTCAATTTATAATTCTTGCGATAAAGTCGCCTCGCGTCTTGACGCACGGAACAACCAAGACAGGTAACGGAACCATGGGTACCTACGTTCTTTCTGTATATAACGACTCCTGGGCACCTTCAAACCCGAACGAGCAGGTTTCCGTGTACGCCGGAGAGGGAAACGACCTTGTCGTTGGCGGAAACCAAAATGACTACCTTGACGGCGGAAACGGAGATGACGACCTGTATGGACTTGGAGGAAACGATCTCCTCAATGGGCTAAATGGATCAGATTTTCTTGCTGGCGGCAGCGGCCACGACACATTACTTGGCGGTGATGGCCATGACTACTTGCATGGCGAAGATGGCAACGATATGCTTTTCGGCGGCGCGTGCGCCAGCATTGGCGGCGTAATTGGCGTTGACGAATTGTTTGGCGGTGCCGGAAACGACATATACGTGCACTACAACAATGATGGCGGCATATCCTACATAAAGGACAGCTCAGGAACCGCCGATTACCTTGTATTCAATGACGCCAGCATAAACGATCTTGAGTTTTACGCAACGAACGGCACAAATCTGATAATCACGACGACGAGCGACTATTCTGATGGCTATAACCACAATGGCGTCGAGATTGAAAATTACTTTGGATACGGATACACGCACGGAGCCGGAGAGATCGAATATCTTCAAGTAGGAAACACTGCGTACTCGCTCTGGACGCTGCTGATGGGCTGATCTGTTTTCACCTGCAAGGCATGTCCTCTCCATTGGGTCGCGCTGACGCTTGGCACCGACCTACAGCCTGTAAAGCTAAGCTCCTGATGCGGTTTTTGATCCCCTTCGATACTCAAGGACGGCTGCGACTTGCCTAGTCATAAGCCGCAGATCGTCTTCGGACAACGCGCGAGCGACTGACAGCAGTTCACTGCACAGGCGCTCGCGCTCGTCCGTAGCCGGGCGCGCATCGGCTACTCCCAACAGATGGTTCGGCGTTGTCGCCAACACCCGGCAAATCCGGATCAACGTCGCAAAGTCCGGCTGCCGCCGTCCCGTGACATAGTTGCCGTATCGCTGCTCGGTCAGACCGGCACGGCGGGCCACTTCGGCGTCGCTCAAGCCGAGTGTCCGGGCGCGTTCGCGCAGTGCATTCCCGAAGGCCTCCATATCAACGTTGTCTTCGGGACGCCTGTCGGATATCTATCATCAATACGTTTATGATAACTACACGAAACGTGTATGCCATACCAGAATATGTGTGCCGCCGCGATCCTTGCGGCTGCCGTCCTCCTCCCCGCCCCCGCCCTGGCCGACCCGCCCACGCGCCTGCTGGTCGAGCGGTGGCTCGCCCGCGCGGACGCGGCGGCGAACGAGGCGGTGACGCACGAGATCTGCGGGTGGGGCGACATCGACCTGCGCACGCCGCTCTTGGAGGCGGCGCTGGACGGCGGGGTGGAGCCGATGGTGCTCGACGAACTGGCGCGGCGGTTCGACGGGATGGTCGCGGAGCGGCGGCGGCTGGAGGCGGTGCTGGCGCTGCAGCCGGCCAACGCGCCGGCCGGGCGCACCACCGGGCTGTTCGCCACCGGCAACTGCGCGCCGGACCTCAGGCGCGCCATCCAGGAACGCAGCCAGGAACGCATTCAGGAACGGGCGGCTACGCCGGCACGTACTCCGCCGTGATCGCGGCGAAGTGGCAGGCGGCCGCGCCCAGCACCGTCAGGTGCCACAGCGCGTTGTGGTAGCGCAGCCGCTCCAGCACGTGGAAGGCCACGCCCGCCGTGTACAGCAGGCCGCCCGCCGCCAGAAGCCGCCACGCCGTGGAGGACAGGGCGGCGCTCATCGGCTCGGCCACCACGACGACCACCCAGCCGAGGCCGAGGTAGAGGATCAGGCTCGCCCGCTCGATCCGCCAGGGGCAGGCCAGCTTCAGCACCGCCCCGGTCAGCGCGACGCCCCACACCACGGCGAACAGCGCCACGCCGGTCGCCGTGCCGCCCAGCCCCTTCAGCAGGAACGGCGTGTAGGTGCCGGCGATCATCACGAAGATCATCGCGTGGTCCAGGCGCCGCAGCATCGCCTTGCGCCGCCCGCGCCGCGCCAGATTGTAGCCGGCCGAGGCCGACAGCATGCCCACCAGCCCCAGGCTGTAGGCGGCCAGCGAGGCCAACTCGCCCGCCGTCGCCCGGCCGCCCGCGGCGGCCAGCAACCACGCGGCGCCGATCAGGCCGGCGGCGACGCCGACCGCGTGGACCAGCCCATCGGCCACCCGTTCGCCCGGGCTGTACAGGGGGAACTCGTGCGGAGCCTGCATGACGGGAAAACACGCGAACGGCGGCGAGGTTCACCGGCGCGCAGGGGGTGCCGCCGTTTGGCCTGTCATCCCACCGCATCCGTGGCATAATCCGCACTCCCTTCGTCCCCCTCCGACCCCCGGCGGCGCCATGACCGACACGACGCTTGCGCAGACGCTGCTCCTCCAGCCCGGCCAGCGGGCCCGGCTGGTCAACGTGCCCAAGGCAGTGAGGCCGCTGTTCGAGCCACTGCCCGACGGCGTGCACGTCAACGAATCCGGCGCCGCGCCGGCCGACTGGCTGATCGTTTTCGTGCGCGACCGCGCCGCGCTGGACGCCTTCGCCCCCGTGGCGGTGAGCGAGACGGCGTTCGACGGCGTGCTGTGGATCGCCTTTCCGAAAGACGCGCCTTCGGCGACGGGCGAGTTGTCGCGCGCGGCGGTGGAGCAGGCGATGCAGCCGTTCGGATTCGACGCCGTGGCCGCCGCCGCCGTGGACGACACCTGGACGGCGCTGCGCTTCCGCCCGCGCGAGCGGGTGGCGGAATGGCAGGGCGAAAAGTCGCGGCTTTGACTCGCCCCGACGCATTGGCCCCCTGACTTTCGGGTTAGCCCCTTAACGAATCCTTATCCGTACTCTGGCAGCGTTTCGGCAAAATGCCGGGCATAGGGCCGCAGGCAGGCCGCGCACGCGCGCGGCACCCATGGAGGGGTATGCGGTGACACTCATCAAATGGAGCGAGGAGGGGGGCCAGGTGCGCATCGGCCTGCCCAGCGACCTCGACCTGCCGATGGCGCAGCCGCTGGTGGACAGCCTGCGGCACGGCTTCGCCACCGCCGACGCCGTCACCGTGCAGGCCGACGCGGTGGAGCGGGTCAGCACCGCCTGCGTGCAGGCCCTGCTGGTGGCGTCCCGCCACGCCGCCGAACACGGGGCGGCGTTCGTGATCGCCCAGCCCTCCGACGTGCTGGCCGAGGCGTGCGACGACCTCGGCCTGACGCCCTGGCTGAAGCAATGGAGCCGTTCGTGAAGAAGAAGGTCCTGACCGTCGACGATTCACGCACCATGCGTGACATGGTGACGTTCACGCTGAAAGGCGCCGGGTACGACGTGCTGGAGGCCGGCGACGGCCAGCAGGCGCTCACCGTCATCGCCGCCAACAAGGTCGACCTCATCATCACCGACCTGAACATGCCGGTGATGGACGGGCTGACGCTGATCAGGCGCCTGCGCGCGGCCCCGACGCACCGCACGCTGCCCATCCTCATGCTGACCACCGAGTCGGACGAGAAGAAGAAGGCCGAGGGGCGCACCGCCGGCGCCACCGGCTGGATCGTCAAGCCCTTCAACCCGGAAAAGCTGATCTCCGTGGTGCAGAAGGTGTGCGGCTGATCCGTCAGCCGCTCTAGGAGGCACGCCCGT
>DASPIO010000046.1:0-134173 GCA_035629155.1 Azospirillum sp. | reverse complement strand
GAACGCCTGCCAGATGGCGTCGTACAGGCCGGCGTTGCGGATCTCCTCCAGGTAGATGGTGTCCGCCTTGCGCAGGATCTCCAGCTTCTCCGGCGTGATCTCGCCCGGCACGCGGATGGCGAGGCCGGGGCCGGGGAACGGATGGCGCTTCACGAACGCCTCCGGCAGGCCCAGTTCGCGGCCCAGCGCCCGTACCTCGTCCTTGAACAGTTCGCGCAGCGGCTCGACCAGCTTCAGCTTCATGCGGTCCGGCAGGCCGCCCACGTTGTGGTGCGACTTGATGGTGACGCTGGGGCCGCCGGTGAACGACACGCTTTCGATGACGTCGGGGTAAAGCGTTCCCTGCGCCAGGAACTCCGCCCCGCCCACCTTGTGCGCCTCGCCATCGAACACCTCGATGAAGGTGGCGCCGATGATCTTGCGCTTCTGCTCGGGGTCCGACACGCCCTTCAGCTTGCCCAGGAACAGGTCGGCCGCGTCGGCGTGGATGAGCGGGATGTTGTAGTGGTCGCGGAACAGCGTCACCACCTCCTCCGACTCGCCGGCGCGCATCAGGCCGGTGTCGACGAAGATGCAGGTCAGCTGGTCGCCGATCGCCTCGTGGATCAGCACCGCCGCCACGGAGGAGTCCACGCCGCCCGACAGGCCGCAGATCACCTTGCCTTTGCCGACCTGGGCGCGGATGCGCTCGATCGCCTGCTTCTTGAAGGCGGCCATGGTCCAGTCGCCCTTCAGCCCGGCGACGCGATGCACGAAGTTGGCCAGAAGCTGCGCGCCGTGCGGGGTATGCACCACCTCCGGGTGGAACTGCACGCCGTAGAACTGGCGGCGGTCGTCGGCCACCACGGCGAAGGGCGCGCCCTCGCTCACCGCCACGGGGCGGAAGCCGTCGGGCAGCGCGTTCACCCGGTCGCCGTGGCTCATCCACACCTGCTCGCGGGCACCGGGCTCCCACAACCCGTCGAACAGCGCGCAAGTCTCCTTCACCTCGATGAAGGCGCGGCCGAACTCGCGGTGGTCGGAGCCGGCGACGTTGCCGCCCAACTGCTGGCACATGGTCTGCTGGCCGTAGCAGATGCCCAGCACCGGCACGCCCATCGTGAACACGCACTCCGGCGCGCGCGGCGCGTTCACCTCGGTCACCGAGGCGGGGCCGCCGGACAGGATGATGGCCTTCGGATCGAACGCCCTGATGCGCTCTTCCGTCATGCTGAAGGGGTGGATTTCGCAGTACACGCCGGCCTCGCGGACGCGGCGGGCGATGAGCTGGGTCACCTGCGACCCGAAATCGAGAATGAGAACCCGTTCGGCGGACATCGGCATACTTCCTGGGCGGTGAAGCGTGCTAGATGCCCCTCCCCGCCCGCCGGGTCAAGCGCTTTACGGACCGCTTCGGGGGCTTGCGGAGCAGAGATGCGGCAGAAGCATCCGTGTTCAAGCCCACGTCTACCGCACGTCTACCGCACTTCCGGGTCGGCCGACATCCGGGCCAGCGGCACCAGGTCGCGCCAGCCGTAGGCGATCTCCACCAGGTCGGCGCCGGCGAAGCGGGTCGGGCGCTCGCCGATGCGCTGGCCGCCCAGGCGTTCGTAGAACCAGCGCGCCGGGTTGTCGCGCAGGCACCAGACGATGGCCGAGCGCGTGCCGACGTCGAGCAGCCGTTCGGCCATCGCCGCCATCAGCCGCCGCCCCAGGCCCAGCCCCTTGGCATCATCGAGCAGGTAGAGCGTGTAGAACTCCCCCGCATAGCCGTCCAGGCACGTGCGCTGCGCGCCGTAGCCGCCGAAGCCGACCAGCCCGTTGGGCGAATCGTCGGCCACGACGGTGCCCTGGCCCAGGCGGATCGCCTCGTCGATCAGCATCGCGTACCACTGCCGCTGCAGCCGCGCCTCCGACAAGCCCAGCAGATAGCCGGGCGGCAGCATGGTCGGATAGGTCGAGCGCCAGCTCGCCACATGCACCTGGGCGATCCGCAGGGCGTCGCCGGGTGCTGCATCGCGGATGATGGTCACAACCAGCACCTCCACCCCACATCAGGCCGTAAACCTGATGTGGGGCGGTGACGTGGCTTTTCCAGCGGCATGGCAAGCCGCGTGGAAGGCGACCTCTATTGCGACGCGCCCACCTGCTTGCGCGGGTCCTGCGACGGGTCGACGTAGTTCAGGTCGAACGGCCCGGTGCCGTTCACCTGGATCACCGTCTCGCCGGTGGTGACGGCGTAGTGCGGCTGCATGGCCGGCATGAAGGCGAAGCCGCCGGCCGGCAGCGCCTGCACCTTGTCGCGGTCGCCCGAATGGCCCATGCCGACGCCGAAGGTGCCGGAGAGGACCGTCACCGTCTCCGCCTGCGAATGCCAGTGGGCCGGCACGCGATAGCCGTCCGGGAACTTCACGCGGATGGCGAAGGGGCCGGGGTCGGCCGGGTTGCCGGCCAGCACCGACCACTGCGCCCCGGCCGGCAGCGCGCCCAGCGGCTCCCATTGCAGGGTTTCGTTGGTGTGGATCGCATGCTCGCCGGCCGACCCGGCGAGCGCGACCGGCGCGGTGCCTACGGCGAGTACGGCCAAGGCCGCCGGCAGGATCAACGTCGCGCGCAGCATGACATCCTCCCCGTTCGTGGTGGAGCTTCCAGGCTACGTCCGTTGAAGGCCACGGGTCGAACGGGGGAAAGGCGACCGGCCGGCGCGGACGGATGCGGACGCGACGTTACTTGGGTGGGGAATACCCCCCTCAGCTCCGCCAGAACTGCGGCATGAACAGGATCAGCACGGTGAACAGTTCCAGCCGCCCCAGCAGCATGCCGAACGACAACAGCCACTTGGCGCCGTCCGGCAGGGTGGCGAAGTTGCCGGCCGGCCCGATGATGGAGCCGAGCCCCGGACCGACGTTGGCCAGCGAGGTGACCGCCGCGCTGGCGCTGGTGATGAAGTCCAGCCCGAACGCCATCAGCGCGATGGTCAGCAGGCTATAGGCCGAGAAGAACAGTGCGAAGAACACGATGACCGAACCCAGCACGTCGTCGTCCAGCAGCCGGTTGCCGTACTGCCGCGGGAACACGCCGCGCGGGTACAGGAGGCGCAGGAAGTGGGTGCGCAGCAGCACCGCCATGACCTCGAACCGGAAGATCTTCATGCCGCCGGATGTCGATCCCGTGCAGCCGCCGATGAAGGTCAGGCCGAAGAACACGCCCACCGCCAGGTTGCCCCACTGGCTGTAATCGGTCAGCGCATAGCCGGTGGTGGTGACGACCGACACCACGTTGAACGCCACCAGCCGCAGCGCGTCGAGGAATTCATAGTCGCTGCGCCACGTCAGCCACAGCGACAGCGGCAGGATCACCGCCGCCAGGAACGCCATCAGCGACCGCACCTGGCTGTCGCGCCACAGCGCGTCGGTCTGCCCGGTCAGGGTGCGCACGTACAGTACGAACGGCAGGCCGCCGGCCAGCATGAAGAAGGTCACCAGCCAGTGCAGGACCGGGCTTTCGAAATGGCCGATCGAGTTGTCGGACGTCGAATAGCCTCCGGTCGAGACGCTGGTCAACGCGTGCACCACCGCCTCGAACGGCGTCATGCCGGCGGCCCAGTAGCTCAGACCGCACACGATGGTAAGCCCGGCGTAGACACCGCCGATGGCCTTGGCGATCTGCTGGGCGCGCGGCAGCACCTTGGCCGAGCGGTCGGAGGATTCGGTGCGGAACAGTTGCATGCCGCCGACGCGCAGCGCCGGCAGAACCGCGATCGCCACGGCGATGATGCCGATGCCGCCCAGCCACTGGATCAGCGCACGCCACAGCAGGATCCCCTCCGGCGTCGAATCCAGCCCGACCAGCACGGTCGACCCCGTTGTGGTCAGGCCCGACATGGTTTCGAAGAAGGCGTTGGCGTAGTTCAGCGACAGGTCGGGGAAGTGGCAGAACTGGAACGGCACGGCGGCGAAAGCCGCGGTCGCGCACCAGCTCAGCGGCGTCAGCAGGAAGGCTTGGCGCAGCGACAGCCCGCCGCGCACCTCGCAGCGGGTGGCCAGCGTCAGCGCCCCGCCGCACGCCCCTGTGAATCCGGCCGATCCCAGGAACACCTTCCAGTCCGGATTGTCGTAGAACCCGTCCACCGCCGCGGGAATCAGCATCGTCGCCGCCAACGCCAGCAGCAGGATGGACACGACGAACAGAACCGGCCGGAAGTTGGGCATGACGGGTGGGCAGCCTCAAGGGAGGGATTTCGTGGGTTGGGCCAAGCGCCAGCGCGGCCCGACACTCCGCGTGAAGGGTGTCGGGCCGCGCTGGCGCTTGGCCCAACCCGCGGGAAACATGAGGCTAGAAGAACTCCAGCCCCACGGCGAACATCCGCTCCACCTTCCGCACCAGATTGGCGGTCGCCATGACGATGACGCGGTCGTGCGGCTGGATGTTGGTCTGGCTGTTGGGGATGATCACCTCGTCGCCGCGCACGATGGCGCCGATCAGCATACCATGCGGCAGGCCGATCTTGCCCAGGGGCGCGCTGACCAGCCGCGAGGTCTCCAGCGCCTCCGCCTCGACCACCTCGCCGAAGCCCTCGCCTATGGTGTGCACGGCGGCGACCCGGCCGCGCCGGACGTGCCGCAGGATCGACGACACGGTGACGGCGCCGGGGCTCACCACCACGTTGATGCCCAGCGCGGCGATGATCGGCTCGTAGGAGGATTTGTTCAGCAGCGTGACGGCCCGTTGGCAACCCGCCTGCTTGGCCAGCAGCGAGGCGAAGACGTTCGTCTCGTCGTCGTTGGTGACGGCCACGATGGTCTCGGCCCGGTGGACGTGCGCTTCCTCCAGCACCTCGCGGTCCAGCCCGTCCCCCCTCAGCACCACCGTGCTGGGCTGGAGCGAACGGGAGATGTACTCGGCCCGCGCGGCGTTCTGTTCGACGATCTTCAACGAGACACCGTGCATCTCGCTCTCGATGATCCGTGCCAGGTTGAAGCCGATGTTGCCTCCACCGACGATCACCAGCCGGTGCGCCACGCTCTCCGTGTGCCCGGCCATGCCGACCACCGTGTCGATGTCGCTGGTGCGGCTGACGAAATAGATGTCGTCGCCCAGCCGGATGGTGTCGTTGCCCTTGGGCACGAAGCCGCGGCCGTCGCGGAAAATCGCGACCACCACCGCCCGCAGTTCGGGAAAGGCCTCGGTCAGGCGGCGCAGCGGCGTGTCCAGCAGCGGCGACCGGCTGGTGCAGTGCACGCCCACCAGATGCACCTTGCCGTCGGCCAGCGGCACCATATCGAAGGCCCCCGGCAGGCGCAGGCGCCGGGCGATCCCGCGCGCCACCTCGATCTCCGGCGAGATGATGACGGAGATCGGCATGTGCTCCGCGGCGAAGAGCTTCTTCCATTCCGGCTTCAGGTAGGCGTGCTGCCGGATGCGGGCGATGCGCACCGGCACGCCGAACACCGAGTGCGCGACCTGGCAGGCCACCATGTTGACTTCGTCGGAATGGGTGACGGCGATCAGCATGTCGGCATCCGCCGCCCCGGCTTCCGCCAGCACATCGGGGTGCGAGGCGTGCCCGACCAGGCCGCGCACATCGTGGCTCTCGTCCATGCGCTGGGCGAGTTCGGTGGAGACGTCGATGACGGTGACGTCGTTGTTCTCGGTGGACAGGTGCCGGGCGATGCTGGCGCCGACCTGCCCCGCCCCGCAGATGATGACCTTCATCCGACCGTCCCCCTTGAGAAACCTGTCCCGACGTTCTTACCAGCGCAACGCCCGCCGCAGAAGGTCGGATCCGCGGGGAGGGGCGGAGCTGACGATGCCCCTGGGATGTGCGATGGCGGGCGCGCCATTTGGGTGCGTTCCACCCGCTTCGCCCACCCCTAGGAACACCGCACAGCCGCCGAGCCACAAACAAGCCCTTCCCCCCTTGAGAAAAAGGGCTTTTTGAGAGGTGCGGAACCGCCACTACGCTTTCTTCACGAACTCCGACTTCAGATTCATCGCGCCGATGCCGTCGATCTTGCAGGAAATGTCGTGCCCGTCGGCTCCATCGACCAGGCGAATATTCTTCACCTTGGTGCCACCTTTGACAACCAGCGACGAGCCCTTGACCTTCAGATCCTTGATCACAGTCACCGTGTCGCCGTCGTTGAGCACGTTTCCGTTGGCATCCCGCACGCCCTGCCCCTGCGAAGCCCCCTCGCCGGACTCGTCGACAGCGGCCTGCGGGTTCCATTCATGCGCGCACTCCGGGCAAATCCACAGGCTGCCGTCCTGGTAGACGTGTTCGGAGTTGCACTGAGGGCACTTCAATTCGTTGTCCATCGTTTTCCTCGTCGATTGGGCGGGCATCCTAGTGCACTGACGTACCGATAGGAATAACGAGCTGCCAGCGGCACCCGATTCCGGCGCCCTGCCCCATCCGCACATTCACCGAAGCCACCGGATGAAACACTCGGCCCCGGAGCGCTTCATCCGGTTGGATCCGGTTACAGCTCGCCGTCTCGTTCGTCGGCTCCCGCTCCCTCGCCCTCGGCTCCGGCCGGCTCCGCCGCCTCCTCGGCCTTGCGCACCATGACGGCCGCGAAGAACCCGTCGGTGTCGTGCTGCGCCGGACTCAGGCGCAGGTAGGGGCCGTCCACCGGGCACGGCCCGGCGTTCTCCTCGGCCCACACCTCGGCCACCGGCTTCACCGTGAAGTCCGGGTGCGTCTCCAGAAAGGCCTCGATCTGCCGTTCGTTCTCCTCCGGCAGGATGGAGCAGGTGGCGTAAACCAGCCGCCCGCCCGGCTTCACCAGCCGCGCCGCGCTGTCCAGGATGCTCGCCTGCAAGGGCGTCAATTGCTCCAGGCCGGGGCCGAGCTGGCGCCAACGGCTGTCCGGGTTGCGGCGCCACGTGCCGGTGCCGGTGCACGGCGCGTCGACCAGGACGCGGTCGAACTTGCGCTTGTGCCGCTTGACCCACGGGTCGCGCTCGCTGGTCAGCGGATGCGGCTCGATGTTGTGCAGGCCGGCGCGGCGGAATCGCTCGCCGGCGCGCTTCAGGCGCTTCTCCAGCACGTCGCAGGCGACGACGCGGCCCTTGTTGTTCATCAGCGCGGCCAGCGCCAGCGTCTTGCCGCCGGCCCCGGCGCAGAAGTCCACCACCTGATGGCCGGGCTTCGGCGCCGTCGCCACGGCCACGAGTTGCGAGCCCTCGTCCTGGATCTCGACGAGGCCGTCCTTGAAGGCGTCGACGCCGGCCAGCGGCGGCCGGCCCTTGACGCGCAGCCCGAACGGCGACCAGCGCGTCGGCTCCGCCGTGATGCCGGCCTTGGCCAACGCCGCCTGCGCCTGCTCGCGCGTCGCCTTCACCGGGTTGACGCGCAGGTCCAGCGGGGCGGCGCCCAGCAGTGCTTCCATCTCCGCCGCGAAGCGATTGCCCAGCGCGGCGCGCATGGGCCCCTCCGCCCACTCCGGGCACTCGACGCGCGCCGTCTCCGGCATGGCGGGGTGGTCGAGAGTGTGGGTGTCCAGGGCGCGGGCCAGCCTGGTTTCCGCCGGGTCGAGCGCGGCGGGGGCGAACTTGCCGCCGCTGAACAACTCCATAACCACGCCGGCCGACTTGCCGTCGCCCAGGATGGCGTTGGCGATGGTCAGCGCGCGCGGCGACGCCTCGTGGTTCTCGCGCGCCAGCCACCACGCGAGGCGGGCGTGGCGGCGCAGGATGGCGTAGACGGTCTCGGCGACGGCGTTGCGGTCCTTGGAGCCGATGTAGCGCCGGGAGCGGAAGAAGGCGCTCATCACCGCGTCGGCGGGGCGCGGGGTGGCGTCGATCTCGGTCAACAGGTCGATCACCGCCTGAAGGCGGGCAGCGGGGGTCATAACGGCTCCTATCGGGACGGCGGGGACACCAACGCGCCCCCGGTGGTCGATAACCCGTTTCCGGGGCGCTTGTCATCCCCGCTGATCCCGAGTCGGCGCAGGGCAGCCCTGGCCAGCCCACAATCGGTTGTGCGCGGCATTCGACCAACATTCGCGATTTCACGCGGTTCATCCCCGAACGATATAGGAATCAAACGGTTGCAGGAGGTTTGTGCAACTCGGATCCCACGCGGGCTGTGACATCCGCTTCGCGTTCACTTTGCATTATCGAGATTCGTTGACCCTTTTTTGTGCGCTCGCATAAAGATGGTCGAAGAACCCTTCTGTCGCCGCAGTAGAGGCAAGACGAAGGGAGCTTCTTCATAATGGAACCGGCGCGGGCCGGAACGGGGTGCGCGATGGCGTTGACGGGCGTGGGTGGCGTGCGGCGGGTGCTGGCGCGGGTGTCCGGTCTTTTCGCGATGGCCGCCCTGGCCGGCTGCGCGGCGAACACCGCCACCAACGGATTGCAGGCCACCTCGACGCACAGCCGCCCCTCCCTCGATCAGGTCGCCGAGGACTTCCGCGGCCTGACCGGCTGGGTGGAGGATGACCACGCCCCCGCCCTGTCCGCCTTCCAGCGCAGTTGCGGCTGGATGCGCGGTCAGCCGAACGACCGTGCGCTCGGCAACGCCGGCCGCGTCGCCAACTGGCGACCGGCCTGCGACGCGGCGCGCGCCCTGCCCGCCTCCGACACGGAGACCGCCCGCCGCTTCTTCGAAGCGCACTTCACGCCGGTGGCGCTGGGATCCGGCACCGAGGGGCTGTTCACCGGCTATTACGAGATCGAGCTGAACGGCTCCTGGACCCGCACGGACCGCTTCAACGTGCCGGTCTACCGCGTGCCGCCGCGCCCCAAGAAGGGCTACCCGACCCGTGCGCGCATCGAGGCCGGGGCGCTGCGCGGCAAGGGCTACGAACTGCTGTGGGTGGACGATCCCATCGACGCCTTCTTCCTGGAGATCCAGGGCTCCGGCCGCGTGCGCATGACCGACGGCAGCGTGGTGGGCGTCCACTACGCCGGGCAGAACGGCCATTCCTACTATCCCATCGGCCGCTACCTGATCGACCAGGGCGTCGCCACGCCGCAGGAGGTGACGCTCCAGCTCATCCGCCGCTGGCTGAAGGAGAACCCGCACAAGGCGCGGCAGGTGATGAACCTCAACCCGTCCTACGTCTTCTTCAAGCAGCGCGGCGGCGACGTGGGTGCGCGCGGCGCCCTCAACACGCCGCTGGTCCCCGGCCGCAGCCTCGCCGTCGACCCCAGCCACGTGCCCCTGGGCGTGCCGCTGTGGCTGGAGCTGAAGGATGCGCCGGTCCCCGGCGGCGAACTGAAGCGCCTCGTGGTGGCGCAGGACACCGGCGGCGCCATCAAGGGCCCCGTGCGCGGCGACCTCTTCTGGGGGCCGGGCAACGACGCCGCCGAGGCGGCGGGCGTCATGAAGGCCCGCGGCCGCTACACCATGCTGGTGCCGCGCGCCGTGCCCTCCACCTTCCACACCGCCCAGCGCCAGCCGTAATCACTGTGATCGTCCGTCTGACCGAGGCCGCCGACCGCGCGGCCGCGCTGGCCGCCCTCGAAGAGATCTTCTTCGCCTCCAGCGTCCGCACAACCTTCGCCTCCGACGCCGAGCGCGCCGCCTTTCTGCGCACCTGGACCGGCTGGTACTTCGACCACGCGCCGCACGACGTGCTGTTCCAGCGGGACGCGGACGGCCGCATCGCCGGCTATCTCACCGGCTGCCGCGACAGCGCCGGGGCGGCCGAGCTGTTCCGCACCATCCCGAAATACGACGCCTTCGCCGACCTCTTCCCCCGCTTCCCGGCGCACCTGCACGTCAACGTCCGCCCGGACCGGCGTGGGACCGGCGTCGGCGCCACCTTGGTCGAGGCCTTCGCCGCCGACTGCCGGGCCGATGGACGGCCGGGCGTGCACGTGGTGACCGGGGCCGGTGCCCGCAACGTGCCCTTCTACACCCGCAATGGCTTCACCGAGGCGGTCCGGCGCGGTCCCCTCCTGTTCCTCGGGAGAGTCCTATGCGCCACCTGATCCTGGTGCTGGCCGCCCTTCTGCTGGCCGCCCCGCCCGCCCGCGCAGGCGAGCTGAGCTACGCCGCCCGGCACGGCAAGGCGGACTTCCTGACCGCCCACCTCTACCCCGGCGCCAGCATCGTCCTGGCGCCCAAGCAACTCCGCGAGAACATCGCCGCGCTGACCTTCGACGACGGCCCGGACGGCACCAACGATCCGGAGATCCTGCGCATCCTGGCCGAGCACGGCGCCCCCGCCACCTTCTTTGTGGTCGGCCGCAACGCCGCCAGGCACCCGCGTCTGCTGCGCGAGATCGCCGCCGCCGGCCACGAGATCGGCAACCACACCTTCGAGCACGTGCGCCTGATCACCCAGAACCCGCAGCAGCAGGACGCGGCGCTGCGCCGGACCAACACGCTGTTGTCGGCGGCCGGCGTGGCGCCGCGCTGGTTCCGCCCGCCCTTCGGCTCCTATGACGAGCACACGCTGTCCGTCGCCCGGGCCAACGGCCTGGAAACGATCCTGTGGACCATCGATTCCAAGGATTACCGCGACCTGCCCGCCGCCGTGGTGGAGGAACGCGTGATGCGCGATCTCGCGCCGGGGTCGGTGGTGCTCATGCACTCCAACCACCGCAACACGGTGGAGGCGCTGCCGAACATCCTCGCCCGCGCCCGCATGGCCGGCGTGCGCTTCGTCACCCTGACGGAGTGGAAGGCGCTGATGGAGCGCGCCACCGTGGCGCAGGCCGGCGGCGAGCGCGCGGTGAACTGAAACGAAAAGAGCGACGGAGAGGGGCTGCTCAGTTCCGAAGCCGGTCCAGGATCTGGCGGCCGTGATCGGCTCCGCCCAAGAAGACGGCGAGGATCCGAACCTCGGACAGCGGCTCATCGATCTCGAAGTAGAAGACGAACTTCTCGCTGGTCACGGTGCGAATGCCGGACCCGATATCCCGATGCTCGGTGCCGCGGTGCGGACGCGCTTCGAAGGTCCGCATGTAGGCAAGAGCCTCGTTTATGCGGGCAGCCGCCCGCTCCATCGAACTTTCCAGGTCGTCCCCGAAGTCCTGGTAGACCTGGACCAGATGATTCTCGATGAGGTCGAGGTCGCGCGTCACGCCCGCCGCACGGCGGACCCTATAGCGCCGCACGCGCGATCTTCTTTCTCTCCAGCATTGCGCGCGTCTGCGCCTCGCCGTCGTCGAGATCGACGAAGGCACCGGCGCGGCGCCGGTCGATCAGCAACCGCAGGGCCTCGACCTCTGCGCCATGCAACTCGTTGTCGCGCCGCAGCATCTCAAGCCCGCGCTGGAGAACCGCGCTGAGACTGGGATACTGCCCGGCCTCGACGAGACCGCGCGCATAGGCTTCCTGCTCATCGGTCAACGAGATCGAAGTCTTCACGGTCATGGCCACCCCCTGGCAGCCATATACTACCCAGTAGCACCGGCCGCAAGGGGCGGCCCGTGGGGCCGCCCCTCATGTGACGCTCAGGGCGCCTTGCGATCCGGGTCCAGCGCGTCGCGGACGGTGTCCTTGGCGCCGCCGACCGCGTTCTGCGTACGCCCCTCGGCCTTGTCCATCTTGCCTTCGGCGCGCAGCTTCTCGTCGCCCGTCAGGTTGCCGGCGGCTTCCTTCAGGTTGCCCTTCATCTTCTTGCCGGCGCCCTCGATACGATCCTTGTCCATGGCAGACCTCCGAATGGAACGGTCCACCACCAACAGCAGCATGTAGAAAAAGTTGCGGCCGTTGCGGGACTTCTCCCCCAACGGCCGCAGCAGCCTCCGCGAAGAGTAGAAGCTTACCCCTGGCGATAGTTCGGCGATTCGTTGGTGATGGTGATGTCGTGCACGTGGCTTTCGCGCAGGCCGGCGTTGGTGATGCGCACGAACTGGCTCTTCGTCTGCATCTCGGGGATGGTGCTGTTGCCGGTGTAACCCATGGCGGCGCGCAGGCCACCGATCAACTGGTGGATCACCGCCGACACCGGCCCCTTGTACGGCACGCGGCCTTCGACGCCCTCCGGCACCAGCTTCATGGTCGACACTTCCTGCTGGAAGTAGCGGTCGGCCGAACCGCGCGCCATGGCGCCCACCGACCCCATGCCGCGGTAGCTCTTGTACGAGCGGCCCTGGAACAGGATGACCTCGCCCGGGCTCTCGTCGGTGCCGGCGAACAGGCTGCCCAGCATGGCGCAGTCGGCACCGGCGGCGATCGCCTTGGCGAGGTCGCCGGAGAACTTGATGCCGCCGTCGGCAATGACCGGAATGCCGTGCTTCCGACACTCGTCCACCACGTCCATGATGGCGGTGAGCTGCGGCACGCCCACGCCGGCGATGATGCGCGTGGTGCAGATCGAGCCGGGGCCGATGCCGACCTTGACCGCGTCGACGCCCGCGTCGATCAGCGCCTTGGCGGCGTCGCCGGTCGCCACGTTGCCGGCGATCACCTGCGTGTAGTTGGACATGTCACGGGCGGCGCGGACCTGCTCCAGCACCTTGTGCGAGTGGCCGTGCGCGGTGTCGACCACCAGCACATCAACGCCCGCGTCGTACAGCGCCTCGGCCCGGCGCAGCCCGTCCGGCCCGGTGCCGGTGGCGGCGGCGACGCGCAGGCGGCCCTTGTCGTCCTTGCAGGCGTTGGGATAGGCCTGCGCCTTCTCGATGTCTTTCACGGTGACGAGGCCGATGCAGCGGTACTCCTCGTCCACCACCAACAGCTTCTCGATGCGGTGCTGGTGCAGCAGGCGCTTGGCCTCGTCCTGGCTCACGCCCTCGCGCACGGTGACCAGCTTCTTGGTCATCAGCTCGCTGACCGGCTGCTTGGGGTCGTTGGCGAAGCGGACGTCGCGGTTGGTGAGAATGCCGACCAGCTTGCCGGTGCCGCGGGCGTCCATGCTCTCGACCACCGGAATGCCGGAGATCTTGTAGGCCGCCATGATGTTCAGCGCGTCGGCCAGCGTGGCGCCGGGCGTGATGGTGATCGGGTTGACCACCATGCCGCTCTCGTACCGCTTGACCTTGCGGACCTCCTCGGCCTGACGCTCGATGTCCAGGTTGCGGTGGATGACGCCAATGCCGCCGGCCTGCGCCATGGCGATGGCCAGCGCGCTCTCCGTCACCGTGTCCATGGCTGAGGACAGCAGCGGGATGCCCAGCTCGATGGACTTGGTCAGCCGTGTGCGCGTGTCCACGTCGCCCGGCAGGACCGACGATTCCGCCGGAACCAGGAGCACATCGTCGAAGGTGAGGGCTTCTCGGATCTCAAGCACACGCGACATAGGCCGTCTCCCGCAATTTCGCGGCACTATACACAAGCAGATGGGCTTGTGAAGGCCCGGGACCCACCAAGTGTCGCGGTTACCGCAGCTCAGCCATGCTCTTCGCCGCGCCGGGCGCTGCCGCGGAAGCCGGTGGCGACCAGATAGGTCTCCGAGGAGTCCGCCCGGCTGGCCGCCGGCTTGGCGTGGCGCACGGTGGCGAAGTCCTGCTTCAGCTTGGCCAGCAGGTCGCGTTCCGCACCGCCCTGGAACACCTTGCAGACGAAGGCGCCGCCCGGCGCCAGCACCTCCTCGGCGAAGGCATAGGCGGCCTCGGCCAGCGCCATGATGCGCAAATGGTCGGTCTGCTGGTGCCCGGTGGTGTTGGCCGCCATGTCGCTGAGCACGAGGTTGGCCGGCCCGCCCAGCACCGCCTTCAGCCGTTCGTCGGCCCCTTCCTCCAGGAAGTCGGCCTGCATGGTGGTGGCATGCGGCAGCGGGTCCATGGGCAGGATGTCGAGGCCGACGACCTGCCCGCCCGTCTCTTCGGGCCGCACCCGCTGCACCGCCACCTGCGTCCAGCCGCCAGGTGCCGCGCCCAGGTCGACGACGCGCTGCCCCGGCGCCAGCAGATGGAACTTCTCGTCGAGCTGCAGCAGCTTGAAGGCGGCGCGCGAGCGGAAGCCGCGCTTCTGCGCCTCGGCCACGTAGGGGTCGTTCAGTTGGCGTTCCAGCCAGCGGGTGGAGGACAGCGACCGCTTGTTCGCCGTCTTGACGCGCACGGTCTTCTGGCGGCCGCCCGGCCGCGTGTTCGTTGGTTTCTGAGCCATGACCTTAGAGTTCCCTTCCGCCCTGCCCCGCGCCGATCAGGTCGACGAGGATCCCTTCGCGCAGGCCGCGGTCGGCGATGCGCAGGCGATCCACCGGGCAACAGTCGCAGATCGCCTCCAGCACCGCACAGCCCGCCAGAACGAGGTCGGCGCGTTCGGGTCCGATGCAGGGATGCCCTGCCCGACCGTGGAAGTCCAGCGTCACGAGCTTTCGAATGATCGCGCGGGCGTGCTCGACGCGCAAATGGCTGCCGTCCACCGCGCGCCGGTCATAGCGCGGCAGGCCCAGGTGGCAGCCGGCCAGCGTCGTCACCGTGCCCGAGGTGCCGAGCAACTGCACCTGCCCCTCGGCGAGCAGGCGGCGGATGCCGTTGCGCTCCTCGAACGGCTCGATCTCGGCCGCCACCTCCTCGACCATGGAGCGGTACTGGGCGCGGGCGATACGGTCGCCGCCGTAGCGCTCGGTCAGCCCGATGACGCCGCAGCGGATCGACACCTGATCCAGAACGCGCGGCGCCCCGCCCGGCGGCACCGCCAGCCACATCAGCTCGGTCGAACCGCCGCCGATGTCGAAGACCAGCGCATGGCGGTGCACCGGATCCAGCAGCGCGGCGCAACCGGCCAGCGCCAGCCGCCCCTCCTCCTGGCTGGAGATGATCTCGATGGCGATGCCCGTCTCGCGCTCGACCAGGTCGACGAACTCGACGCAGTTGGATGCCCGCCGGCAGGCCTCGGTGGCGACGGCGCGGGCGGCGGTGACGCCGCGCCGGCGGATCTTGGCGCCGCACACGCGCAGCGCGTCCAGCGTGCGCTCCATGGCCGATTCGGACAGGCGGTCGCTGCGGCTCAACCCTTCGCCCAGGCGGACGATGCGCGAGAAGGCGTCGATGACGCGAAAGCCGCCGGGAGCCGGGCGGGCGATCAGCAGGCGGCAGTTGTTGGTGCCGAGATCGAGCGCGGCATAGACCGGACGTATCGGCGCCGAAGCGCCTGTCCGGCCGGAGTCGCGTCCGGGTTCGAGCCCGGAATCGCCGCGCCGGAAGCCGTGCACCTGCAGATCCACCTCACCTCCCCACCCGTGGCGACCTGTCCCGGCCGCTCTGTTGAGCCTGACATGATAGCCCGATCCAGATGGCGGGCGAAACCCTACTTCCGCAAGAGTGCGGCGGCCGAAAATGCGATCGGCGCCGCAAAAAAGTCTTCACCGCCGCCACGTACGGTGTTACAAGGGCCACCCACGATGCGGAACGCGACGCAACGCCGCGGACCGCCGAGGATTGGGGGATCGTCTAGCGGTAGGACAGCGGACTCTGACTCCGCCAGCCTAGGTTCGAATCCTAGTCCCCCAACCATCTCTCCTGAGAATCCCGCTCCCAGCAAGGCTTTGCGCCCCGCGATCGGCACGCCGCCCCGTCATCGGCGGGGTTCGGCCAACCGACTGTGCCAATCCCCTGTGCCATCGGTCCCGCCGCGCCCCGCCCGGCCCGGAGACCGGCATGGCTGTCCTCACCCATCTCGCCCGCCGCGGCGCCACCTACGTCTGGCGCCGCACCCTACCGAAAGGTTTCGCCGAACTTCGGCGAACTCCGGACTACCGTTTGTCCACGCGATGCCATCTCCTGCCCGAGGCGGCGCGACGGGCGCGCCGCCTGGATGTCGCGTTCGACGCGGTGGTGGAGGCTCTCGGAACCATGATGGCGGGCGGGCTCACGCTCTCGCTGGAGGAGGTCAACGGCGTCGTGCGCGCCGCGCTCCAGCGCGTGCTCGACGAGACCGAGGCCGCCCGCGCGCTGGCCGGACCGCGCAGCCCCGAGGCGGCGCGCGCCGCCGCCGCCGCCCACCACGACCGCCGCGCCGCCCTGCGCCGGGCGCTGGCCACCAACGACCTGTCGGCCTTGCCCGCGCTGTGGCCCGCCACCGCGCCCCTGCTGGCCGGCCGCGCCCCCGCCGACGCGGCGCTGCTCGGCCGCGCCCTGCTGCGCGCGCTGGAGCGCGCCTGCGTGATCGACGCCGAGCGTGAGGACGGCGCCTACGACGACGGGGCGGTCCATTGGCTGCCCCACCCCTCCGCCGCGCCCGGCGGCGCACCGCCCGCTCCGGCAAACGCCGCCACCGCCCCATTTGCGATGCCGCCCGTCCCGGCACACGCCCCCACGCCCCCGCCGGCCGCGGCACCGGCCCCGCCGATGCCGTCCCCGGTGGCCGTAGCCTGGGCCCCCAAGGCCGCGTGGTCGCCGGTGATGGCGGGGACTGCGGCGGTGCCGGCGTGGATGGCCCCGCCCGCCGTCGCGGCCACCGCCCCACCCGCGCCGGCCACGGCGGCGGTCCACGCGGCCGCTGCGCCCCCGCCGCCGCGGCCCGAGCCGTCCGCCGCCACGCCGCCGTCGGATTCCCGCGACGGCGCGCCGCCGACCTCGGCGAGCCCGCCCATGAGCGCGCTGCTCGACGGCTTCCTGCGCCATCTGGCCGGCAAGGTCCACCCGGAAACCATCGTCGATTACCGGCAGTCGGTCGGCCTGTTCATCGAGCTCGCCGGTGACTGGCCGGTCGACAGCGTGCGCCTGGACCGGGTTCTTGCCTTCCGCGACGGCTTGCGCCGGCTGCCCGCCAAATACGGCCAGCTCCGCGAGTTCAAGGGCAAGCCGCTGCGGGACGCCATCGCCCTTGCGGACAGCATCGACGAGAGCGCCGACCAGCGCGTCGACGCGCGCATAGCCCGCGGCGAGATCCCCCAGGCCAACCGCATGCATGCCATCCGCGAGGCCCTGGTGCCGCGGCTGTCGATGAAGGCGGCGAACAAGCACCTCACCGCCCTGCGCGCCTTCTTCCAATACGCGCGCGAGGCCGGCCACACCGCCGGCGAGAACCCCGTCGCCAAGGCGTTCTACGCCAAGAGCCTGATCGGCAAGAGGGTCCGCGACGAGCGCGCGGCGTGGGAGCCGGAGGCCGTGCGCGCCGTGCTGCTGTCGCCGGCCTGGACGGGCTGCCGATCGCTGGCCGAGCGCACCACACCCGGCCCGCTGCTCGTCCAGGATGACTTCTACTGGACCTGGCTCGTGCTCACCCATCACCCCTTGCGCCTGGAGGAGGCCTGCCAGTTGATGGTCCGCGACGTCGTCCTGGTGCACAACATCTGGTGCCTGCGCATCGCCGAGGACGAGAGCGCCGGCCAGCAACTCAAGACCGACAATGCCGAGCGCCTGGTACCGGTCCACCGGCTGCTTCTGGATGCCGGTTTCCTGCAGCACGTCGACCGGCTGCGCCGCGACGGCGTGCGGGCACTGTTTCCGACCTTCCAGCCCACACAGGCCAGCCGTTCCAAGCAGTTGACGGAAAGCGTCGCGATCGAGATCCGCCAGCGTTTCGGCCGGAAGTTCTACAAGAAGATTTCGGCGTATCTGCGCGCCCTCGACCAGCACGAGGATGGTCGGGTCAACCACTCCTTGCGCCACACCATCGACACCATGCTGCACAACGAGGACGTGGCCTCCGTGCGGATCGCCGAACTGCTTGGCCACCAGCGCATGGGCGGCGGCGAAACGACGAACCGCTATTACAAGGGCGCCACCCTTGCCAAGCTGAAGGAGGCCATCGACACCATCGACTACGGGGTCACCGTGGGCGCCGACGGCCGCCTGGCCGCCCGCGCCGAGACAGAGGACAACGGCACAGTAATCCGTTTCGCGCGGCGTTAGCCTCTGTGCCGATCCGCTTTCAAGGGGGCGGCATCCGCCGCCACGAGGCTTCGTCCAGGGGCCGGCACAGACGACCGGGCCGCCAGCGACCAAGCCTCGGCCTACACCGGCGCGTGAGGTCAACCTTGCCGTCGGACGGGTCCGGGCGCGTTCCATTCGACGGAGCGTCCCGACCGGGGGCGGCCGTCCATCTCACGAAACCAGCGGGCTGGGGGCCATTCCCGGGACGAGGATCTCGACGGACCGCGTGGCGCGGCTCAGAGCGACGTACGCCAGGCGCCGACCTTGAAGGTCATCGGCAAAGTGGCTGGCGCTGAAACCGCCGATCAGCACGTGGTCGAACTCCCAGCCCTTCGCCTTGTGCACGGTGCCGACGGAACGTGTCGGGCGGCGTGGCGCCTGCTTGCGCGCCATGATCGTCGCGTCGAGCGCGTCCCGGGGATCCTCACCGTCGGCCGGACGCAGTTGGCCAAGCAGTCTCAAAGCCTCGGGGAGACGGATGGTCAGCCACTCCGGTGGCGAACGGAGGATTGCACCGGCGACCGCGCAGAAGGCGCACAGGCCCGGGTCGTCGTAGATCGGCTGGAACGCGAGCATGAAGGCCCGCATCTCCTGGTTCCGCCCTACGGCGATGCCCTGCTCACCGAGGGCCTTGGCGAGGGCCCGCTGACGCGCAGCGGTCATCCCGTTGGAGATGCGGTCGAGGAGGGCAACGAGAACGGCGGAGAGGCCCTCGGGGTTCCCCACGGCCGCCATCGCCTGATCCAGGGCCCAATAGGCGTTCTCGCAGTCGGAGCCCTCGTTCACCACCACGCCCCGGTATGCCGCCATATGGAGCCCCCACACGAATGCGTTGCGCCGCGCGAGAATAGCCACGCGACCGTCCACGCGGCGGCGCAGGAAGCTCTGGAGCGGTTGGCTGAGGAGGTGGGGCAGTCCCCGCCCGAACCCGGGGTCCGGCAGGTCCGGAACCCTCACGACGCGGACGCACGGCGGACATTCCCGGAGCGGCAGCGGCCGCCCCGAGCATAGCTCGGCGCGCGCGAACATGATCCAGTCGCCGAGATCCGGGGCATCCCGCCATCGCTGCGGGATGCCCAGTCGGAACCGGAGATCCGCTTCCCGCTCGATCTCGTCCCAGCCGATCGACCTCTCGTCCCCGCGTTCGTAGATCGCCTGCATGGGATCTCCGAAGATGCGCAGCCGCACCGCACCGACGTCGGCAATCCGACGGATCACCGCATGCTGCTCCGGCCTCGCATCCTGATGCTCGTCGAGGATGATCAACGGATGCCGCGCCGCGGCGAGCCGCGCGATGGTCGGCGCGCGAGTGAGCAGTTCCATGGCCTTCGGCGCCAGCTGCCCAAAGCCGATGCGGTCCCGGCCGGGACCGATCGCCCGCCGGAGCGGCGTTGGCAGCCCAAGCGCTGCGGCGTAAGGCTCCACCAGTTCCAGGCAGAACGAGTCGATGGTCGTCACCCGGACGCAGGAACGCAGTCCCTGCGTCCGGCGGGAAAACTCCTGGACAGCGGCGTTGGTGTGCGCGAGGAGGAGCACCTGGCCGCCTGGCGGCAGCTCATCGACGATGTCGCGGGCAAGGTCCGCTGCCTCGTACGTCTTGCCGCACCCTGCCGGCGCCTCGACCAGGACCGTCGGCGCAGCAGAGCGGAGCCCCCGCCGCAGGTCGGCAAGGCTCATGGGAGCATCGCCTTCAGGCGCCTGATGAAGTCCATCAGCTGGGCACCGATCTGCGGCGGCGTGCCGGCGGCCAACAACCCCCGCGCCAGGACAGCACCGCCCAGGCGCGTCTTGAACCAGGCGTTCCTCCTCGGGGTCATCGCCGCGTACAGGCCGCGCCGCACCGCCTCCTCCCCGTTCGCCTCCACGAGTCCGCCAAAGTCCCTCGTTCGCGCCCCACCGATGTGTCCGAGGAGCTGATCCTCCAGCTGACGCCGGGGGATGTCCTTCGCCTCCTCGGCCCAATCCAGGATGAGGGGCAGCTGCTCCAGGGGAAGGTAGCGCGCAATGGCATGCTCGATGTTGACGGCGCCGTTCCAGATGAACAGCGTGCAGCTCGCCGCGAGGCGCCGTCGGATCTCGGGATCGAAGTCTTCGTTGTCGAGGAAGCCGGCGCACGAGACGCCAGCGACGGCGAAGGCCCGGATCAGGTTCAGAACGTTCGGCTGCCCCTCGCCGTCAATGAGGTGAATCCCGGCCGCGTCGAGCGGACAGCCGAGCGGTCCCGGGAGCAGCTCTTCGAGCAGCCCCTGCTCGGTTGGCCCCTCGCAGAAGACCGGAACAGGGGCGAAAAACGTTGCCGGGTCATCGCGCAGCAGCCTGGTGATGGGATCGCCTTCGAACCGGACGGCCGCCCCGCCGTCACGCAGGTGCCAGATGGCGTCCTGAGGCATGCACCGCAGGACATACGGCGAGTGGGTGGTCACGAACACTTGGCCGTTGTCTCCGACCAGCTCGACAAGCCGCTTCGCCGCCGCACGCTGACGATAGGGTTCCAGCCCGCGTTCGGGTTCGTCCACCACCAGGATGGGATCTGCGCCCGCGAGGGAGGAGGACATCTCCAGCAGCGCGAGCTGGCGGGTGCCGGTGCCGGACATAGCAAACGGAATGGCGGTCGCCGGATCGTCGCCATGCAGCAGGGCCACCATGCCCGACAGCGGCATGCCGGGCGCCGGAATGAGTCCGAGATGTAGGGCAGCGGGGAGACCGGCGCCGTCGAACATACCGGAAAGCTTGGCCATCGCATCTGCGACCCCGTCGGGCAGCGCCAGTTGCTGGGATGCCGCGGCAACTGCTTGATGGAGCGAGGGCCTGAGATCGATCTTACCGAGGAACCGGTCGAGTACGCTTCCCGAAGCGATCCGCAGATCCCTGGCCGCGCGTTCCTCTCCCGAGAGTCGCGCGAGCATCAGCTTCTTGCGAAGCGGGATGGAGAAGGGTACGGGCTCGCCGGACGCCGGGATGATCTCGTGGAGCGCCTCCATGTCCGGGGTGCCGCGTACTCGGCAGACCAGCACGGGTTCCGCGCCGCCCTCGTCCGGCAGATCAGTCAGCGCATCGTTCAACCAACCGCGCACGAACAGCGGCAATCGTTCGCCGGCGAGCGCGCCGGTCGGCGGAAGCGTAATGACCGCCTCGATCTCGAAGCCGTCAGCGACCTGGCGCTTGTGGTAATCGAACTCGGAGCAGGCGCCGACGGGATACGGCGCCAGGAGGAGAGCAATCGCGGCGAGAACGGTGCTCTTGCCGGCGTCCCCTGGACCAATGAGACAGTTCACGCCTGGGCTGGGGCTCCACGCGAACTGGTGAAGGCCTCGGTAGCGCTGAATCGTGATGCGTCGGATCTGCATGCCGACGAACCTTGCCAGCACAACCGAAATACATGCAAAATTCCGACGATTCGCCGCCGGCAATGCATGCTGACGTATGCATATTCCTATTTTGTTCGCAGCAGGGATGCCTCTGCGATCTCTCTGGAGCGAGCTTGGTGGCCGACTCGGGCCATCCGCGCTCACACGGCCCTCCACACCTGACTGCAGCGAGAGCTTGGCACTCCGGAGCGACCGTGTGCTGTCTGCGGCCCCGGCAAAGGCTCAACGCCGTCAGCGCCACGCCTCTAACGCCGCCGCCAACTGGCCAACCGCTTTGCTGACCCCCGCATCGGCCGCGGTCACCTCCCTGGCCGCCGGCCCCATGCTGTCCGGCGCGAGCCCCGCTGTCAGCAGCGCCTCCAACCGTGCGCGCTGCGCCGCCGCGGCCGCGTGAGCCACGGCGGCAATGGCATCGGCCAGGTCGTGGGCGCTGTTGCCGGCTGGCGGCACACAGATAGGCCCGACCTCGGACACGGACACCGGCTCCGCAAGCCCTGGAAGACGGTACATACCATCCTTCGCGACAGCGGCCGGAACCCACTCTCCGCCGGGTGCGAGACGAACCCAGCGATGGACAATCTGGGGAATGCTCATCCGTGCAACCTCCTGACCATTAAGATTGTATAACTAACATTCTGCCTGTCTGACGCACCAAGACGCTGGGCACATCGACGCTCATGGGACCCGAAACGCCCCCGTTTACGACGCTGTCAGGCCGACGGACGCCGTCGTTGGGCACGTGGTGTCCGACATGCGGGCTGGCGCGTGGCCCTGCCGCGACCGACTTGTCGCTGTACACACCACAGCGACGGCCATTCTCCAATACGCCGGCGGGCCAGACCCTCCCTCGGTGGCCTGCGCCGCTGCGCAGCCGTCGGCGTCCTCGCTCCATCATCGCGAAGCCCGGCGTCTGGCTGTGGCGCGGTTCAGTTCCCCCCACCGCCTCCCGTTGGGCGCCGGTGGCCCCCTCCTAGCGCTATCATCTGATGGCGGACCTAGTGACACCTTGCGCCGCTCCAAACGTCCGCACGGCAATGGCGCTTGACCGTCAAGTGCCCGGCAACACGCCTGCACGGGTGCCACGCTCCCCACCGCCTCCCGTTGGGAGCCGGTGGCCCTCCCAGCGCTATTATCTGATGGCGGACCTAGTGACACCTCTGCTCCCCACCAAGGCGCTCCAGTAGCGTTTGGCCGTCGAGAGCGACACGCCTGCGCAGGCGGCGAGCTCACGCTGGGTCAGGTGACGACCGTTCGCGGCCGCCTGCTCCATCTGGGCAGACAGAATGCGGTGGGTTCGCTGGGCCTTGAGTTCGGCGGTATGCCGAGCCCCCGCCCTCTGCCGTTCAACCACCTCGTCGGCGCTCAAGGATTTGATCCGTGAGCTTCGGCCAATGCCCACCCCGGGATTGCGCCACGTCCATTTTGCAACGCTGCGCGCAGTCGAGTGCACCTCACTCAGTCGCAACGGCTTTGGGAAGTCGTTCAATACTTCCGCCTGCATCGCCACAGCAATACTCCACTCCTGCATGCAGAAGTAGTGCGACCGGGCGTGGTACGCCCAGAGGCGGAGGCGATTGAACAGGGCGCAGTTCCTCCCCAATGCCGATCCATCGGAAAATTCCAACCCGATTGGCCGCTCGAGATCCAATCCATACGACAACTCTTTGAGCGTGTACGGCTCAGCCCGTGGCGACGTGGTCACCCACTGCGGTGACAACGGGTTTTTGCATAGAAGGCCCGTGTAGCCACGGTCGGCTCCGAGGCAGCGGATATACGTCTGTTCGATCCGCTGGAGGTACGTGATCGGAGCGCGACGAGCGCTCGGCGATGTGCAAACGGGGTTTTCCAACTCATAGAGGAGATGCGCCTTGCCGAGCAGAATGGAACCTGGTTCCGGGGGCGTGCTGACGATCAAGTTCGGCGGCGGCAAGCCCGCGTCGACCCACGCGATCGCACCCGGCTCGTGGTCGATGTCGAACACCAGCCAGCGCCATTGATAGGGGCCATTGGGCTGTATCCGGCTATGGGTGATCGCCTGTTGGGCGCCTCGGATGTGAATGTAGTCTTTGACGTCGCTGCAGTAGGGGCGTTCAGGCAGAGTGGCGTAGAATCGATGAAGGGCCTCCACAATCGGCTCCAGACGTTCGCAACCCGGAGAGCCGGGATCGCGGAGGACGTCGAGCCGCCGATCCTGAACGCGAAAACACCTTCAACATTCCGTTAAGGACTCGTCGGGAAGGAGACGCGCCAGACCATGCTGCGGGAAGGAGGGCGCGATGGTCGCGCCCTCTCGCCGGATTTGATCACCCGCCATGCCGGTCAGGGGCAGGAGCTTCCCTCGCCCGAGCCATGCTTCATGGGCTGATGGGTCTCGGGGGTAGTCCACTCACCGTGAGCGAAAACGCCGACTTGGATGCTTGCGCCGAGTGGACGCCAGCGGACGATCAGCCCAACCTCCAGAACCCGTAGCAGGCCAGATAGAATGGCTCTTTCGACCACTCGTTGCTGGTCCGGAAAACCAGCAACGTCATGGTGCAATCGGGCGATTATGGGTGCTGAAAGCAGTTCTTCGACGAACGCCGTGACGGCCTCGCGCTGGCGCGTGGTGAGGCGCTCGTCACTGGGCGTAGAGACGGTCGGTGTGCCGCCGTTGATGATACGGACCAGTGTGTCGCGATCCCAGGCATACCACCGATTGGTGCTCGACATTCTCACAGCGTCTCTCATGTCCATTTCCTCCTATTCAAAGTGAACGTTCAAGAGAGCCGCTCAGGTCGCGCTCTTCATATGCTCCGTGAAAAGCCATTTGCTCGCACGAACATAAACTATTCGTGCGATCAAATGGGTGTATTATTGATCTGAAATATTGACCACATCGCGTTTGCAATCATTACGAGGAATTATTTACAGAATTGCGTGACTAGAGCAGAATTCACACTATTATCAATGATGTGCTTTCGCATCATTGATAGGAGCTATGGTCATGAATGACGCGCCAGTTACTGCTTGGCCTTTGGTTCGTTACGATGAAAGCTACTACGACATTCGCCACGTTGCCGATCACTTTGGAGTAACGGTCCGGACGCTTGAGCGCTGGCGAGATCGTGGCAAACTGGTCATCATCAGCCTGTCTCCGAAGCAGCGGGTGGTGAGTCGCGAGGCCCTGCTGCGGTTCGAGCTGACTCGCCGCGGCACCGACATTGGAGATTTGATCGCACGCATGCGCTCCACCGATGCCCCTGGCATCATGCTGACTCTGCTCGAAGAAGTGGCTCTTGCGAAGGCAAGCGCTGACCTTCCGGAAGCGGCCAGCACGCCCCAACCCGAATGTCGGGGAAAGTCGTGAATTGACGGGGTTTTCAGGCCAACTCGGTATTGCGGACGCGATCAAATGGGGCCTTTTGCAGCGTCCTTTGTCCCGCCTGTCGGCCTTTGTCCCCCATTGACTGCACCTGTCGCGATCATTTTGCCCAGCCGCACAGAGAGATGGCCCCGCCGCTCTCGGAAATGGAACATCATGCCCATCATCCACGACTCCCCGACCCTGGTCGACGTCACAGCTGCGATCGCAGCTGCGGACTTGCCTGATGCTCGCAAGTCCACGCTGACGAACGCCATTGCCACCGTCTGCCGTTGGCTCGGCAAGGCGCCCTATCAGATCCCGGCCGACCGGACCTTCACCACGCCGCTGCTCAAGAACCTCGTGCGCAGCCCGGCCCGCACGGGTGTCTCCCGCCAACGGGTCAAAAACGTGAAGTGCGAATTTGAGCAGGCCCTCGACGTGCTGATTCCGCGGGACCGCCTGCCCAAGTTGGGACGGGACGGCACCGGACTGGCGCCGGAGTGGCTCGCCCTCTGGCGGGCATGGCGTCCGCTCGTCCCCAAGGCCTACGGCCCGCTGAGCACTCTGATGCGCTGGTGCACCGTTCGCGGCATTCCTCCCGAGGCGGTCGACAACAGCGTCGCCGAGGCGGTCGCTGACTGGATGGTGCACAACGGCCGGCGGGCGGACCGCCCCATGGTGTTACGCCAGATCCGCGGTTTCTGGAACCAAGCGGTGCATCTCGTCCCCGGCTGGCCGCAACGCCCGATCACTGCCGCGCTCAAGCCGACGGTGCGGGTGTGCCTGCCAGAGGCAGATTTTCCGCCGCGGTTCATCGCGTCGATCGATGCCTTCTGCGCGGCCGCGCGCGCTGGCAGCGCTGGAGCAGCGCCGACGATGCTCGACGAATACGATGCCTCCGATGCCCTGGAATTCGAGCGACGCGAACAGCGCTGCGCCATCCTGGGCGAGGAGTCCACGGCAGCGATGCGCTCCGTGATCCTCGCCACCGCAACGGCCTTGGTCCGCCGCGAACGCGCGTCCATCGCCGCGCTGTCTTGCGTTGAGGACGTCATCACTCCGATCGGCTTCGCCTGCCTGTACGACAGCATCGTGGCTCGTCATCCCCGGGACCCCGCTACCGGCCAGTTCCGAAACGCCACGAATCGCCTGATCGAAACCCAAACGGGGCACCTGATGATGGCCGCTTTGCGACTGCCCCGGCATTGTGACCATGTGGTCAGCCAACTCCACCAACTGCGCCGGAGAGTGCACAAACGGCATCGCGTTTGTTCGGACATGACGGCAAAGAACCAGCAGCGCCTGGCCCAGTTCGACAACCCGAGGGTTCTCAAGGCGTTGCACGAAATGCCGATCACAGTCTTCAGACAATTAGAGACCGAGCGGACGGCCAATATTGCGGCCGGCCGGGTGCCGGTCTCCGCGCGCATGGCGCTGCGGGCCCTGACGGCTGTCGCCGTCCTACTTCTCAATACCCTGCCAGTCCGCCTGAAGACGCTGTGCCTCACGGAGCTGGACCGCAACATCATCTGGCCCGCCCGCCGCCAAGACACCGGCCTGCTGTGTTATGAGGCGTGGCAGACCAAGACTGATGTCGCAATGCAGGCCCCGCTCGCTCCGTGGAAAGTACGCCTGCTGGAGATCTATCGCGATGTCTATCGCCCGGCCCTGGCCGACATAACTGACAACCCTTATCTCCTGGCTTCCTCGAATTCCGAAGACGGCCGTCGAGGGCGTATGGACAGCTTCGGAGAGTTGATCGCGCGGCATGTCCGACGGGAAACGGGAGTCGAGATTAACCCTCACCTATGGCGCCACCTATCCAAGAAAGTCATGCTCGCAGCGGATGCGAGGTATGCGGATGCAGCTTCCGTTCTGCTCGGTCACGTGGAGGGACGGCGTGAGTACGGGGGAATTGCCTCGGAAATGGCAGCCCAGGCTCTGGAGCGTGCCGTCGTGGCGTCGACCTCCCGCGCTCGCGGCAGTGCCCGGCCCGGAGCGCGGAGGACCTCATGAATAGGCGAACCCGCCGGGGCCTTTCGCGTTACCGTGCATGGTGTGGAGAGGCAGCAATCAATCCGGACCGTCTGGAGGCGTATATCGCCCATCTCAATGCAACCGTTGCGCCCATGACAGCCATTGAATATCTGTGGGGGCTACGGCGAGCGCTGCAGGAACAGGAACCTGGCGCCGATTTGGTCTGGATGGAGCGCCGGTTGCGCCAGGTTTGGCGGGCATCGCCGGCCCGGCCATGCCGGAATGGCCCCGGGCTCGGTGCGGGCAGCGCCGGGCGGCGACGCCGGCTTCTCGTCGACGAGTGGCCGGCATTTATGCGCGAGGCGTGGCGCGCGGCCCGGACCAGCACCGACGCCGGCGAATCGATGCTCGACGAAGTAGAGGGGCAAGTGTTTCTGAACGATGCGGCGGTGAGTTGGTCGCCAGATACGATCGATCAGCGGGAACGGGCCATGGGCGCCTACCTGCGCCATCTGGCGGACGAGGGCTTGCCGCTCTCGGTCAATTCGACCGGTATCGAAAGTTACACAGCGGCGATGAAGGCTCGCGGTCTTTCGCCGAAATCGATTTCTACGCGGATCATTGGCATTCTACGCTTATCCGAAGTGATGTGGCCGCACCAGAGGTGGCGCTGGTTGCAATATCGCGCGTATGGCTTGTGCCGGCAAGCGAAGCGGCTCCCCGGCGTTCGAACCCCCGCAGCACAGTACATTCCACTCAAGGATTTGCGGGCCCACGGCCGAAAGCTGATGCAGCAGGCTCGGATGATGCCAAAGGGGCGCCGGGCTGCAGCCCAGTTCCAGGTCGGGCTAATTCTGAATTTCCTGACCCACCATCCCGTTCGTCGACGCAATGCCACGCGAATGGAGGTGATTGGGCTGGGGTTCGGCACGGCGGAATCGGAGGAAACGGGTCAACTCAAGCTCACGGATGAGGGCATCATCTGCACATGGCCGCGTACCAAGACCCGTCCGCGAGCGGAGCGTCTGGCGCAACCTCTTGTCGCTCCAATGCTCGAATGGCTCCACGTATGGCGGCCGTGCTTGGCCGGTCCGGAGTCCGGGCACGCTCTGTGGCTTTCGAACGCTCCTGGGAATATTGGCAAGCCGTTGACCGAGGGAGGATTGTCGGAGGTGATCGGGCGCGTTACGGCATCAGAATTCGGAATCCCGATTGGTCCCCATGCTTTCCGGTACATCGTCGCGACCACGATCGCCGATTTCCTGCCGGAGGAGGTTGGCGTCATTTCCACCCTCCTCGGACATCGCGACGCCAAATCGCTCCGCCCTTATGTCCGAGCCGCCAAGTCAGGGGCCGCAGCGCGCCTCTTCGAACGAATTGTGCAGGCTAGGACCTCGTTGGATACACCTGACCTTTCGTTCCTGCCCCGACGTCGTTTCCGGATTGGGCGTGCTTCCGGCCGGTGAATAGATTTTAATCGGTTCCAGCGAACGACCGCGCCTGCATCGATCTGTGAGCACGCCTCAAAAGCCGGCAAACTTGCCGGCTTACCCGTTGCGCTCTCTCTCCGGTGACGTCATGGTGGTATCACACGATTGCGGATACCCCAATGGCTGCCGTCTCCTTCACCAGCTTTTTCCCGGTGGGACGCCCCTTCAACTCGGGGAGTGGGCTGCGGCCATATGCGGGCGGCACGCATACGAGCCGTACGATCATGCTTGCGGAGCTGTCGACCCTGCTATCGATTGAGCCGCAACCGTCTGATCGCGCCGAGTATGCCGAGTTGATCATCCAGGACAATCGGCTTGGCAAGCAAACGGCCGCAACACGGCGACTGAGCTACACCAGGCTCGGAGAGCTGTACGCCCTGGACCCCACGGTCCCGCTTTTCCGAATTCTACGGCGGCTGTGGCACTTGGACGAGACCAGCCGGCCCCTCCTCGCCCTCCTGACCGGTTTGGCGCGGGACCCGCTCCTGCTGGCGACAGCGCCCGCCATCCTGCAACTGCGGCCGGGCGAGGACATGCAGCGGGGTGCGGTGCGGTCGGCCTTGGTCGAGGCCGTTGGGGATCGGCTCAGCGCAGCGGTGCTCGAGAAAGTGCTGCGCAACACGGCCAGTTCCTGGTCGCAGTCCGGTCATCTGGTCGGGCGTACGTTCAAGCGGCGGCAACAGGTCGCCGCAGCGCCGGCCACCGTGGCCTTTGCGCTGTGGATCGCCTGCCAAGCTGGGTTCAGCGACACGGAAGCCTTTCAGAGCGGATGGGTCAGCACACTCGACCTGGAGCAGCCGCATGCCCTGCGCCTGGCAGGCGAGGCGCGCCGTCTGCGACTGCTTGACATGGACATCGCCGAACAGGTCGTGACGCTCGACTTCGCGCGCCTCGACGGGACCTTCTGGGAGCGCTGATATGGCGAGAATCGAAGATCTTGCAAAGGTTTACGAACGCCACATCAAACTGCCGTGGCAGCGTACCGTGGCTGGTGCCCAGCGCATCATCATGCTCGTCTATGAGAAGGAAGCTGAGCGCGCCCTGAGGGCGCGCCTCAAGAACTTCGAGATCGCCACGGCTGAAGCCGGCAAGGCGTGGCGGACCGTCGACATCACGGACAGCTTTGCTGCCTGGATGGCGGGCGAAGAATACCGCGACGCGTACTTCGAGATGCCGGAGGACCTGCAACTGAAGCTGGATGCGGAGTTCGCCGGCTTCGTTGCGGATCGCATTCGATCGGCGCTGACCGACCCGGCGGTCGATGAGGACACGGTCGTTGCGGTCATTGGGGCGGGATCGCTCTTCGGCTTTACGCGCCTTTCGCGCGTGTTGACCCTGGTTGAGCCGGACATTCGCGGCCGGCTGCTGGTCTTCTTTCCGGGGCAGTATGAGGACAACACGTACCGCCTGCTCGATGCGCGGGATGGGTGGAACTACTTGGCCGTGCCGATCACGCTGCACGGAGGGGGAGCACAGTCATGAAGCTGAAGGATGTTCTGCTGCGCGATCCGGGCCAGACGCGTCTTGCCAACAACGGTCAGGCTCGCTTGGTCGACGACCGCGACACTGAGAAAGCCATGCTGGAGCTGCGGGAGGAGCTGAAGAGCTTCGTCTGCGAGGGCCAGTACGCCGACGGGATGATCAAGATCCTCCGCGCCTTTCTCAATGGCGGCACCAGCCTTCCCGGGGCCTGGGTTTCCGGCTTCTATGGCAGCGGCAAGTCGCACCTGCTGAAGATGCTCTGTCACCTGTGGCAGAACACGGCGTTTCCTGACGGCGCCACCGCCCGCGCCCTTGTCCCCAGCCTGCCCGACGAGGTGAAGGAACTCCTCAAGGAGCTGGACACCCAGGGCAAGCGGGCCGGTGGCCTGCTCGCCGCCGCCGGGGCCATGCCCAATGGGGGCACGGATGCGGTCCGCCTGACCATCCTGTCCGTCATCCTGCGCGCGGTCGGTCTGCCAGAGCAGTATGCGCCCGCCCGTTTCTGCCTCTGGCTGGAAGAGCAAGGCAAGCTCGATCACGTACGCGACGCGGTGAAAGCGGCCGGCAAGGACTTCAATGCCGAACTCAACAGCCTCTATGTCAGCCCGCTGATCGCCAACGCACTGATGTCGGCCATCCCGGACCTGGCCACCAGCCCCGGACAAGTCCGGCTTCTGCTCCGCGAGCAGTTTCCGCAGAAGCTCTCCGACATCACGACGACGGAATTCCTGGATGCCGCGCGGGCTGCCCTCAAGCTCCGCGGCCATGACGGCCAGATTCCGTTGACCCTGCTGGTCCTGGACGAGGTCCAGCAGTACATCGGCACGGTCCATGACCGATCGGTGCTGGTCTCCGAAGTCGCGGAGGCGGTGTCGAAGCAGATGAATGGCCGCGTCATGATCGTCGGCGCCGGCCAGAGCGCTCTGAGCTCAGCCCCCCACCTTCAGCGTCTGATGGACCGGTTCACCGTCCGGGTGCCGCTGTCCGACATTGATGTGGAGACCGTCACTCGGAAGGTCCTGCTTCAGAAGAAGCCTGCCGCACTGGGGGATGTGCGCAGCACGCTGGACACCCATGCCGGCGAGGTCTCCCGCCAACTGAGCGGCACCCGCATCCAGGAGGGCCCGGAAGACCGAGCCGTCATCGTGGATGACTATCCGATCCTGCCGGTCCGCCGCCGCTTTTTCGAAGAGTGCTTTCGCCAGCTTGATGCGGGGGGCACCCAGAGCCAACTGCGCTCGCAGCTCCGCATCGTTCACGATGCCCTGCACAAGCGGGCGGAGCGGAACCTGGGCACCCTGATTCCGGCCGACGAGCTCTATGAGGCGCTCGCACCGGAGCTGGTCAACACCGGCATCCTGCTGCGCGAGATCAACGAGCGCATCCTCCAGGTTCGGAAGGACGTGGGCGATCTGGCCGCACGCATCTGTGGCGTGGTGTTCCTGATCAACCGGCTGAAGCGCGAGGCCGGCATGGACACCGGCATCCGCTCGACCAAGGAGCACATTGCCGACCTGCTGGTCGATGACCTGACCGCGGACAACGGCAAGCTCCGGGCGGACGTCGACGAGACGTTGAAGCGACTGGTCGACCGGGGCGACCTGATGCCGGTGGACGAGGAGTACCGGCTTCAGACCCGCGAGGGCGCGGAGTGGGACCGGGAATTCCGGGCACAGCAGAACCGGGCCGCCGCAGACACCTCCACCGTCTATTTCCGCCGCGAACAATTGATCGGGGCCGAGTTCGAGAGCGCCATCAAGGGCGTGCAGCTGCTCCAGGGCGACGCGAAGGAACCCCGCAAGCTCGCCGTCCACCGCGGCGACACGGCGCCGCCGGCCGATACCAGCGTCATTCAGATCTGGATGCGAGACGGCTGGACGAGCACGGAAAAGCAGGTTCAGGACGCCGCGCGAGCCGCGGGCAACGAGAGCCCGACCATCTTCGTCTTCATCCCACGGGCGCATCCGGACGCCTTGAGGGACAACATCCGGGACATGATCGCTGCCAAGGCTACGCTGGACACGAAGGGCATTCCCTCCACCAAGGAAGGCGAGGAGGCGAAGCTCAGTATGGACAGCCGGCTGAGCATTGCGACCAAGGCCGTCCAGTCCCTAGTGAAGGAGATCGTCGGCCAGACCAAAGTGTACCAGGGCGGCGGAAACGACGTCATGCGCCTGACCGTGGCCGACCAGATCGAAGCGGCCGCAGAGGACTCGCTTGTCCGCCTGTTCCCCCGCTTCAAGGAGGCCGACAGCGGGCACTGGGAGACCGTTTTCAAGCGAGCGCGGGAGGGAGCCGACAATCCGTTTCAGGTGGTCGGCCATGCCGGCGCCCTGGAGACGCACCCGGTTTGCCAGCAGGTGCTGACCACTATCGGTGCCGGCCGGAGTGGATCCGACATCCGCAAAGAGCTTCAGGCGCCGCCGCTCGGCTGGCCGAAGGAGGCCATCGATGCGGCGCTGGTCGCTCTGCACAGCGCCGGGGTGGTCACGGCCGTGGCCAACGGGGAGGTAATCGCCCCGAAACACCTCGACCACAACCGCATCCCCAAGGCCGACTTCCGGAAGGAGGGCTTCACGCTCAGCGCCACGCAGAAGCTGGCCCTGCGGAAGCTCTATCAGGCGCTCGGCGTCCCCAATTCGGCGGAGCAGTTGGCGGCGAATGCGCCGGAATTCCTGTCCAAGCTCAAGGGCCTTGGCGCGGAGGCGGGCGGGCAGGCCCCCCTGCCGGCATCGCCGGACACCAAGGACATTGCCGACATCGAGCACCTGGCCGGCAACGAGCGGCTGAGCGCGATCCACGCGAAGGCTGAGGACTTCACGGCCAAAATCGAGACATGGACCGCGCTGAAGGACCTGAAGGACAAGCGCCTGCCGGCCTGGACTGTGCTGGATCGCCTGTCCGGCCACGCCCGCGGTCTGGACAGTGCCACGGACCCGCTGGAGCAGGCGGAGACGATCCGGGACAAGCGGCTGCTGCTGGACGGGACCGACCACGTCACGCCGGTGCGGGCCGCCCTGGCCTCCCTCCTGCGGGAGGAAGTCGGGAAACTCCATGCCGAGCACCTGAAGGCGCATCAGGCCGCAGAGACGGAACTCGCCGGCAACGCCCTGTGGGGCCGGCTCGCCGCCGACCGGCAGGCCTCCATCCTCACGGACGTCGGGCTGACGGCGCCGGCGGAACCCAACCTGTCCTCGGACGAGACGCTGTTGCAGCATCTCGACCGCAAGCCCCTGCCCACGGCTCGCACCGAAATCGACGCGATCGCCGGCCGGGTGCAGCGGGCGCTGGAGAAGGCGGCCAAGCTGCTGGAGCCCAAGGTCCGCATGGTCACGCTGGAGCGCGCCACGCTGAATACGCCGGAGGAGGTCGAGGCGTGGCTGGCGAAGGCGCGCGCGACCCTGACCGACGCGCTCGGCGACGGTCCGGTCATGGTGAGCTGACGAAAAGCATGCGAGCACAAGAACGTCTGAAAGGGAGCCTGTCCGATGGCATCGCTGGCGCGTGATCTTCGCCGCAATCTGGAGACCAAGGTCCGCGAGGCGCGGGTGCTGGCGGAGGTCGGGGCGCGCAAGGCGCTGGAACGGCTGGGGGTGCATCTGTCCGCCAGCCCCGGCTATCTGACCGACCAGGAGAAGAAGCTGCGCGCCAAGCTGCGAGCCCATGCCAAGCGGCTGGGCGACGAGCGCCGCTCCGACGGCAGCCAGGACATCAAGCAGCTGGTGCCGGAGGTGGCGTACGAGCACTGGCACCGCATGCTGTTCGCCCGTTTCCTGGCGGAGAACGACCTGCTGATCGACGACGGGCTGGCGCTCACCCTTGCCGATGTCCAGGAACTGGCGCGGGAGCAGGGAAAGGACTGGCTGGACCTCGCCGCCGGCTATGCCCAGCGCATGCTACCGGAGATCTTCCGGACTGAGGATCCGGCGCTGGCTCTAGCCCTGCCGCCGGAGACGCGGTCGGCGCTGGAGGACCGCCTGAAGGCCCTGCCACCCGCCGTGTTCCAGGCCGACGACAGCCTGGGCTGGGTCTATCAGTTCTGGCGCACTGACGAGAAGGAGAGGGTCAACAAGTCGGGCGGGCCAATCGGGGCGGACGAGCTGCCGGCCGTCACCCAGCTCTTCACCGAGGACTACATGGTCCTGTTTCTGCTGCACAACACGCTGGGGGCGTGGTGGGCCGGCAAGGTTCTGTCGGCGAATCCGGCCCTCGCCGCCCGGGCGGCGGACGAGGCGGAGCTGCGCGCGGCCTGCGTCCTGCCGGGCGTGGAATGGACCTATCTGCGCTTCGTGCGGGAAACGCGGGAGGATGGCAGCGAGGGAGGCTGGCGGCCGGCCGCCGGCACCTTCCCCGGCTGGCCCGGGGATGCGAAGGACATCACCGTCCTCGACCCCTGCATGGGGTCCGGCCATTTCCTGGTCTTCGCCCTGCCAATCCTGGCGGCGCTGCGCATGGCGGAGGAGGGGCTGAACCGGAAGGACGCCGTACTGGCCGTGCTGCGGGACAATCTGTACGGGCTGGAGATCGATTACCGCTGCACCCAGATCGCCGCCTTCAACTTGGCCTTCGCCGCTTGGCGCCTGATCAGCGAGTACGTGAAGCCGCCGGTTCTGCACCTCGCCTGCTCCGGCCTCGCCATCGGCATGCCGAAGCAGGAGTTCCTGAAGCTGGCGGACAAGGTGGCCCAGGCCGTCGATCCGCAGGCCAGGGCCGACCTGCTGGGGGCGGAGGCGACGCTGCTGAACGCGCAGGTGGACAGCCGTATCCGCACCGGCCTGTCCCGCCTGTACGACCTGTTCGAGAAGGCGCCGGTGCTGGGCAGCCTGATCGACCCGCGTCGGGCCGGCAGCGACCTGTTCGCCGCCGACTGGGACCTGCTGGAACCGATCCTGACGCAGGCGCTGGCCGACGGCAGCGACGAAGTGGCTGAAATGGCCGTCGCGGCCCAGGGCCTTGCCAAGGCGGCGGAGCTGCTGGCGAAGCGGTATGTGCTGGTGGCGACGAACGTGCCGTATTTGGGACGAGGAAAGCAGTCAGATTTGCTGCGAAACTGGATAGATGAGCACTATCCGAGATCAAAGAACGACATTGCTACCGTTTTCATGGAACGGCTGTTGGAGATGATTGTACCAAACGGGACTTTTGGTACCGTTGCTCCGGATAATTGGCTTTTTTTGCCAGCCTATCGTGATCTAAGGAAAACATCCCTGATCAGGAACGGATTAGATATTTGCGCCCTGCTTGGTCCGGCTGCGTTCCAAGATATGAATTGGTGGGCTGCGCGAACAGGGCTGTTCGCTATGTCTCGTAGGAGCAACATTGCAACATCGCACATCAATCTCATCGATGCCGGAGAGAATAAGAGTATCTCAGTGAAAGAGGCAATACTCTCCGGACAAGAAGGTAGCGGGTTCACGGTGCTTCCATCCTCGACTGCGTTGGTCGGCAAGGATTCGCGCCTCGACCTTCAGGGCGGGCACAAAGGAAATGTTATTGGCCATTTCGCCAGAGCATCTCAGGGATTGAAGACTGGCGATGACGACCGACTGGTGCGCAGTTTCTGGGAAATCCCAGCGCTGGCGGAAAACTGGCATCCGATGCAGTCGACATCTCAGGAACAAAAGAACTATGGCGGACAGTCCAACGTTATCTGGTGGGCTGATGGAGGATCAAGCGTAGCGCGACGACAAGGAACGAAAGCCTGGAGGAATATGGGCGTTTCTATTGGTCAAATGCGACTGCTTCCCGCGACCATCTATGGTGGCGAAATTTTTGACAGTAATGTTTGCGTTCTCATCCCGAACAAAATGGAGCACGTATCTGCACTGCTTTGCTTTGCTCATTCTGGCGAACTTACTCGGCGCGTCAGAAAAATTGAGCCAGGCAGTAAGGTGAACAACGGCACTTTCGAATTGATCCCCTTCGACCTCGCCCATTGGCAGAAGGTCGCGGCGGAGAAGTACCCGGACGGCCTCCCCAAGCCGCACTCCGACGACCCGACCCAGTGGCTGTTCAACGGCCATCCCGTCGGCTCGGACGATCCGTTGCAGGTGGCGGTGGCGCGGCTGCTGGGCTATCGCTGGCCACGCCAGACCGGCAGCAGCTTCATGGACTGTCCGGCTCTCACCGAGCCGGACGGGCTGGAGCCCCATGCCGACACCGACGGCATCGTCTGCCTGTCCCCCGTCAAGGGCGAGGCCGCGGCGGCGGAGCGCCTGTCCGCCCTGCTGGCCAGCGCCTACGGCGCCGACTGGACGCCGCAGCGCCTGACCGCCCTGCTGTCCGACGCCAGCGACGGCAAGGCGCGCGACCTGAGCGCCTATCTGCGCGACCACTTCTTCAAGCGGCATGTGGAGCTGTTCCAGAACCGGCCCTTCATCTGGCACGTCTGGGACGGGCGGCAGGACGGCTTCCACGCCCTGGTGAACTATCACAAGCTGGCGGCCCCCGACGGCGAGGGCCGGCGGACGCTGGAGAAGCTGGTCTATACCTACCTGCGGGAATGGATCGACCGTTGCCGGACGGAGGTGAAGGCGGGGGCCGAAGGGGCGGAGGGCCGGCTGGCCGCGGCGGAACATCTGCGCGGCCGGCTGGAGGCCATCCTGGAGGGGGAGCCGCCCTACGACATCTTCGTCCGCTGGAAGCCGCTGCGCCGTCAGGCCATCGGCTGGGAGCCGGATGTCAATGACGGGGTGCGCATGAACATCCGCCCCTTCCTGACCGCCCGCCCTCTGGACGCCAAGTCCGCCACCGCCTGCATCCTGCGCGTCACCCCGCGCATCAAGTGGGACAAGGATCGCGGGAAGGAGCCGACGCGCCCGAAGGATGACTATCCCTGGTTCTGGGGCTGGGACCAGAAGACCGCGAATTTCGCCGGCGGACCAGAGTTCGACGGCCAACGTTGGAACGATCTTCACTACAACAACGACGCCAAGCGCGCGGCGCGGGGGCGGAAGGGAACCGGGCAATGAGTGCGGCGGAGGACAAGGTTGGCATGGGCACGGCGGCCCAGAACCTGGAGACGCTGATCCAGGAAACCGTCCAGGCCAAGCAGACCGAGTTGATCGAGCTGCGCGGCCTGAAGCCATCCGACACCGGAAAACTGAGCGAACACGATGAGGGGCGGCTCCGCACCACCGCCTTCACCTTTCTTGTGACGAAGCTTGCCCTGAGGCTCGACGATTCCGAGGCGCTGGAGGCCATCGTCGATGGCGGCAAGGACCTCGGCATAGACGCGATTCATTGGACGGAGCCGAACGGCTCCATGCTGCCGATCACGCTCGTGCAGACGAAGCTTCACAAGCGGATGGACGGCGAGTCCAATTTCAGCGAGACGGTAATTGACGACATGGTCAGGTCGATTGAAGTTATCCTGAACGATCATGCCAAATACACGGCAAATTTGAAGTTGGCACATAAAATTGAAAGGATCAGAAACCACCTTAAGCGGACAGACCCCCAGGTCCGGGTAATCCTTGCAAGCAACGGTATAGGGTGGGGTAAAGCCGGAGACGACAAGATCGCCAATGCCGACTTCGGCGACGATGTCAAGTTCGAGCACATCGGACCAATGGAGATCCATCGGATCATCACCCCAAAACCTGAGGTGAAGGGTAGGCTCCGGCTGACCGGTAAATACATTCACGAAACCTTTGGACAGCGGCAAGCCCTAGTTGGCCGCGCCAGGCTCAAGGATGTCGCAAAGATGCTGGAGGACTGCGGTGACGAGGTCCTCGACAGGAACGTGCGCTTTTATCAGGGCACCCAGGCAGGAAGCGTAAACAGCAATATCGCGGAAACGCTTAATAGCAAAGAGGTCGAAAATTTTTACTTTTATAACAATGGGCTTACGATTGTTTGCGATGAACTGAAATTCAGCAAGCCAATCAAGCAAAACATATCAATTAGCATGGCAAACATGCAACTCATTAACGGCGGCCAGACATGCAAGGTTGTAACGGAAGTACTTAGCAAAACAAGAAAAGATCCCGAGGCTTACGTACTGATCCGGGTGCATCAGATCGGGAAAGACGATGACCAACTTGTCCGCAATATCACCTACGCCACCAATCGACAGAGCAGCGTGAACCTTGCCGATCTACAAGCAAATGACATCCGCCAGGAATTTCTTGAAAGATCGATCAGTGATCTAGGCTATCGCTACCGACGCAAGCGGAGCTATGTACCTTTGGCGGAAAAGGAGTACTCGGCGACGGAAGTGGCGCGCGCCGTCCTTGAAGTCTGGCGGGGTATGGCCGCCGGAGAGAAAAGCGAGGAGGATATTTTCGGCAAACTCTACAAGAAAATTTTTACGAATGAAATTAACGGCGCCCAGGCGATCCTAGCGGTGCGTATCATGCGTACAATTGGGCGGTTTCGGAACAATTACAGACTGCTTCCCGACTTCAAGGATTTCACCGCCTCCGAGACCGATACATTGGAGAAAATTAATAATTTCCTTGATGTGGCAGGTTACCGCCTCGGCAAGGAGATCCTTGAGAACGTGTGCAGCGGCCAGTTGAAGGAATTAAATGCGAACAAATTCCTAAGTGCGCTAGATATGCTCGAATCCAAGGGAGATGCGTTGGTCGTAGCGGATTACAAGTTTTGGCTGAAGGAACAGAGCCGGGATGCGGCAAGGCCGTCATCATCGAGGTCCGGCGCAATCGCCCAATGAATGACCCTGTCGATTGAATGAAACCGGGGAGAATCCGATCTCCCCTTAGCGGGAAGCCCACATGCACCTTGCAGCACGGAACCTGAACAGACGCCTCCGTCATGCGGCGGTGCACAGCTCCGCCTGCGCTTGCCGGATCAAGGGTATGGCGGCCGGAACCCTTCCCCCACGAAGAAGGATGTCGAGCAAAGCCAAGGGACATCGCCAATGACTCCCCCCGCCCCCAAGACCCTCCTGGAGGCGATCCAGCACGGACTGGCCGATGCCGGGAAGACAGCCGATGGTGTTGCGCCGCCGGCCGCCATCCTCTGGACAGACCCGGACGGGCAGTGGCGGCCCGTCATTGAGCCGCTGCGCAAGCTGGTGCCGCACCTGTATGCGCTGGGTCTCTATGACCCGGAACATGGGACCGGGCCTGCGATCTGGCTGAAATGCGTCGTCGACCGCGCCTTGCCCGATCTCGACCTGCCGGCGGATGCCATCCCCGTGCTCTACCTGCCGGGGGTGGCGCGTGCGGTGCTGCGCTCGGCGGAGGACTGTCCGCCCGCCCATCAGCCGCTGGTGGAGCTGTGCTACCGGGGCCAGACCTGGCACCACCGGAACGGCCGCGACTGGACGGTCGAGGGGTTCGTGGAGGCGGTGCTGGAGATCGACCTCGCCGGCGATCAGGCCACCCGCAATGCGTTGACGAGGATGCTCCCCCGTGTGGCGACCGAACCCGTGGTCTCTCTCCTCGGTCGCCGCATCGATGCGGAGATCCTGCTGAAGCTTGACGTGGACGACCCGGTCGGCGACCTGCTGAGCTGGATGAGCGAGCCGGAGGCCTTCCGACAGCGCTGCGACGACGGGAAATGGCAGTCCATCCGCCAGCTCTGGCTCAAGACCTACGGCTTCGACCCGGAAGCGGACGGCGTGACGGCAGCCGGTGACAAGCTGGTGAATGACCAGTCGCCGACGTGGGCGGGGGTTTGGCGGCGGTTCTGTGTCGCTCCCAAACTCTATCCGGGCCTCTCCAAGGTCCTGCGCATGTCCTACAAGGACCTGTTCGCCGGGAGCGACCGCAACCCGCGCTTCAATGAGGACGGCGAGGTAAGGCTGCGGGCCGGGCTGGAGGCCGCAGTCGACCTACCGCATCAGGACGCCTGCGACAAGGTCATCGCCCTGGAAGCGGAGCACGCCGACCGACGCAACACCCCATGGGCTGAACTGGGAGAGAGCCCCCTGGCGGACGCCTTGCAGCCGCTGGCCAAACTGGCCCAGATGGCGCGGTCCGGCCTGGGCGGCGCCAACGCCACCGCGATGGCGGACGCCTATGCCGCCGACGGGTGGCGCTGCGATCGCGCGGCGCTGGAGGCTCTGACCAAGGCGATGGCGCACAAGCCGCACGCCTGGCCGCTCTGCCGGGTCATCCGGGCCCTGTATCTGCCCTGGCTGGATCAGTCGGCCCGCCATCTCCAGGACCTGCTGGGGGCCTCGGATACGGCGGCATCCGCGCTGGTCCATCCGTTCACGCCCGAAGCCGGGACCTGCTTCCTGTTCGTGGATGGACTCCGCTACGACGTCGCCATGACGCTCAGGGAGCAGTTGGAGAGCATGCAGCTCCCCTGCACCGTAGGGCATCGCTTCGCGCCGCTGCCGACGGTCACGGCGACGGCCAAACCCGTCGCCATGCCGGTCGGGCCGATCATCGGGCCGGGCGGCGCACCGGAGGACTTCTGCCCCCACCTGTCCGGAACAACGACGGCGGCAGGTGTCCAGAAGCTGCGGCAAGCGTTGGAGCAGAAGGGCGCCGTCATCGTCGCGCCGACGAATCCGCAGGGACCGGCCGGCGCCGGCGACGTCGGATGGTGCGAGACCGGCAAGCTGGACGAGTTGGGGCACAAGCTCGACATCGGGCTCATCCGCCAGATCGAGGACGAGCTGTCTGACTTGGTCATGCTGATCGACAGCCTTCTTTCGGTCGGCTGGCCCCGCGTTCGCGTCGTCACCGATCATGGTTGGCTGCTCATGCCAGAAGGGCTGCCGAAGGTCGACCTGCCCAAGTCGGTGACTTCGGCGAAATGGGCGCGCTGCGCCGCCGTGAAAGATGGCGCCTCGCCGGGGGCTGCGACCTTCCCCTGGTACTGGGACCCACATGTCCGCATCGCCATGCCACCGGGGGTCGGATCCTATCTGGCCAATGCCGCATACGCTCATGGCGGCATCAGCCTGCAGGAGTGTGTCATTCCCGAGTTGACCGTTTCCCGCGGCGCCGTACCCATCTCGGCCATCATCAAGCAGGTGGGTTGGCGTGGCCTGCGCGTCCGGATCAAGGTCGAGACCTCCACGGCGGGACTGACCGTGGACCTTCGCCAGAAGCGAAACAATCCGGGCACCAGCATCGCCGCCTCCGTCAAGGAGCTGAAAGACACCGGTGAGGCCAGTCTGGCGGTCGAGGACGACAGCAACATGGGCACGGCCGCCTTCGTCGTCGTTCTAGACACGGATGGCAATGTGATCGCGGCGCAGATGACGACCGTCGGAGACGAATGATGACCGTGGAAATGGACAGCCTGGACCGGCTTGGTGCTGCCGCCTTCGATGGCTTCCTGGTGCGCAAGGATCTGGTGCGTCGGTATGCCCGGCAGTACCCGGTGCCGACCTACGTCGTTGAATTTCTTCTCGGCCGCTACTGCGCAAGCGTGGATGAGGATGAGATCGCCGAAGGTCTGGAGATCGTTGAAAAGCAGCTCCGCGACCGGACGGTCCGCACCGGGACGGAGGAGCTGTTCAAGGCCCAGGCGCGCGACCGCGGCTCGGTCAAGATCATCGATATCGTCAAAGCGCGCCTGGATACGAAGAACGACTGCTACATCGCCGAGCTGCCCAGCCTGACGCTGCGCGATGTGCGCATCGACGACAGCGTCGTGCGCGAGAATGAGCGCATGCTGACCGACGGCTTCTATGCCGAGGTCACTTTGTCGTACGATGCCGTCATCGCTCAGGAGAAGGGCGGCAGGCCCTTCGGCATCGAGGCGCTGCGTCCGATCCAGCTCTCCAAGTCCGATGCCCTGGAGGTGCTCGCCCGCGGCCGCGCCAAGTTCTCCACACGCGAATGGCTGAACTTCCTGATCAGGTCCGTCGGCCTTGAGCCGTCTTCCCTGACGGACCGGGCAAAGCAGGTCATGCTGCTTCGCATGGCCCCCTTCGTGGAGGCGAATTACAACCTCGTGGAACTGGGCCCGCGCGGTACCGGCAAGAGCCACCTGTTCCAGCAGATCTCCCCCTATGCCCACCTGATCTCCGGCGGCAAGGCCACGGTCGCGAAGATGTTCGTCAACAACTCGTCCGGCGAGCGGGGTTTGGTCTGCCGCTACGACGTCGTCTGCTTCGACGAGGTCGCCGGCGTGTCCTTCGACCAGAAGGACGGTGTCAACATCATGAAGGGCTACATGGCCTCTGGTCAGTTCAGCCGCGGGAAGGAGAACATCCGGGCCGAGGGGGCCATCGTGATGGTCGGCAACCTGGATGTCGACCTGGAGCAGCAGCAGAAAATCGGGCACCTGCTCAGTCCGCTGCCGCCGGAAATGCGCAACGACACCGCCTTCATGGACCGCCTCCACGCCTATGTGCCCGGCTGGGACTTCCCAAAGCTCAGCCCGACCGAGCACCTGACCGACCACTTCGGTCTGGTCAGCGACTTTCTCAGCGAGTGCTGGAGCCGACTGCGCAGCGCCAACCGGACTCAGGCGCTTGAGCGCGTCCACCTCGGCGGCGCCCTAAGCGGCCGCGACATCGAGGCGGTTCGCAAGACATTCAACGGTATCGCCAAGCTGCTCTTCCCGGACCCGGACATGCCGATCCCGGATGACGATCTGGAGTGGATCGTCCGGCTGGCGCTGGAGGCCCGCCGGCGGGTCAAGGAGCAGCAGAAGCGCGTGTTCAAGAGCGAGTTCCGGAACACGCACTTCAGCTATACCGTGGGAGCCGATGGGGTGGAGCAGTTCGTCTCCACGCCCGAGCTCCACAGCGACGAAGCCATCGAGAGCGATCCCTTGCCTCCGGGTCAGGTCTGGGCGGTTGGCGCCTCGGCGGAGACGGCGCCGGGCCTGTATCGGCTTGAGGTGACCTGCGGACCTGGAAGTGGCGTGAAGATCCTGAACCAGCCGACGCCGCCGTCATTCCGGGAGAGCGTCAAGGTCGGCGAGCAGAACCTCTATGCCCGGTCCCGCGAGGTGGTTGGCGATCGCAACCCGCGTGAGGAGGAGTTCTCCATCCAGATGCGGGCGATGGACAGCGACAAGACCGGGGCCGGTCTGGGCCTACCCGTTCTGGTGGCGCTGTGCGGTTCACTGCTGGGTCGGAACAGCCGCGGGGGAACGATCGTGGTGGGCTCGCTGAACCTCGGCGGGTCGGTGGAGCTCATCCCCAACGCGGTGCGCATCGCCGAGTTGGCCGTGGACCGCCAGGCGCAGACGCTCCTGATGCCAGTCAGCGCCCGCAAGCAGCTCAATGACCTTCCCGACGAGCTGTGGACCAGGATCAGCATCGAATTCTACAAGGACGCAGCGGACGCAGTCTTCAAAGCGCTCGAAGATTGAATTTATAAAATTTGATAGGTAGGCTTTGGTAGGTGACAAATATTACGATTATCACCCATCTTCGACGAGTTGGCGATAGAGAATGCTTAGATTTGAAGTCATCAACCCACTTTTGGCAGGTCCCAATATCCTCACTGAAGCTACTTTTTCGCGCTTGGCTCATTCCGCCGACGAACAAGTCTCGCATTGCGGAACATGCCATACCCACCATTCACATATTGCATATCCTCGCGAGAGATCCGGCCTGAGCTCAAGGCTTCTTCGTCCAAGCGACGGGACAGGGCCTTCTCGATGGCCCGCTGATCAGGATCGTACAACGTTACTCTGACTTTCCTGCTCATTCCACCACCTCGTGCGTGACCTATCTCGAGCACGTTGCACAGAGCCGACATGTTGCGAAGGGCTATGACGAGTTCGACATACCCTTCCGCCGTTCGCGCCCTGCCTCCGATTCTTAACATCACCTCTGCACCATGGCCCAGCTTCCGGGTGGTGCTCAGCCACCTGACTTTGGCAATAGACTCATGCTCCTACTTCCAGGGGCCAACGATCAGTGCCATTCTACGGTTCCACGCACGGCGAGCCGGCGCGGACGCTTCCCCGCTGGGAGCCGGATTCTCATAGACTTAGGGAGTAGGCTGAACGTCCTAGTCCCCCAACCACTTTCAAATTTTAGGAAATGCAGGTCCGCAGGCTCGCTTCGGCGGGCCTTTTTGCTTTGGGGCGCCGCGGTCCAAACGTCGGGACGCAACAGGGGCGCAACTCGGATTGATGAGGCGTGGATTACTTCAGCGAAGCGCCGATCCGGCTGCGAGGATCGTCGCCACCAGAACGCCGATGATCATCCACATGTACGTCTTGCTCGGAACATCGGTAAGCTTGACGTCCACGGTATTGATCTTCGCCAGCAGGTCGGACCGTGCCGACGCCAGCCTGATGTCCACTGCATTGACTGTCGCCAGCAGGTCGGATCGCGCCGATTCCAGGTCGGCTCTCGTCGCAAGGTGACCCAACCACTCATCCAGGCGCGCGAGCAGAGGCTTCATCTCATCGAGAAGCCCTTCCATCCGGTCGACACGGCGAACGAGATCATCCATGCCAGGATCATGGGGGCCACCACCACCACCGTCAATGGGTGGACGAGCACCCCAGCGCTTGTTGGCCTCGGCCATGGCGCCGTTCAGGTATTTGATTCCGTGTTCCGTCATGGCAGATCGCCCGAGAGATTCATGCCGATTCTAACGGCTCCGCCAGCGTTCTCCCTCGCCAAGTCGATCATACGCTCGGCTTCGGCCTTCTTATCCGGAGGAAGATGCTCGGCCAGCAATTCGACGGCGTTCAGCGTTACCCGAAAAGCGGCCCCCATGAAGAACACGGCCGCTCGAAGCTGACCGATCGGATCGCCATGCACACGCTCGGCGATGTCTCCCAACATCTGCTCGACGGGAATTACCCGCCCCCGCGTTTCCTCGACACTCATCCCTTGGCCTTCCCGCATGTGGCCGGCCGCTTGCTTGACAACGACCTGCCACCGCCACGCTCAAGCAGCATTGCGCGAAATTTTCCGGGAGTCGAGGTGAACGATGCCGCGCGGGCGAGCCTCTATTCTTTCCACGCGGTCATCACCCGCCGCACGTCCGCCAGAACCTCGTACGATCGCAGGCGCGCCGCGTGGTCGTGGATGGCCGAGGCGACGATCAGCTCGTCCGCGCCCGTCCGCGCCAGGAAGTCCGTCAGGCCCTGCCGCACCGTGTCCGCCGCGCCGACGAACGAGCAGGCCAGCATCCGCGAAACCTGCATCTTCTCCATGGGCGACCAGGAACTCTCGATGTCGTCGATGGGCGGCGGCAGTTGGCCGCGCGTGCCGCGGACGAGGTGCGTGAACGACTGCTGGGGCGAGGTGAAGAGCCGCCGCGCCTCGGCGTCCGTTTCGGCGGCGATCACGTTCACGCCGACCATGGCGTAGGGCCGCTGCAACTGCGCCGACGGCCGGAACAGTTCCCGATAGACCTGCAGGGCCTGCATCAGCGCGTCCGGCGCGAAGTGCGAGGCGAAGGCGTAGGGAAGCCCCAGCGTGGCGGCGAGTTGCGCGCCGTACAGGCTCGACCCCAGGATCCACAGCGGCACGTTCAGGCCGGTCCCCGGCACCGCCCGTATCCGCTGCCCCGGCTGTTCGGGCCCGAACAGCGCCTGCAGCTCCAGCACGTCCTGCGGGAAGTCCTCGGCCGCCGCCGGATCGCGGCGCAGCGCGCGCAGGGTCAACTGGTCGGTGCCCGGTGCACGCCCCAGGCCCAGGTCGATGCGGCCGGGGTACAGCGCCTCCAGCGTGCCGAACTGCTCGGCGATCACCAGGGGCGAGTGGTTCGGCAGCATGATCCCGCCGGCGCCCACGCGCATCGTCCGCGTGACGGCGGCGACCTGCCCGATGACAACCGCCGTCGCCGCGCTGGCGATGCCGGTCATGTTGTGGTGCTCGGCCAGCCAATAGCGGGTGTAGCCCCAGCCCTCGGCGTGCCGCGCCAGGTCCAGCGTGTTGCGCAGCGCATCGCCCGGCGTCGATCCGCGCGGCACCGGGGCCAGATCCAGGATCGAAAAGGCGGGCGTCTCGTTCAGGTCCATCGCGCTCATCCGGCACTCGTCCGTCACCGCTGGCGTCACCGCTGGCCGCCGGCCGCGACGTCCGCCACCGTCGCCGGCAGCGGTTCGCCCTCCGGCACGAAGGTCAGCGAGACCGAGTTGATGCAGAACCGCATGCCGGTCGGCGGCGGCCCGTCGGGGAAGACGTGCCCCTGATGGCTGTCGCATCGGGCGCAACGGATCTCCACCCGCACCATGCCATAGCTGTTGTCCTGCACCAACGCCACGTGGGCGTTGTCGAAGGGCGTGGTGAAGCTGGGCCAGCCGGTGCCGGATTCGAATTTGCTGCCGGCGCGGAATAACGGCAGGCCGCACAACTTGCAGCAGTACACACCCGGCTCCTTGTTGCCGAGCAGCGTGCCGCAATGCGGCGCCTCCGTCCCGTGCTCCAGCAGCACGCGCCGCTCCTCGCCCGTCAGCCGGGCTTCGAGGCTGCGGCGCTGCTCCGGCGACGGCGGCGACAGGTCGAAGCCAGAGGGGGAGCGGTTGGCGGCGTCGTTTTGTGTGGTCATGGGTCCCGTCCGGTCAGAAGCCTGCCGGGCACACCGGCAGCGGCCATGAGTCTAGGGCGCGCGGCCGGTTTCGCCACCTTCGAACGGAACGGAGGGGGCCGGACGTTGGGTTTTCGGCTTTGCCTCAACCCAACGCCCGACGCGGACGGTTACTTGACGTACTTGCGGAAGTTCGGCTTGCGCTTCTCGCGAAAGGCGTTGCCGCCCTCGGCGGACTCGGCCGTCTCGTAGTAGAGCTTCAGCCCGTGCATCGCCAGGGACGACATCCCGCGGATCATCTCGCTGTCCACGTTGAAGGAGCGCTTGGCGAAGGCGATGGCCGTCGGGCTCTTCTCCAGGATCTCTTCGCACCATTTGCGCACTTCGGCGTCCAACTGGTCGTGCGGGACCACGGCGTTGACCATGCCCATGGCCAGCGCCTCCTGCGCGGAATAGCGGCGGCAGAGGTACCAGATCTCGCGCGCCTTCTTCTCGCCGACCACGCGCGCCAGATAGGCCGTGCCGAATCCCGGATCGACGGAACCGACCTTCGGCCCCACCTGCCCCAGTTGCGCCTTCTCCGACGCGATCGCCAGGTCGCAGACGGTCACCAGCACGTTGCCGCCGCCGATGGCGAAGCCGTTGACGCGCGCGATGACCGGCTTGGAGATATCGCGGATGACGCTCTGCAGCTCCTCGATCGGCAATCCGATGACGCCGCGCCCGCCGTAGCCGCCGTCGTGCGAGCTCTGGTCGCCGCCGGTGCAGAACGCCTTGTCGCCCGCCCCCGTCAGCACGACGACACCGATGCTCTTGTCGAAATCCGCGTCCTTGAAGGCGTGGATCATCTCCTCGCAGGTGTCGGCGCGGAAAGCGTTGTAGACGTCCGGGCGGTTGATGGTGATGGTGGCGATGCCGTCTTCCTTGACGTACAGGATGTCCTTGTAATCCACGATGCGGTTCCTTCCCTGAGATGGATTGTCGGATCAGCCGGCCATGGTCAGGCCGCCGGACACGCTGATGACCTGACCGGTGATGAACGATGCGTCGTCGCTCGACAGGAAAGCCACGATTCCCGGTAAATCGTCGGGCTGGCCCAATCGGCCGAAGGGGATGGAGCGGGCGAGCCCCGCGCGCAGCTTGTCGCCGTACTCGCCATCGCCGCAAAAGTCGCGGAACAGCGCCGTGTCGGTCGGGCCGGGGCAGACGACGTTGACGTTGATCCGCTTCTTGGCGAGTTCCCGCGCCATCGTCTTCGAGAACGCCACCAGCCCGCCCTTGCAGTAGGCGTACACCGCCTCGCCCGAGGAGCCGACGCGCGCCGCGTCCGACGCGATGTTGACGACGCGCCCCTCGCCGCGTTCCGCCATGCCCTTCAGCACCGCGTGGTGCATGTACAGCGGCCCGTACAGGTTGACGGCGACGATGCGGTCCCACAGCGCCTTGTCGGTGTCGAGGAAGTTGCCGGCGCGGTCCCAGCCGGCGTTGTTCACCAGGATGCCGATGGGTCCCAGCGCCTCCTCCGCCGCAGCCACGGCGGTGATGACGGCCTCCTGATTGGTCAGGTCGACCGCGAACGCGTGGGCGTCGCCGCCCTCACCCCGGATGCCGGCGGCCACCTCCTCGGCGGCGTCCTTGTTGATGTCGAAGACGGCGACCTTCGCCCCCTCCTCGCCGAAGCGGCGGCAGATGGCGGTGCCGATGCCGCCGGCCCCGCCGGTGACCACCGCGACCTTGCCCCTGATCCCTCGCATTCCGTTTCCTCCTGCATTAAATTGTTTCGAAACCTTGCCAGTGCTCCAATGACCACGGCGCGAACCGGGCCCGTCCTTTGATGAAAGATCTCACCTCCGAAAAGACGGCGGCGATCGCCGAGATCAACAATCGTCTTTTCTTTCGCTTCTTCCAGGCGGCGAACACGCTCCAGACGAAGGGCACGCAGGCCCTCCATGATTTCGGCGTGACGACACAGCAGTGGTCGGTCCTGGGTGCCTTGTCCCGGCCGCAGGCCGAGCAGGGCATGAGCGTGGGCGAGCTTTCCCGCTACCTGCTGGTCAGCCGCCAGAACCTGGCCGGCCTGCTCGGCCGGCTGGAGCGCGACGGCCTGATCGAGCGGGCCACCGGCACCGAGGACCGCCGCTCCCGCAAGGTGAAGCTCAGCGCCAGGGGCGAGGAGCTGTGGACCGCCCTGGCCGCCCCCATCCACGCCTTCTACGACGAGGCGCTGAAGGGCTTCTCGTTCGACGACCGCCTCGCCTTCATCCACTACATCAGCCGCCTGCAACGGAACATGTCCGAGCTTTAGGGACGGAAGGCCGCGGCCATCTGGCGGGCGATGATCATCTTCATGATCTGCGCCGTGCCGTCGCCGATCTGCAGTCCCAGCACGTCCCGGTACCGCTGGCCGAAGGGGTAATCGCCGCCGTAACCACCGTGCCCGTGCGTCAGCAGGCATTGCTGGATGATCTCGCACGACAGCTTGGGCGCCCACCACTTGACCATCGCCGCCTCCGCCGTGTGCGGCAGCCCCTGGTCCTTCAGCCACAAGGTGCGCAGGCACAGGAGCCGCGCCGCCTGATACGAGGTCTCCGCCTCGGCGAGCGGGAAACTGACGCCCTGGAAGTCGCCGATCGGCTTGCCGAAGGCCTCGCGCTCCTGCACGTAGCGCCACGTCTCGTCCAGCGAGGCGCGTGCCACCGCCAGGCATTGCAGGCCGATCAGCGCGCGGCTGTAGTCGAACCCTTGCATCACCTGCACGAAGCCCTGCCCCTCGTCGCCCAGCATCATCGCCGCCGGCACGCGCACGCCGTCGAAGAAGATCGAACCCCGGCCGACCGGACGCGTCCCGATGTCGTCAAAGGCGGTGCGCGTGACGCCGGCCACGTCCATGGGCACGAGGAAGGCGCTGATGCCCCGCGCCCCGTCGGCCTCCTGCCCGGTGCGGGCGAACACCACCGCCACGTCGGCCTGGGTCGCCATGGAGATCGACGTCTTCTCGCCGGTCAGCACGAAATCATCGCCGTCGCGCACGGCGCGCAGCTTCAGCCGGGCGGCGTCGGACCCGGCGCCGGGCTCGGTCAGCGCGATGGCGATCAGCGCCCGGCCGGCGATGACCGGCTGGAGCCATTCCGCCGCAATCTCCGGCCGGGCGTGCCGGGCGATGATCTGCCCGCACAGCGACGCCAGCAGATTGACATAGGAGACGTTGAAGTCTCCGTAGGCGATCTGCTCCAGCAGCAGGCCGCTGGTCACGCGGTCGACACCCAGGCCGCCGTAGCCCTCCGGCAACTCCGGCCCGAGAAAGCCCAGTCCTCCCATCTCCAGAACGATCTCCCGCTCCACACGGAGCGCCTTTTCCCGCTGCCGATAGCCGGGTGCCAGACGGCTCCGGGCGAACCGGCCGGCGGCATCCACCAGCGCCTGCTGCTCCTCGGTAAGGCTGAAGTCCATCGCTGATCCTCGCTTGCAGGGTGTCCCAATGTTAGAGGCAGCCACGCACATATGTCAATACGTTGTCGTATTGACCGCGACCAGCGCCCGCTCCACGGACCGCACAAGCGGCAACACCGCTGCCATATTTCGCCGCCCCCTTGGCGCAAACACCGATTCCCCCGGAAGTCGCTTGTACGCCCAACATGGCAATACGTTGTCCTTTAGGCACGGCGCGCCCAGAAACTTCGGCGGACCCGTCCGAATCCGCGCCCCCGATCTAGTTACGACGATCGGGGAGGTCATGCTGGCCGCAATATCGATGGCGACCCTCCTCCTCCAGCACAATATCGAGGAGGGAGGCTCCACGGATTCCCGGCCGGGCGTCCTGTTCGAGCCTGAAACTCCCGGCGGCTCCATGGCTTTCGCCCACCGCGGGGATCATCAACGCGGGCGAACCGACCATGGTGAAGAAGACGCTGCCGAGCGCCATCTACTGGCGCGCGCTGAAGGAAGCTCGTCCCTGGTATCCGCAACTCGCGGTGATCCTGGTGCTCGGCCTGCTCGCGACACCGATCGGGCTCCTGGCGCCGATCCCGGTGAAGGTCATCCTGGACAGCGTGCTGGGCGACGATCCCCTGCCCGGCTTCCTGGCCCGCCTGCTGCCCTGGGACGTGCTGCGCGACAAGGAGACGATCCTCTACCTGTGCCTCGGCGCCGGCGTGCTGATCGCCCTGCTGGCCATCGTCCACACCATGGTCGAATGGCTCTACCGCGAGACCATCGCCGACCAGATGGTGCGCGGCTTCCGCGGCAAGGTATTGGGCAACGCGCTCACCCAGGCGCCCGTGCGCCACGACGACCGCGGCGTGGTCGATCAGGTCTTCCGCGTCAGCCAGGACGCCCCGGCGCTCCAGGCCATGACGATCTGGGGCGTCATACCGCTCATCACGAAGACCGGCTCGGTCATCTGGGTGGTGTGGGTCACGGCGCTGATCGACCCGCGCATGGCGGCGGTGGCGCTGGCGACCGCCGTGCCGCTCATCGTGCTCATCATCCTCAAGCAGCGCCCGCTGTGCGACCGCTGGCACCGCGTGCGCGACCTGGAAAGCCGGCTGACGCAGTTGGCCTACGAAGTGCTGGGGGCGCGTCGCGTCGTCCTCACCACCGGGCGGGAGCGACAGGAGGCGCAGCGCCTCGTCGACCAGGGGCGCGCCGTCTTCCTGGCGCGGCTGTCGGTCATGCTGATCGACGCCGGGTTCCGCATCGTGCTGGCGCTGGCCGTCGCCCTGGGTACGGCGGCGGTCCTGTACATCGGCGTGCGCGGCGTGCAGGCGGGCGGGCTCAGCGTCGGCGACCTCGTCGTGCTGCTGGCCTACATGGCCCAGCTCTACGAACCGCTGAAGGCCATCGCCGAGCACATCGTGGCCCAGCAGTCGGCCTTTGCCTGTGGCGAGCGCGCCTTCGAACTGCTGGAGGCGCCGCCGGCCATCCCCGAGAAGGCGGACGCGCTGCCGCTGCGTGCCGCGCAGGGCGCCGTGGAGTTCAGCCACGTCTCCTTCTCCTACGGCGGCGGGCCGGCGGTGCTGCGCAACGCCTCCTTCACCGTGCCGCCAGGCACCTGTGTCGGCATCGTCGGCCGCACCGGGTCCGGCAAGAGCACGCTGGTGAACATGCTGGTCCGGCTCGTCGATCCGGTGGAGGGCTCGGTCCGCCTCGACGGCATCGATGTGCGCGAATACCGGTTGGAGGATCTGCGCCGGCAGTTCGCCATCATGGAGCAGGAACCGTCGCTGTTCTCCACGACCATCGCCGAGAACATCGCCTACGGCCGGCCCGACGCGACCATGGCGGAGGTCGAGGAGGCCGCGCGCCGCGCCCATGCCCACGACTTCATCGCCGCCCTGCCCCGCGGCTACCGCAGCCTCGTGGGCGAACGGGCGCTCATGCTGTCGGGCGGCGAGCGCCAGCGGATCTGCCTTGCCCGCGCTTTCCTCAAGCAGGCCCCCATCCTCATTCTGGACGAACCGACCAGCGCCCTGGACAAGGACACCGAGGCCGCCGTCGCCGACGCGGTGGAGGAGCTGATGCGCGGACGCACCACCTTCATCATTGCGCATCGCGTGTCCACCTTGCGCCGCGCCGACATGATCCTGCGGGTCACCGGCGGGCGCGTGCAGATCGAGCATCGCGCGGCCGCCCAGCCCCCGGCGAAAGAGCCCCCGGCGAAGGCGGAGCGCGGCGCCACGGTCATAGACGCCGCGCAGTGGGCCCGGACGCACGGCCTACGACCTCCGTTTAGGCACCATTAAGCTTTGCTGTCTAATTTCTGCACCGAGATGCGGTGCAGGTCATAGTCTGGACAGCCGGCGCGCCGCCATCCTGCCCTGTGCGGGATGGCACAGCACTTGCCAGGACCACCCCGTGTCGCCTTGGTCCACAGTGCTTCGCGCGTTGGAGTGCCCGATGCTTGTCACCTTGTCGCTGATGTTCTGCCTGGCGTCCGAACCGACCCAGTGCCAGACGGTTACCCCCTACATCCCGGACGATCAGCCCCTGACCATGTCCAGCTGCCACATCGCCGGGCAGATCGAGGGCGCCAAGTGGGTCAACGACCACCCGAAATACCAGTTGACGCGGGTCCAGTGCACGGCGGGCAACCGGCCCAAGCCGCGCGGCGTGTAACGTGTTCCCGTAGATTGGTGCCAAGCGCCGGCACAGCCCGACGATTTCCGCAGCGGGTGTCGGGCCGCACCTGCGGCTTGGCGCCCATCTGCGAGGTTCCCATGAATCAGGTCTGCGGCGGCGAGCAGCGCCAGCGACGAACGCTGTAGCGCGGATTGCTCATCTCCCACTGGACGGCGTTGATGTAGCCGTTGCGGGTGCATGACGCGACGTTGTGGAACGGCGCGAGAAAGGCCGGGCGCTCCACCGAGCACTCGTCGGGCCGCGACAGCAGACAGACCACCAAAACCAATTCGATCATAAAGTCACCATGTGCTGGCTGGTTAACACCGCGTGGCGTTCGGCGTTGCGGCACGTTCCGCACGAAAACACCGGCCGCAAATTCGCTGCGCCGCAATATATTTTTTGCGCCGCAACAAAATCAACAAGACAATATACAGGCCGGCATATCCATAAGAATATCCTCGAAAGACATACCACTACTTAATTGCGCACAACTGATAGAGACCAAAGTATCATTTAAAGATACGGATTCTTTTCCGCCATCGACTTGACTGAGCCCGCAGCTCAATATAGATTTAGCATCTAATCGGTGACAAGCGATTGTCTGACCAGAACCCCGTTGCGCGTCTACAAAGCTGCCATAGAGCAAGCGCCATTCGTTATTCGGTGGCAATAAACGCCAAAATGGGAGGGAACACCATGAAAGACTTGTCGCGGTGGCTGCTGGTTTCGGCTGCTTTCTTTGTGGCCGGTTCAGCATTCGCGAATGACAGCGTCATGAAGAACCAAGCGAATCCCAACAACTGGGCGACGCAGCTTGGCAACTACCAGGGTCAACGCTACAGCCCGCTGGACAAGATCAACGCCAACAACGTCAAGGACCTCCAGGTCGCCTGGACCTTCTCCACCGGCGTTCTGCGCGGCCACGAGGGCGGGCCGATCGTCATCGGCGACATGATGTACATCCACACGCCGTTCCCCAACAAGGTCTTCGCCCTGGACCTGAAGGAACCCGGCCGCGTGGTGTGGAAGTATGAGCCGGTCCAGGATCCGACCGTCATCCCCGTGATGTGCTGCGACACCGTCAACCGCGGCGTCGCCGTCGCCGACGGGAAGGTCTTCCTTGCGCAGGCCGACAACACGCTGGTCGCCCTCGACGCGCAGACCGGCAAGGAGCTGTGGAAGGCGAAGAACGGCGACCACACCAAGGGCGAGACGCTCACCGCCGCGCCGCTGGTGGTCAAGGACAAGGTCTACGTCGGCATCAGCGGCGGCGAGTTCGGCGTGCGCGGCCACCTGACGGCCTATGACACCAACAGCGGCAAGATGGTCTGGCGGGCCTATTCGACCGGTCCCGACGCGGACGTGAAGATCGACCCGCAGAAGACGACGATGATGGGCAAGCCCATCGGTCAGAAGGACCTCGGCGTCAGCACATGGCCCGGCGACGAGTGGAAGCGCGGCGGCGGCACCACCTGGGGCTGGTACACCTACGACCCCGACCTCAACCTCATCTACTACGGCACCGGCAATCCCGGCACCTGGAACCCCGCGCAGCGCGCCGTCGACGGCGACCGCAGCAAGAGCGACAACAAGTGGTCGATGACCATCTTCGCCCGCGATCCCGAGACCGGCGAGGCCAAGTGGGTCTATCAGAAGACGCCCTTCGACGAATGGGACTTCGACGGCGTCAACGAGAACATCCTGGCCGACATCAGCATCGGTGGCCAGCAGCGCAAGGTGCTCGTCAACTTCGACCGCAACGGCTTCGCCTACACCCTCGACCGGGCGACGGGCGAGCTGCTGGTGGCGCAGAAGTATGACCCGACCGTCAACTGGGCCACTGAAATCGACATGAAGACGGGCCGCCCGAAGGTCGTCGACAAGTACAGCACCTTCGCCAACGGCGAGGACAAGAACACCACAGGGGTCTGCCCGGCGGCGCTCGGCACCAAGGACCAGCAGCCGGCCTCCTTCTCGCCGGACACTGGCCTGTTCTACGTGCCGACGAACCACATCTGCATGGACTACGAGCCGTTCTCGGTGTCCTACACGGCCGGCCAGGCCTACGTCGGATCCACCGTGTCGATGTACCCGACGCCGAACTCGCACGGCGGCATGGGCAACTTCATCGCCTGGGACCCCGCTGCCGGCAAGATCGTCTGGTCCCGTCCGGAACGCTTCGCGGTGTGGAGCGGTGCGCTCACCACCAAGGGCGGCGTGGCATACTACGGCACGCTGGAAGGCTACGTCGTCGCCGTGAACATGAAGGACGGGCAGGAGCTGTGGCGCTTCAAGACCCCGTCCGGCATCATCGGCAACATCAACACCTACACCCACAACGGCAAGCAGTACATCGCGGTGCTGTCGGGCGTGGGCGGCTGGGCCGGCATCGGTCTGGCGGCGGGCCTGACGCAGGAGTCGGGTGCCGGTGCGTGGCACCAGGCGGTGCACCCGAACCGGGCGACCGGGACGGGCATCGAGACGGCCGGCCTGGGTGCCGTCGGCGCGCACAAGTCGCTGGGCGAGTACACCCAGCTCGGCGGCGTGCTCACCGTGTTCCACGTGCCCGACCAGAAGTAAGCGGCGGATCGCAACCCCGGTGTTCCTCGGAACACCGGGGATTCTTTTCTCAGCCCCTGCCCGCGATCACTGAGGACATTGATGACCATGAAGGACATCGTCGGGCTGCCCGCCCGCGTGCTCGCCCTCGCCCTCCTGAGCGTGGCGGTCGCCGGCCCGGCCGCGGCCGACAAGGACGCGCCGTACACCAAGGACGGAGAGCCGACCTACACCGTCAAGGACGGCCAGGTGGACCGCGGCACATACAACGGTTACCGACGCTTCCATTCCACCTGCCACACCTGCCACGGCTTCGACGCCACCGGTTCCTCCTTCGCGCCGGCCCTTGTGGACTCGCTGAAGCGCCTGAATTTCCAGCAATTCTCCGAGGTGGTGATCAACGGCCGGCAGGTCGCGGGTGCGACCGGCGACAGGGTGATGCCGTCCTTCGGCATGGACCCGAACGTCGCGCAGCACCTGGAGGATATCTACCGCTACCTGAAGGCGCGCGCCGACGGTGCCCTGCCGGGGGGACGCCCGCAACGCATCGGCAGTTAGCGCATCGGCAGTTAAGGAGACGTCCATGGCAGCCCGGCACCTCGCCATCGCCTGCGGGATCCTGACGGCCGGCATGCTCGCCACGCCGGCCCTTGCCGTGGAGGCGACGGACCGCGACGCGGTCCGGGTCTGCGCCGACGGCAACCTGTTACCCTTCTCCAACGAACGCCTGGAAGGCTTCGAAAACGAGATCGCCCGCCTCATCGGCGAGGAGCTGAAACGGCCGGTGACCTATTTCTGGTGGCCGCAGACCATCGGCTTCGTCCGCAACACGCTGCGCGCCCGGCACTGCGATCTGGTGATGGGCACGGCGTCGGGCGAAGAGCTGATGCAGAACACCAACCCCTACTACCGGACCGTCTACGCCCTGGTCTACCGCACGGATTCCGGCATCACGGCGCAAAGCGTGGGCGATCCTTCCCTGCAGAACGCCCGCATCGGCGTGGTGGAGCGCACGCCGGCCGTGAACCTGCTGCGCCGTTACGGCATCACCAGGAGCGAGCCGTACCAGCTCAACACCGACACGCGCGCGCACAACCCGGCGGCCGACGCCATCGCCGACGTCGCGGCCGGACGCACCGACGCCGCCGTGATCTGGGGTCCAATCGCCGGCTACTTCGCCGCCCGCCAGCCCGTGCCCCTGACCGTCGTCCCGCTGGTGAACGAGAAGGGGCCGGTGCCGCTCCAGTTCAACATCTCCATGGGCATCCGCGCCGAGGAGCCGGAGTGGAAGCACTGGCTCAACGACTTCATCACGCGCCGCCAGGGCGACATCGACCGCATCCTCGCGCGCTACCACGTGCCGCTGGTCGCCCCCGACGGCACCCTGAAGAAGCTCACCGCCGCCGAACCGCCCGCCGCCGAGCCGCCCAAGGCCCCGGCCGGCTACCGCATGGACGACTACCGGGCGCCGACGCCCGCGTCGCTGTCCGGCGCCGCCACCGTAAGGGCGCGCGAGCTGCGCACCCTCCTCGACCGCGCCCCGGACATGCGCCTGATCGACGTCATGCCGGCCCCGCCGCGTCCCGCCGACCGGCCCGCCGGCGCCGTGTGGATGCCGCCGCCGCGCCGCAGCCTGCCCGGCGCCGTCTGGCTGCCGAACGTTGGCTTCGGCGCCCTGTCGGCCGAGCAGGAGCGCTATTTCCGCACCGGCCTGGAAACGCTCAGCGGCGGAGACCGCGACGCCGGGCTGGTCATCTTCTGCGAGCGCGACTGCTGGATGTCCTGGAACGCCGCCAAACGGGCCGTCGAGTGGGGGTACCGCAACGTCCACTGGTATCCAGACGGCACCGACGGCTGGCGGGAGGCCGGCTTCTCCCTGGAACCCGCGACACCCTTCACGAGTCCCGCGTCGAACTGAAGGACCTCATTCCAGATGGGCGGCGATCGCGCGCGCAAGCCGGCCGAGCCTCTGTTCCAGTTGCACCGGCTGCTCGCACACGGCCGTCTGGTAGCGCCGCCGGTCGTCGAGGATGCGGCGGTTCCAGGCGATCCGCTCGCGCACCTCCGATGCCTCGGGCGATTGCGGCGGCAAGGTTTCCAGGCGCGCCAGATCCTCGGCCACCCGATCGAGCAGCGCACGCTGCTGGCGGGCGTAGCGCAGGATGGCCGCGATGGTCTCCCCGCGCTCCCGGTTGATGCCCTCGAAGATGCCGGCGAACAGCGCGGTGAGCACCGCGTTGCGGTCGGCGCCCAGGGTCCCGGCGAAGCGGTCGATCTCGGCCTCCACCCGCTCCACGTCGACGGAGCGGTCGAGCGCCATCGTCACCAGCGGCGCCACGCCGGGCACGTCCCGCCACGCCCCCTCCTTCCCAGCGATGGGATCGCCGGCCCAGATCTGACCCGGCTCCAGCGCGGGCACCAGGATCTGCACGCATGGCCAGTCCGGGTTGCGCTCGGCCGCCGCGACGGGGCCGGAGAGCAGACACAGCAGGCCGAGAAGCGGAAGGGGCGTTCGACGGGTCATCCCCTGATTGTGCCGACATCGGCGGCGCTGGCTAGCATGTCTTTCGGATAGGGTTTAACGCGATGAGACGGGCGCTTCTGGTGGTCGCACTCCTCCTCCTCCCCTCCATGGCCCCGGCCGCAGCCCTGGCCGATCCACCGCTACGCGTCCTGGTGTTCGACATGGAGATCACCGACACCAGCGGCGAGGGCGAGCACCCCGATCACGCCGGGCGGCTGCAACGCATGACCGCCCTGCTGAGCGAGGGACTGGCCGCCTCCGGCCGTCTCGCCGTGACCCGGATCCGCGACACCCCGTACGCATCCGAACTGCCCGACGCCATACGCTTCTGCAACGGCTGCGAGATCGACCTGGGCCGCAAGGCGGGCGCCGATATTGTGGTAACCGGGCTCATCCACAAGATCAGCACCCTGGTCCTCAGCGTGCGGATTATAATGCGCCGGACCAGCGATGGAGAGCCCGTCGCGGTCGGCATCGCGGACATCCGCGGCGACAACGAGCGGGCGTGGCGGCACGGCGTCGAGTGGCTGCTGCGCAATCGCCTCGCGCCCCCGCCGTGACCGCGCACATCATCCGGAACAAGAATTCAGACGGGGGTGACGCCCCCGCCCATGCAGGGAGGAGGGACCGTGTGGCCGACGATGCCTTGCTGAGCTATGTGCCCTTCCGGCCCGCCGCGGACCGCGTCCGGCATTACGACATCACCTTGCGCGACTACGTCGACCAGTTCCGGATCGGCGTGTGGGGGCACGAGAAAGGCCGCCGCCAGCGCGTGCGCATCAATGTCTGCCTCACCCTGCCCTGGCCGGAGCAGCCGCTGACCGACGACCTGGACCAGGTGCTGTCCTACGACTTCCTGATCGACGGCATCCGCGCGTTGCGCGATGGGGAGCACATCCACCTCGTCGAATCCCTGGCCGAGCGGATCGTCGCGCTCTGCTTCTCCGATCCGCGCGTGGTCAAGGCGCGGGTGCAGGTGGAGAAGCTGGACGTGGTTCCGGAATCCGGCGGCGTCGGCGTCGTCCTCGAACGGTCCCGCCGCGAGGCGCCATGACCCCGCCGCAAGGCGCCATGACGCTGTGGGTGGTCAAGCTGGGCGGCAGCCTGTGGGCGGCCCCGGAACTGCGGTGCTGGCTGGACCTGCTGGCGACGCAGCGCTCCGTACGCTGCGTCGTCGTTCCCGGCGGCGGTCCCTTCGCCGACGCCGTGCGCGCGGCGCAACCCTGCCTCGGCTTCGGCGACCGCGCGGCGCACCGCATGGCGCTTCTCGCCATGGAGCAGTACGGCACCGCGCTGGCCGACCTGGAGCCGCGCCTGACGCCCGCCCGCACGCGCGACGACCTGCACGCCGTGCCGAGCCCCGCCGTCTGGATGCCGCTCCCCATGGCCGACGCGGCCGACGTGGCCGAGAGCTGGGACGTGACCTCCGACAGCCTCGCCGTCTGGCTCGCCGAAGCGCTTGGCGCCGCCTGCGCGGTGCTGGTCAAGTCCGCCCGCCTGCCCGACGCGCCGTCGCCCGTGTCCCGCATGGCGGCCGACGGCATCGTCGATCCCGCTTTGCCCGACCGGGTCGCCCGCTATACGGGAACCGTCTGGTGCGTGTCGCGCGCCGATCACCACCGCTTCGCGCAGGCCCTGGCGCACGGCACGCCCGCCGGATCCCGCCTATTGCCCGAAAGGGGCGCGGTCGATGCCTGATGGTGGAACGCCCCGGCACATCCTGTTCCTCACCGGGGAACTGGCCGAACCGCGCCTGCGCCGCCTTCTCGATGGCCTCCAGCCGCTGGATTTCCAGGCGACGGTGGTGAACCTCGGCATCAAGGTCGCGGCTCTCGCCACCACGGAGATCGTCCTGCGGCGCCTGAAGTCAACGCACGGCGCCGACCTCGTGATGCTGCCCGGCCGCTTCCGCGGCGACCTCGACCGCCTCGCCTCGCACTTCAACGTGCGCTTCGCGCTCGGCCCGGAGGAACTGGAGGACCTGCCCCAGCACTTCCGCCGCCAAGCCGCCCCGCTGGACCTCAGCCGTTACCACACGCGCATCTTCGCCGAGATCGTCGACGCTCCGCGCCTGGACATCCCGGCCATACTCGCGCGCGCCGCCGCCTTCAAGGCCGACGGCGCGGACGTGATCGACCTCGGCGCCCTGCCCGACGATTCCTTCCCGCATCTGGAAGAGGCTGTCGGAGCGCTCCGCGACGCCGGCCACACGGTCAGCGTCGACTCCCTGGAGCCGGAATTTCTGTTGCGCGGCGCCCGGGCCGGCGCCTCCTTCCTGCTGAGCCTCACCGAGGACACGCTCTGGGTCGCCCGCGAGACCGACGCGGTGCCCGTGCTGATCCCCACCACCCCCACCGACCTGCCCTCGCTCCACCGGGCCATCGATGCGCTCACGAAGGATGGCCGGCGCTGCATCGCCGACCCGGTGCTCGAACCGATCCACCACGGCTTCACCGACTCCCTGCTGCGCTACCGCGAGGTTCGCGCGCGCCATCCCGACCTCGACATCCTGATGGGCATCGGCAACGTGACGGAACTGACGGACGCCGACACGCCGGGCATGAACGCGTTGCTCATGGGCATCATCTCGGAGCTTCGGATCGACCACGTGCTGGCCGTGCAGGTCAGCCCGCATTGCCGCCGCGCGGTCCGCGAGTTCGACGCCGCGCGCCGCCAGTTCCTTGCCGCCAGCGAGGCCGGCGCCCTGCCGCGCGGCTTCGGAGAGGCGCTGTTGTGCCTGCGCGACCGCAAGCCCTTCGTCAGCACCCCGGATCAAGTGGCCGAGCTCGCCGCCCGGGTCCGCGACCCGAACTACCGGATCGAGGTCACCGAGCAGGGCGTCCACCTCTACAACCGCGACGGCCACCACGTCGCCGTCGACCCCTTCGATCTGTACCCGCACATCGATGCGCGCGGCGACGCCGGGCACGCCTTCTACCTGGGCGTCGAACTGGCGCGCGCGCAGATCGCCTGGCAACTCGGCAAGCGCTACAGCCAGGACAACGAACTGCGCTGGGGCGTGGCGGTGGACCCGCCGGCCGACGCCTCGTCCGGCTTCCACGCCGCCGGCCCGACGCGCCCGCCCAAGCCGGAAAGCGCCAAGTCCGGCAGCCCCAAGCCGGGAAACGAGACGCCGTGACCTTCATCCGCGAGACGATCATCACCAGTTGCGACCCGGCCGGAAGCGTGCACGTCGCCCCCATGGGCGCCACGGTGACCGGGACGGGGTACGTCCTGGCCCCCTTCCGCCCGTCCCGCACGCTGGACAACCTGCTCGCCACGCGCTGCGCGGTGGTCAACTTCACCGATGATGTGCGCGTCTACGCCGGCTGCGTGACCGGCCGGCGGCGCGACTGGCCGACCGGGCCGGCGCAACGCATCCGCGGCGCCGTGCTCGCCGGCACGCTGGCGCACGAAGAGGTCGAGGTGGTCGGCGTGGAGGATGACGAGACGCGCCCACGTCTGATCTGCCGTCCGGTGCACCTCGTCAACCACCGGCCGTTCCGCGGCTTCAACCGGGCGCAGGCGGCGGTGGTGGAGGGGGCCATCCTGGTCAGCCGCCTGCATCTGCTGCCGCCCGAGAAGATCGACCGCGAGGTGGAATACCTGTCCATCGCCATCGGCAAGACCGCCGGCCCCATCGAGCTGGAGGCCTGGGGCTGGCTGATGGAGCGCATCGCCGAACACCGCGCCGGGACGGAGAGCGCGGCATGACCCGCCTGCTGGCGAGCGTCGCCGACCTCGACGAGCTGGCGCTGGCGGCCGAGGGCGGCGCCGACATCCTGGACCTCAAGGATCCCACGGCCGGCGCGCTGGGCGCCTGGGCACCGGAGCGCATCGCCGAAGCCGTCGCGCTGACCCGCGCATGGCCGCACAGGCCACCGCTCAGCGCCACGGTCGGCGACCTGCCGATGGCCCCGGCGGTGGTCACCGCGCGGGTCGCCGAGACCTGGGCCCTTGGCGTGGATTTCGTGAAGATCGGCCTCGCCCCCGATGGCAATCCCGATGGCGATCCCGCCGCCTGCGTCACCGCGCTGGCCGCGCAGGCGCGCCGCGGCGCCCGGCTCGTCGCCGTGCTGTTCGCCGACCTCTGGCCTGACGACCGGCTGCTGGACGACATCGCGCGCGCCGGGTTCTCCGGCGCGATGCTCGACACCGCCGGAAAGGCGTCCGGCGGGTTGCTTCGGCACAAGGACACCGGCGCGGTGGCACGTTTCGTCGACGGCGCGCACCGCCGCGGCCTGCTCACCGGATTGGCAGGCTCGCTCACCCTGGCCGACGTGCCGGCACTGCTGCCGCTCGGTCCCGACTACCTGGGTTTCCGCACCGCGCTGTGCGCCGGCGGCGACCGGAGAGGCGTCCTGGATCCGACCGCGCTGGCCGCCGTCCGCCTCTCCATCCCGCCGGACGTCGCTACTGTCCGGAACCCGGCTTGGACTGCTGCGGGGACTCCGTCGAACCGGCCCCGCCCTGGGTGACCGTGCCGCCGATGGCGCCTTTACGCTGCTCGGCCAGCGAATCGTCCGGAAGCCTGCCGCTCGGAACAGCCGGGCTGTCCGTCGAGGCACCGGACGAACCTTCCTGCCGGCCAGTCTGCTTGACCGTATCCCCGGTGATGGCGCCTTTCCGCTGCTCGGCCAGCGAGTTGTCCGGCAGCGTGCCAGTCATCGCGCCGGCTTTCGGCTCGGACGGATTGTTCGAGGACGACTGGGCCACCGCCGGTACCGCCGCGAAGGCGAACGCAAGGGCCAGCACCGACGTCATGGACGCGCGTCGCAGATCCCTCATGGGAATTTCCTCCAGTGTGGTGTTGGAAGGCCCGGCATCCGTCGACGCTCAAGCCTTTCGACACACAACAGGCGAAATCCCCGATAATCTCCGTCGCCGTCCCCGCGCACCACCGCCAATTGCGACCCTCAGCGCACGTCCTTCGCCTTGGTGTTGCGCTTGGTCGCCTCGCCCATGTGGCCGATCTCGTCCTTGGCCTGCTCGTCCGTGCCGGGCTTGCGGCCCTGGGCTTCGTCCTTCTTGAATTCCTGCTTGTTGCCCAGCACGCCCTGCTCGCCGCGCGGCGTCGGCTGCTTCTTTTCCGTCGTCATGAACGTTCCTCCCACGGTTCCCGCCCGGCCGGCGGCCGGGGGCCTGAGGAGTCAACCGGACAGGTGGTAACGCCGTTCCCCCCTACGTCTGTTCGGCCGGCCCGCCCCGCCGCGCCCAGAAGCCGCGCCCCGGGTCGTAGGCGAGGATCGCGGCACCCAGGAACAGCACCAGCGCCCCCGACACGATGATCACGGCGGTCACGTCCACGTCCAGGTACAGCGCGAAGCGGATCAGCTCGACCACGTGCGTGAACGGGTTGAGTTCGGCGACCTGCGCCAGGAACGGGCTGCCCTCGCGGATGCGCCAGACGGGATAGAGGGCGGAGGAGGCGAAGAACATCGGGAAGATGACGAAGTTCATCACCCCGGCGAAGTTCTCAAGCTGCCTGATGAAGGACGACAGCGCCAGCCCCAGCGCCCCCAGCATCAGCCCCCCCAGCACCAGCGCCGGCAGCACCGCCAGGTACCCCAAGGGCGGCGGCCGCACGTCCCAGAACCATGCGATGCCGAGGAACACATAGGCCTGCGCGATCGACACCAGGACGCCGGCCAGCAGCTTGCACACCAGCAGGTACCAGCGCGGCAGCGGGCTGACCAGCAGGGTCTTCATGCTGCCCATCTCGCGGTCGTAGACCATGGACAGCGAACTCTGCATGCCGTTGAAAAGCTGGATCATGGCGACCAGCCCCGGCGCCACGTACTCCTCGTACAGGATGTACGTCTCATAAGGCGGGATGATCGACAGGCCGAGCACGGCGCGAAGCCCCACCGCGAAGATCGCCAGCCACACCAGGGGCCGAACCAGGGCCGCGAAGAACCGCTCGCGCTGGTGCACGAAGCGCAGCCCCTCGCGCACGATGATGCTGCGCAGGCAGCGCCAGTAGAGCGCCGTGTTCATGCCCGCCCTCCCTTGCCGGTGGAATTAGCGCCGGTGAGGCGGGCGAACGCCTCGTCCAGCGTCGCCGCGCCGGCCGCCGCGCAGACGTCCGCAACCGTCCCGTCGGCCAGCACCCGCCCCCGGTGCAGCACCACCACACCATCGCCTGCCCGCGCCTCGTCCAGCAGGTGCGTGGCCCACAGCACCGCCAACCCCTGCTCCCGGCACAGCGCGTGGACGTGGTCCAGCACCTGCCGGCGCAGGTCGACGTCCAGCCCGACCGTCGGTTCGTCCAGCAGCAACAGGCGCGGCCGGTGCAGCAGGGCGCGGGCGATCTCCACCCGCCGCCGCTGCCCGCCGGACAGCGTGCGGACCCGCTCCCCCGCGCGCTCGGTCAGGCCGATGCGGGCCAGCTCCTCGCGCGCGCGCTCCCCGATCACGGCGTCGGCAAGCCCGTGCAGCCCGCCGTGGTAGCGCAGGTTCTGCATCACCGTCAGGTCGGGGTCGAGGGTGGGCTGCTGGAACACCACGCCGATGCGCGCCAGCGCCTGCGTGGGCTGCCGGCGCATGTCGAAGCCCAGCACCCGGATAGCGCCGGAGCGGCTGTTGTACAGCCGCGTGATCAGCGAGAAAAGCGTCGTCTTCCCCGCCCCGTTGAGCCCCAGCAGCACTTCGAACCGGCCCGCCGGCACGGCGAAGGACACGCCCTCCAGCGCCGTGCGCGCGCCGAACCGGTGGCTCAGCGCCTCCACCTCCAGGGCCTGTATGGTGTCGTCCCTCACGGCTTCACGATCACCCCCCACGGCGCGCCCCCGACCGCCACGGACTTGACGACCCGCCCGCGCTCCATGTCCAGCACCGACACGTCGTTGCTGACGCCGTTCGTTGTGTAGAGGCGCTTCTCGTCCGGCGACAGCGCCAGGTTCCACACCCGCTGCCCGACGAGGTGGTAGCGCTTCACCTCGTACGTCCGCGCGTCGATCTCGGCGACGCGGTTGGCGGGGCCCAGCGCCACGAAGGCCCGCGTGCCGTCGCGGGTCAGCTCGATGCCGACCGGCTGCACCGCTTCCTTCGGCACGCCCTGGACGGCGAAGCTGATCTTGTGGACGATCTTGCGGGTGGCCGCGTCGATGACGCTGACCGTCCCGCCGATCTCCGACGACACCCAGACGAACTTCCCGTCCACCGTGAACTGGGCCACGCGCGGGCGGGCATCGACCAGCACGTTGTCGACGATCTTGTGCGACGCCGTGTCGATGAAGTGCGCCATGTTGGTGGTTTCCGAGGTGTTCACCAGGATCTTGCCGTCCGGGCTGATGCCCATGCCTTCCGGCTCCACGCCCACCTGGATCTCGCCGACGATCTTCTTGGCCTGGGTGTCCACCACCGACACCATGTTGTCGTCCTCGTTGGCGACGTAGAGCAGCCGCCCGGCCGGCTCCAGCACGAACAGCTCCGGGTCCGGGCCGGACGGCAGGCGGTCCACCACCTTGCGCGCTTCCACGTCGACCACGTCGATGCGGTTGTCGTCGCCGACGCAGACGTAGATGCGCGTCATGTCCTGGTTGAAGGTGATGCCGCGCGGGCGCCGGCCAACCTTGATCGTCGCCACCGTGGCCAGCTTTTCCCCATCGACCACGGAGATGGTGTTGCTCTTCTCGTTCGAGACGAAGATCGTGTCGGCCCGGACGGGCCCGATGACGGCGAGGCTCAGCAGCGCGGCGGCTGCCCCCCGGACGATCCACATGGCGCTTTCCCTCCACTTCTTATGATCGGTTTCGGCACCGGCTCTCCGGCCGGTCGTCGCCCAGCGTGTCGAGTTCCGAGAACTGGTGCAGGAAGCCCGGCTGCGGCGACACCGACACCAGCGTGCGCGGCCCGGCCAGCAACACCGGCTGGCGCAGTTGCCCGTCCCATTCCCGGAAGGTCAGCCCCTGCCCCTTGAAGGCCGGCAGCGCGAAGTCCGGCCCGCGGATGTACGCCGCCAGCGCTTCCGGATCCGTTGAGCCGGTGCGCGTCGCCGCTTCCCCCACCGCGCGCACCGCCGTCCAGGCGGTGTAGTCGCGCGCCCGCATCCAGCGCCCGGCCTGCCGCTCGAAACGGCTGTGCAACTGCGTCGCCCCCCACTGTTCATGCACGCGCGCCCACGCGGTGGGAACCAGCCCATGCGTGCCGGCCACCGGCCGGGGAAGCCACGTGCGGTACGGCAGGTACTCGCCGAACCGGTCGGCCTCGTCGGCGACGACCAGCACGTCGTGCTCGCGCGCCTGGGTGAAGGTGGGAACCTCCGACTGCATGGTGACGTGACCGGTGTCGACGCGGCGGTTGGCGTCCTCGAACGTCCAGGTCTTCTCCTCGACGATCCGCGCGCCGAAGCGCTTGGCGGCGCGGCGCAGCGCGTCGGCGTAGGCCGCGTCCTCCGGCGTGCGCCCGACCACCAGCAGCCAGTTCGTCCAGCGCCGCAGCGCCAGGTACTGCGCCAGCCCGTCGGCCAGCATCCGCCGGCTCGGCGCCACGTGCAGCAGGTTGGCGCGGCACCCCTCGTTGCGCAGCGCGTCGTCGGGGGCGCGGGTGTTGAAGATCAGCATCTCCCGCGCTTCCGGCACCGCCGCGGCCGCGGCCAGCGCGTCGCCGCGCAGGTCCGCCACCAGCAGCCGGACGCCGTCGGCGGCCAGGGCGCGCACCGCCTCCTCGACGCTGCCGTCCTGCGGCACCACGGCCTCGACCAGTTCGAAGCTCTGGTTCAGGAAGCGCCCGGTCGTGTTGTTGTCGGCGATGGCGAGACGGGCGCCCTGCACGCCCTCGTCGTCCACCACGGGTTCGAGGAAGGTCTGGGGGATGGCCGGCTCCTCCTCCCGCGTCAGATAGCCGATGCGGATCGTGGTCGGGTCGGCGCCGTACACCGGGAACGACAGCACCAGCGCGCACACGACGACCAGCAGACGCCAAGCCCCCATCACACTCCCTCCCGGACCGCCGACAGGCGTTTTTGTTCGCACCTCCACCAATCTGGCGTTGCCGCCGCGTCCAAGCTATCCCCCGGAAAGGATAAGCACCTCGCCTAGGCCCTCCGCCGAACGGTCGCCCAGCAGCCGGCGGGCGCGGATCCCCTCGGCATTGAGGCCAGCCGGCCAGGCACCGTCAGCCAGCAGGTCCCGCCGCAGCAGTTCCAGGAACAGCCAGTCGTGCACCCCGCCATCCGCGAACCCGCCCGGCGGCTTCGCCGGCAGGCGCGGCAGCAGGATGGTGCCCCGGCGCATGGCGAGCCCAAGGCCCGGCCCGCAGCCTCCGCCGACCACGATGGTGCCGGCGATCATCCGCGCCCCGCACAGCGCCCCGGCCTGCCCCTGGACGCTGATCAGGCCGCGCCGCATGCGCTCCCCCATCCGGTCCCCGGCGTTGCCGCCGACGACGACGGAGCCGCCCGTCATGCCGCGCGGACTGCCGGCCAGGGGTGCGCCCAGGAAGTCCCCGGCGTCGCCGGCGATGCGCAGGCGCCCGCCGGCCATCTCCGCCGCCGCGTAGGCCCCGCACGATCCCTCGACGATCAGCGTGCCGCCGCGCATGCCGCGCCCGGCGTAGGCGCCGCAGTCCCCCTCCACCAGGATCTCGCCCTCCGTCATGCCGGTGCCGACGCCGTCGAGCACGGCACCGCCGGGCCGCAGGATCAGCGTGCCGTCCGGCCCGCCGGCCGCCACCGCGAACAGGTCCTCCAACCGATGGCGCTCCCGGCCGCGCAGCAGCGGAAGAGCGGCGAGGCCGTCACGGCCCGGCAGCACGCCCGTCGTGTCGATGGGCGGTCCGGCGGGCTCGCGCGCGGTCAGGATCAGGCCGGTCATGCCATGACCTCGTGCAGATGGAAATGGTAGGGGCCGAGCTTGCCGCCGTAGTTGCCGGCCGTCACCGCCACCACCCCCGCCGCTGCGCCCAGCGCCACCACCGCGCCGATCCCCGCCCGCATGGCGGCATGCACCGCCGCCGCGCTCATGCCGTCGATGACCAGTTCCAGGATGGACTCCACCCCCTCCGGCACCAGCGAGGGCAAGGCGCTCCGCAGCGTTGGGCAGTAGGCGGTGTTGGATGACGCGATCAGCCCCTTGTACTTCGCCCCGATCTTGGAGCCGGAGCGCACCACCCCGCCGGGGAACGGCAGGATGGCGGCGGGCACCGCGCGGATCGCCGTCACCGCCGCCTGCGCGGCGGTCAGGCAGGCGCGCCGGTCGGCCGCCAGGATGATGAAGTTGCCGCCGCCCACCCCCTCCGCCACCGGGGCGGTCGCCTCGCACAGGAACTCCCCGTCCATGACCGGGATGCGCCAGTAGCGCCGGCCGCCGATCCGCTTGGATATCTGCCAGCCGTCGCCGAAGTAGCGCAGGCTGTTGCCCAGCGGAATCGCCTCCCCCTCCTTGAGGCCGGCGTAGCAGGCTGTTCCCGGCGCGGTCATCACGCACTGACCGACGCGGTTCACCACTTGCTTCGCCAGTTCCGCCTTGGAGATGGAGAACAGCAGCACCGCCGCCCCCGGCCTTCCGTCCGGCGTCTCGTCGGGGCTCAGCAGCCGCTCCTGCGCCGCCTCGCAGCCGCAGCCGATCACCGACGTGGCGAAGCCGGTCATGCTGACCACGGCGGCCTGCACCCAGGCGGGCGTGTCGGCGGTGACGACCAGCCGCGTGCCCAGCATGGGGAACGCCTCGGCGAACGTCTCCTCGATATGGACGCCGTTCAACCGCATCAGAACGCCCCCGGACGGCAGGCGTGGCGGGCGAGGCCGTCGCCGCCGCGGATCTCGTCCTCGGCAATGCGGAAATGCGCCAGCTTCATGCCCATGTGTTCGTCGAAATGGCGGGCGATCCGCGCCTCGATGGCGGGGTCGTAGGCGGGCTCCACCACGTGCGTCCGCCCGCGCGCCAGCGCCACCACCACGCCGTCGCGCACGATCAGCCGGCCGTCCTTGAACACCATGTCCGGCGTTTCGAACATCGCCTTCCGGTCCGCCCGGTCGGTGTAGACCACGATGTCCGCCGCCGCCCCCGGCCCCAGGTGCCCGCGGTCGGACAGGCCGAGGATCCGCGCCGGGGCCGCCCGCGTCATCGTGGCGATCTCGCCCAGCGTGTACTCCCGCTTCAGCTCGCCCAGGATGGTGTGCTTCGGCAGGGCCGGGTGCAGCTCCGCCAGCCTGGCCAGCCGGTAGTCGCGGTCCATCAGCAGCCGGATCAGCTCGGGATAGCTGGTGAAGGGCGCGCCGTTGGGGTGATCTGTGGTCAGGAAGACGCGCCAGGGATCGTCGATCAGCAGGAACAGCTCCAGCCCGATCGCCCATTGCAGCGCGTTGACGAACGCCTTGTCGCGGTAACGGAACGGCACGACGCCGCAGCCGGCGTCGCACTCGATGTCCATCATCGCCCACTTCTTCGGGTGCGCGAGCCCGGTGTTGCCCATCTGCGCCATGGTGTCGGCCGATGCGGTGACTGTCTGCCCGAACATGACCTGCCCGACGTCGACCGAGATGTTGGGCCGTCGGTTGACCGCCTCCGCCACCCGCGCCGCGGCGGAGGAAAAGCGCCGGTCGCCCTCCGCGCCGTAGGCGTGGAACTGCACGTGCGCCAGGTGCAGGCGCAAGCCGTCCGCCGCCGCGATGCTGTCCAGCGTCGCCTCGACGTTGCCGGGAACGCCCAGGTTGAAGCCGTGCAGGTGCAGCGGGTGCGGGATGCCCAGCCGCTGCACCGCGCCGGCCAGTGCGGTCAGGATGCGGCGCGGCGTCACCGCGTGGAACGGCCCGGCCTCGTCCACGTCCAGGCGGCGCTGGTTGTACTTGAAGGCGTTGATGCCGCCGGGGTTCACCGCCTTCACCGCCAGCGCCCGCGTGGCGTTCAGCGTCCAGCCGACGTAGTCGGCGATCGCCTCGTCCCCGGCACCCGAGGCCAGCAGGTCGAGGAACAGGTCGTCGTTGCCCAACACCACATAGCCGCCGGTGTCGATCAGCGGGATGTCCGCCATCTCCAGGTGCGCGTGGCGGGCGTTGCTGGGCAGCATGGCCGGCTCGAACGCCGCCGTGTAGCCCATCTGCGCGTAGCGGCAGCCGGTCACGTGCGTGGACGGGCTGGCGACCCCGCCGCCGCAGCGGCACAGCCCCTCGGCCTCCACGGGAAAGGCGCGGTGCTCCTCCGCCATCAGCAGGCGCGCGATGTTGACCTTGCCGCCGGCGATGTGGCTGTGGATGTCGATGGCCCCGGCCATCACCACCCGCCCGGACAGGTCGACCGTCTCGTCCGGCACCACGCCGGGGCCAGGATCGGCAACGATCCGCCCGTCCCGGACGTACAGGTCGCCCGCGTCCCCGTCACGCCCGTTGGCGGGATCGTAGACGCGCCCCCCGGACAGCTTCGTCAGCATGCGGCAGCCTCCTGAGGCAGGGCGGCAAGGATGGCGTTCAGCACCTTGGCGGCGTCCGGCAGCCCGCGGTCGATCAGCCGCCCGGTGCGCAGCGCCACCACCGTGTCGCCGCGGAAGACGTGCCCGGCGTGGTCGATGCCCGGCGTGCCGACCGGGATGAACACCGCCGGCTCCTGCGCGAAGGCGGTCCCCGGCGGCGCCAGCGCGACGACCGGCTTGCCCGCCGGAAAGGCCGGCACCTCCGGCCGGAAGGCGGAGATCCACAGGATGGCGTCCGCCGTCTCCTGGAACCGCGCCCAGGCGAAACGATGGGGATCGTGCACCGGCGCTCCGCCGGCCAGCGCGGTGCGCAGCGGCACGCCGAACTGCCACGTGCACACCTGGTTGGCGCCGACCACGTTGTCGTAACCGGAGAGCGGCAGCCCCGCGCAGCGGGTGTGGCGGTTGACGTCCCGCACGAGGCCGACCAGCCGCTCCACCGTCAGGTCCGCGTGCGCCCCCTCGAAGGCCGCCGCCGCCCACGCCACCACGGCGTAGCGGGCCGCCCGCAGGCGTTCGGCCAGCGCCCCCATGGCGTCCGTCACCCCAGCCGGGTCGGCCAGCGCCGCCGCCAGCGCCGCAACGGCACCGCCAACCTCCCCGGCGCTTCCCGGGATCACCGTCACCGGCACGCCGGCCAGTGCCTCCCGGGTGCGCTCCAGCGGTTCTCCGCACAGGAACACCACCGCGCGCGTGCCCGGCTCCCGGTAGGCCGGCGCCGGCGCCACCCAGCGCTCGTACAGGCGCGGGTGGAGGACGGCCGGGTCCGGCCCGACCACCAGCAGCAGGTCGCAACGGTTGCGCAGTTCGGCGAAGGTGGTGGCGATCCAGCCCGTGCGCTGCTGCACCGCCAGATTGCGGTACAGCCCCTCCGACCCCGCGTGGTCCACCACCGCGCCCACGCGCTCGGCCAGCGCCAGGGCGGCGCGCACGCCGTCCACGTCGGCGCCCAGCCCGGCGACGAGTGGGGCGCGGCTGGCGCCTAGCGCCCCGGCGGCGGCGCGCACCGCGTCCTCCGGCGCCACGGCGTTGCCACCCGCGCGCGGCGGCTCGGCCGGCCGCGCCTGCGCGAAGCGTTCGAGCGCGATCGGGCAGTCGGTGGAGCGCACGCTCAGCCCGCCCGCCGCCGCCCGGACCGTCAGGTCGTCGCAGCCGAGGCCGCAGAACGGGCAGACGACATCCTTGTGGGTTGCATCCTTGTGGATCGCCATGACGCCACCGTCACGCGCGCCCGAAACGCCAGCGCGACAGTATCCGGCTCAGCCATCCTTCGTTTTCCGCGCAACAACAGGCCACCATCCGCTCATCGGCCATGTCTTTCTCCCCAGAAGGACCGAACAGCCCGCACCCCGAAAGAGGTATATACTATTGGATTGGGGCGTTTTTTTTAACTCAAGATTATCATGGTGAAAAAAGCGACGCAACTTTCCTTAAACAGATGAGGTTCTCATGCCTCGCGGCGTCGATTATCTGGGGGAGGTCCGGGTCACCGCGCCCGCTCGACTGCATCTGGGATTCCTCGACCTGAACGGCGGCCTGGGGCACCGGTTCGGCAGCCTCGGCCTGACCCTCGACGGCATCGCCACCACCATCCGCGCCCGCCCCGCCGCCCATCTCGCCGGCGGATTGCGCGCCAACGGCCCCTCGGCCGAGCGGGCTCTGAAGGCCGCGCGCACGCTGTGCGACCGCTTCGGCTGGCCGGCGTGCGCCGAACTGACGGTGGAAGAGGCCATTCCCGAACACGTCGGCCTGGGTTCCGGCACGCAGATGGGACTGGCGGTCGGCACTGCCCTGTCGCACCTCCACAGCCGCCCCATGCCGGCGCGCGACGTGGCGGCGGAGCTGGAGCGCGGCGCCCGGTCCGGCATCGGCATCGGCGCGTTCGAGGCGGGCGGCGTCATCCTGGACGGCGGGCGCGGCCCCGGCGAAGCGCCGCCGCCCATCGTCGCCCGCCTGCCCTTTCCCGAACACTGGCGCGTCCTGCTGATCCTGCACCGCGACGGCCAGGGCCTGCACGGCACCGCCGAGGCCCAGGCATTCAAAGCGCTGCCGCCGTTCCCGGCGGAGCGTGCCGGGCACCTGTGCCGGCTGATGGTCATGGCGGCCCTGCCGGCGCTGGCCGAGGGCGACGTGGACGGCTTCGGCCGCGCGGTCGGCGAGCTGCAGCGCCTGATGGGCGACCACTTCGCCCCCATCCAGGGCGGCCGCATCACCAGCCCCGAGGTCGCCGACACGCTGGCCTGGCTGGAGGCGGAGGGCATCCCCGGCGTCGGGCAAAGCTCCTGGGGGCCCACCGGCTTCGCCATCGTCGGCGACACCGCGCGCGCCGAGGCCCTGCTGGCCGAGGCGGAACGGCGCTGGGCCGGCACGGCGCTGGAGTTCCGCCTGTGCCGCGGCCGCAACGACGGCGCCACCGTGGAAACGGCCCTGGCCCATACGACGACATAGATGGGGAGGACACGATGCCCGCACCCTACGTCCTGCACATGCTGACGCCGCTGAAGCACGTCAGCGCGTTCGACGTCAACATGGCCGCCGACGCCGGCATCGCCACGCTCTTCCCCTACACGGGCGTGGAGCCGGGGGAGATCGCCGGCATCACCCAGGACGCCATGTTCTCCCGCGATCCCGCCAACGCGGCGCGCACCGGCCTGTTCATCGGCGGGCGCGACGCGCTGGCGGCGCTGGACATGATGGAGGCGGCGCGCGCCTCCATGTTCCCACCCTTCACCATCTCCGTCATGGTCGATCCGTCCGGCGCCTTCACCACGGCGGGCGCGCTGGTCGCCGTGGTCGACCGCGCCTTGCGCCGCACCCGGCCGGAGGGAATCAAGGACCTGAACGTCCAGGTCTACGGCGCCACCGGCGTGGTCGGCGGCACGGCCGGCGTGATCGCGGCGCTGGCCGGCGGGCGGGTCACCCTGGTCAGCCACCGCGGCCTGTCCGGGGTGGAGCCGAAGGCCGCCGAGTTCCGCCGCCGCTTCGGCGTCGAGCTGGCCTGCGCCGACGCGCCCGACGACGCGTCCAAGGAAAAACTGCTGGCCGATGCCGAGGTGGTGTTCGCCTGCGGCCGCGCCGGCATGCAGATCCTCTCGTCCCAGCATCTGAGCGTCGCCACCCGCCTTCTGGCGGCGGCCGACATCAACGCGGTGCCGCCGTCCGGCATCGAGGGCGTCGCCGCGCAGGACGACGGCGCGCCCCTGCCCGGCGGGCGTGGCGTAGGTGTCGGCGCGCTGGCGGTGGGCGGCGTCAAGTTCCGCGTCCAGCACGCGCTGCTGCAGCGCCTCGCCACGGCGGACGCGGCGGTCTACCTCGACTTCCGCGATGCCTACGATGCCGCCCGCGACATCGCCGGCTGATCCCCCCGACGTGATCGTCACGGCGCTGTCGGCGCGCGCCCTCGCTGCCGCGTCGGCCAGGGCCGGCCGGCGGCCCGCCGCCGTCGACCTGTTCGCCGACGTCGACACCCGGCAGTTCGCGGCGCCCTGCATCCGCCTGCCCGCCGCCGGGCTGCGCCTGGACGCGGACGCCCTGCTGGCGGCCCTCTCCGCGCCCGCGTTGCGCGGCGTGCCGCTGGTCTACGGCGCCGGCTTCGAGGATGACCCGCCCCTGCTGGCCCGCATCGCCGCCGACCGGCCGCTGCTCGGCAATCCGGCCGAGGTGGTGGCGCGCGCCAAGGACCCGTTCGCCTTTGCCGCCCTGGCGGCAAGCCTCGGCATCCCCCATCCCGAGGTGCTGGCGGAGGTGCCCGGCCGCGCCGACGGATACCTGCTGAAGCGCATCGGCGGCAGCGGCGGAAGCCACGTCAGGCCCGCCACGACCGGCGCCGTTCCGCCGGGCTGGTACGTCCAGCGCCGCGTCGGCGGCCATCCGGTGTCGGTCCTTTTCCTGGCCGACGGCCAGCGGACGGTCATCGTGGGCATGAGCCGGCAGTGGGCATCGCCGGCCCCCGATTCCCCCTGCCGCTACGGCGGCGCCGCCGGCCCGCTGCGCCTGCCGGAACGGTTGAGCGGCCCGCTGTCCGCCATGGTCGCCCGCCTCGCGGCGGCGCTCGGGCTGATCGGGCTCAACAGCGCCGATTTTCTGGTCGCCGGGCACGCCTTCCACCTGCTGGAGGTCAACCCGCGGCCGGGCGCCTCGCTCGACGTTTTCGACCGCGAGCCGATGCCGCCCCTGTTCGCCCTGCACATCGACGCCTGCGCCGGCCGCCTGCCCGAGCGCCTGCCGTCGCTGTGGGGCTGCCGCGCGGCGGCCGTCCACTACGCCCCCGCCCCCGTCCGCATCGGGGGCGCCATCCGCTGGCCCGCCTGGACGGCGGACCGCCCCGTCGCACCCGCCCGCATCGCGCCCGGCGAACCGGTCTGCACGGTGCTGGCCGACGGCGCCAGCGTCGGCTCGGCGCGGCGCCGGGCGGAACAGCGGCGCCGTTACCTTGCGGAGCGTCTGCCGGCCGCCGATACGATGGAGTTGCAGCCATGAGCACGGACACACGCCCCAGCCTCGCCGCCCTGTCGGCCCCGCTGGTCACGCGGCTGGTCGCGGAGGCCCCGGCGCTCCGCCTCGGCCTGGAGCGGGTCGGCGGGGCCCGCGTCGTCGACGCCGGCATCCGCCATTCCGGCGGACTGGAGGCCGGCCGGCGCATCGCCGCGCTGTGCATGGGCGGCCTCGGCCGCGTCACGTTCGGCCCCGTGCCCGGTGCGGCGGCGTGGCCGTGCGGCGTCACCGTGCACAGCGCGCAGCCCGTCCTTGCGTGCCTCGCCAGCCAGTACGCGGGCTGGAGCCTCAGCCACGGCGACTTCTTCGCGCTCGGCTCCGGCCCCGGCCGGGCGCTGGCGCGGCAGGAGGCCCTGTTCGACGAACTCGGCTACCGCGACACGGCGGACAGCGCCGCCTTCGTCCTGGAGGTGGACAAGCCCCCGCCCGCCGAACTGATCGCCCACATCACCACCACCTGCGCCATCGCGCCGGAAAACCTCACCCTCGTCCTCACGCCCACGCAGAGCCTCGCCGGCACGGTGCAGGTGGTGGCGCGGGTGCTGGAGGTGGCGCTGCACAAGGTGCACGCGCTGGGCTTCCCGCTCAACCACGTCGTCGACGGCATCGGCATGGCGCCCTTGCCACCGCCCGGCGGCGGCTTCCTCACGGCCATGGGCCGCACCAACGACGCGATCCTCTATGGTGGGACGGTGCACCTGCATGTCGCCGGCCCCGACGGGGATGCCGAGGATCTGGCGAACCGCCTGCCCTCCTCCGCGTCGCGCGACCATGGCCGGCCGTTCGCCGAGGTGTTCGCCGCCGTGAAGGGCGACTTCTACGCCATCGATTCCATGCTGTTCAGCCCGGCGCGGGTGACCGTCACGGCGCTGGACAGCGGGCGCAGCTTCCACGCCGGCGCGCTGGCGCCCGAACTGGTGGAGCGGTCGTTCGCCGATGTCCAATGACACCGATGTCCGCTGAGCGCACCGCCCTCATCCTCACCGACCGGTCGGACTGGCACACGCCCCGCCTCCGGCGCGCCATCGAGGCGCGCGGCCTGCCATGCCGCTGCGTGTCCCCACGCGACTGCGGGATCGCCACGCACACCACCACCGGCCTGCTGATCCCCGGCTTCGAGGACGCGCTGCCGGCCGGCGTGTTCGTGCGCGTCGTCGGCCAGGGCAGCTTTGAGCAGGTGACGCTGCGCCTCACCCTGCTCCACGCGCTGTCGGCGCTGGGCGTTCCCGTCTGCAACGACGCCCGCGCCATCGAGCGCTGCGTGGACAAGAGCATGACCAGCTTCCTGCTGTCCCGCGCCGGCCTGCCCACCCCGCCCACGCTCGCCACGCAGAGCGCCGACGCCGCCCGCCGCGCCCTGAGCGCCACGCCCGACCAGGTGCTGAAGCCGCTGTTCGGCGCCCAGGGCCGCGGCCTGCGGCGCCTGAACGGCCCGGACGCGCTGCCCGACGCCGAGACGGTGGCCGGCGTCTACTACCTGCAACCTTTCATTCCCCCGCGCACGGCGGACGGCTGGCAGGACCGCCGGGTGTTCGTCGTCGGCGACCGCGCCGTCGCCGCCATGACCCGCCACGGCCGCACCTGGATCACCAACGTCCACCAGGGCGCCGCCTGCGAGCCCGCGCCCGCGGACGACGAACCCGCCGCGCTGGCCGTCCGCGCCGTCCGCGCGATCGGCGCCGCCTATGCCGGCGTCGACCTGATCCAGGACCCGGACGGGCGCTGGCTGGTGCTGGAGGTCAACAGCATGCCGGCGTGGCAGGGGCTTCAGCGCGTGTCCCCCGTCGACATCGCCGACGCACTCGCCGAAGATTTCGTGGACCGCGTGAACCACCATGCCGGCATCGATCAGAACAGAGTGGGCGCCCTGCCCGCCTGACCCGGCGTCCGGCATCGCCGGCGCCTTTCGGACCGCCTGCCAGACGGAGCTGCGCGCGCTGAAGCCCGGCAACGTCCACATCCACGCCGCCGGCCATGGCATGACGGTCGACCAGTTCCTGACCAGCGCCGAGGTAACGGCCCCCATCCTGGCATCCCCCGGCCTGACCGTCGGCGAGCGCATCTTCCAGGCCATCGCCGCGACGCGGACGGCGGTCGGCTGCAACACCAACCTCGGCATCGTCCTGCTGGCCGCCCCTCTGGCCCAGGCGGCGCTGTCCGACGGCGCCGGCCCGTTGCGCGAGAGGCTGCGCCGCGTCCTCGCCGGCCTCACCGTGGCCGACGCGGAACTGGCCTTCCGCGCCATCGCGCTGGCATCACCGGCCGGCCTGGGCCGGGTCGAGGGCAGCGACGTGCACGCCCCGGCGACGGTGACACTGCTGGACGCCATGCGTGAGGCGCGGGACCGCGACCGCATCGCCCGCCAATACGCGACCGCCTACGCCGACATCTTCGAGACCGGCGTGCCGCGCCTGCGCCGCGCGATGGCCGAGGGGGCGGGCTGCGAGGAAGCGGCCGAACGTCTGTACCTCGATCTCCTCGCCACCATTCCCGACAGCCATGTCATCCGCAAATACGGGGTGCAGGCGGCTGAACGGCTATGCCGACGCGCCGCAGATTTGAGAGAAGAAGCACGCCACGACCGCGCTTTAAAGCTAACGCGAACGCGCCTGGGGGAGTTGGACCGGGAACTCAAATACAATGGCATCAATCCAGGCACTACCGCCGATATTGTCGTGGGCAGCCTCTTTTCCCTGTGGTTGATGCCACGGACTTGAGCCCTCCACGACGACCGGCGCCCAGCAGATCCAACGCCAGCATCCAACCAACGCCAGCAACACAAGGGAGAAGCGCCATGGCCATGTGGGGAGGATCATCCGCCAAGATCAATCGCGTGCTCGTCGGTGAGTCGCTGGTCGGCGACGGCAACGAGGTGGCACACATCGATCTGATCATGGGGCCGCGCGGCAGCGCGGTGGAAACCGCGTTCTGCAACGCGCTGACCAACAACAAGGACGGCTTCACGTCCCTTCTGGCCGTGGTCGCCCCGAACCTGCAGTGCAAGCCCTCCACCATCCTGTTCAACAAGGTCACCATCAAGGGCGCCGAACAGGCGGTGCAGATGTTCGGCCCCGCGCAGCACGCCGTGGCCAAGGCCGTGGCCGACTGCGTGGCCGAGGGCACCATCCCGCAGGACGAGGTGGACAACATCTTCATCTGCGTCGGCGTCTTCATCCATTGGGAAGCCAAGGACAACGCCAAGATCCAGGACTACAACTACCGCGCCACGAAGGAAGCCATCGAGCGCGCGGTCAGCGGCTTCCCCTCCGCGCAGGACCTGATGAGCCAGAAGGACCGCGTCAAGCACCCGTTCGCCGCCTGACGCGTCCGGCGCTCCTCCCGCCCCAGGGCCAGCCCCAAGGCGGGGGGAGCGTCACCGGGCCAGCGCCTCCAGCGTCGCGCGGCCGATGCGGCCGTCGTGCAGCGCCGTCGCCACCAGCGCCCCCGCGACGCCCTGCGCCGCGAGGTCCCACAGGTCGGCGGCGTCGCGCACGCCACCGGCGGCGAACAGCGCGGCGTGCGGCGCGGCGCGGCGCAGGTCGGCCAGCCGGTCCCGGTCCGGCCCGGCGCCGGACCCGACGCGGGCCAGCGTCATGGCGATGACCCGGTGCGGCCACAGGTCGGTCCGCCCCGGCAGGTCGGGCGGCCCGACGAAGCGGTCGCGGAAGTCGAGCGACAGGACGATGCGCCGTCCCGCGGGTTCCGCCTTCAGCACCGCCAGCGGTTCGATCCCGTCCAGGCTTTCGCTGCCCAGCACGGCGTCGCCGGTGCCCCGCGCCAGAAATCCGCGGACCTGCTCCGCATTCCGGAAACCGGCGTCCACCCAGAAGCCGACCTCCGGAAAGGCCGCCGCGAGACGATCCAGCGCGGCCCCGTTGTCCCCCGTCCCCTCGATGGCGTCGAGGTCGGCCACGTAGATGACCCGGAACGCGAACAGGCCCAGCAGCCCCCGCACCACCGCCACCGGCCCGTTGCCGGCGCACAGCGTCGAGTCCAGCGGCGGGTACCGGCCGCGCTCGCCGCGCCGGGCGTGGACCACGCCGCCGTTTCGCAGGTCCAGAACGGGTATCACCTGGAACATTTCAGCCTCCCGGAGCCGCGCATGCGCATCCTGGTCTGCGAGTTCGTGACCGGCGGCGGCATGCCGCCCGACCAGCCCATCCCCGCCAGCTTGGCGCGCGAGGGCGACCTCATGCTGCGCGCCTTGCTCGGCGACCTGGCGGAGGTGCCGGGCGTCGAGCTTGTGGTCACTCGCGACGCCCGCTTGGCCCCGCTGCCACCGGGCGTGCACAGCATAACGGTCCGTCACCCGGCGGAGTCCTGGGCGCTTTGGGGGGACCTCGCCCGGACGGTGGACGCCGTCTGGCCGATCGCCCCGGAAACCGGCGGCGCGCTGGAGCGCTTCAGCCGACTGGCCGAGGCCGCCGGCTGCCGCGCGCTCAACAGCCGCGCCGACGCGGTGGCCGTCACGGCGAGCAAGGCGGCGACCGCCGCCGCCCTGTCGGCCGCCGGACTCCCCGCCGTGCCGGCGCGGCGTGTCGAGAACACCAGGGAACCGCCCGGCGACGGCCCCTGGATCGTCAAGCCGGACGACGGCGCGGGCTGCACCGACACCCGCCTGCTGCGCGACCGCACGGAATGGGCGCGCTGGCGCATCGGCGCCGACCGCACGGGCTTCGTGGTGCAGCCCTTCATCCCCGGTGCCCCCGCCAGCCTGTCGATGCTCTGCCGCGACGGGCGGGCGTGGCTGTTGAGCGTGAACCGTCAGCACGTCACCATGTCCGGCTCCGCCCTCGTCTACCGCGGGGGTGTCGTCGGGGGCCTGCCGGCCACGCCGGAGTTGTCCGGCCTCGCCCAGCGCATCGCGGCAGCGCTGCCGGGGCTGTTCGGCTACGTCGGCGTGGATTTCATCGCGGCGTGCGACGGGCCGGCGATCCTGGAGGTCAACCCGCGCCTCACCACCTCCTACGCCGGCCTGCGGCGCGCCACCGGGCTGAACGTCGCGGCGGCGGTGCTGGGCCTGGCGGACGATCCGCCCATCGCGCCGCCGCCACCGGAGCGGATCGAACCGGTCACCCTGAACCTGGAGGCCTTGGAATGGGAAGCGGTGCTCTGATCGCTCTCGACATCGGCGGTGCGCACCTGAAGGCCGCCCTGTTCGACGCGGCCGGCACGCTCCGCGACCTCGAACAGGTGCCGTGTCCGCTGTGGCAGGGCCTCGACCGCCTGGGGACCGCGCTCGCCGCCGTCCTCGCCCGCTGGGGCGCCCCCGGCCGGGCCGCCGCGACCATGACCGGCGAACTGGCCGACCTCTTCGACGACCGCGCCGACGGCGTGCGCCGCATCGTCGCGGCGACGCGCGCCGCCCTCCCCGCCGCCGGCCTGGAGATCTTCGCCGGCCCCTTCGGCCTGATCCCGGCCGGCGCCGCGCCGGAGCACGTGGACGCCGTGGCATCCGCCAACTGGTACGCCACCGCCCTGGTCGCCGCCGCAGCCGGCGACGGGATCCTGATCGACATCGGCAGCACGACGACGGACATCGTCCCCCTCGCCGGCGGCCGCGCGCGCCACGCCGGCTACACCGACGCCGAGCGCCTGGAGAGTGGCGAGCTGGTCTACACCGGCGCCGTGCGCACCCCCGTCATGGCCGTGGCCCGCGCCGTGCCCTTCGCCGGCCACCGCCGCACGCTGATGGCGGAGCTGTTCGCGACCATGGCCGACGCGCACCGCCTGACCGGCGCCCTCCCGGACGGTGCCGACCAGCACCCCACGGCCGACGGCCGCGACCACGGCGTCACCGCCAGCGCCCGCCGCCTGCTGCGCATGGTGGGCGAGGATTGCGGCGCCGACAGCCTCCCCGCCGCCCGCCGGCTGGCCCATCACCTTGCCGGGCGTCAGCTCCGCCACATCGAGGACGCGCTCGATCAGGTGCTGTCCGGCGCGCCCGTCGCCGACGGCGCCCCCCTGGTCGGCGCCGGGGTCGGCCGGTTCCTGGTCCGCCAACTGGCCGGATGGCGCGGCCTGCCCTACCGCGACTTCGAAGCGCATCTGCCCATCGCCCCCGAACTGCGCGAACGCGTGGGCTGGTTCGCCCCGGCCGTCAGCGTCGGCTGGCTGGCGCTGCGTTGTGCACCGCACGCCCACCTTTGCTCCGTTGCCCCGGCATTCGAATGAGCCCCATAGTTTTTCGGTGAGGGAGACAACGGCAAGACCTTGGGCACGCGCGTCTTTCCGGCTGCGCGTCGCGGTGTCGATGATCGGCGCCTGGACATTCTGGGCCGCGCCGGCGCTTGCCGACTCCTTGAGCGCCGACTCCTTGACCATGGTCGAGGTGGCGCCCGGCGTCTTCGTGCACGCCGGCCGGCACGCCGAGACGGACGCCGGCAACGAAGGCGACATCGCCAACTGCGGCTTCATCATCGGTGCCGAGGCCGTCGCCATCATCGACACCGGCGGCGGCCCGGCCGTCGGCCGGCGCCTGCGCGACGCCGTGCGGGCGCGCACCGGCCTGCCCATCCGCTACGTGATCAACACCCACATGCACCCCGACCACGTGCTGGGCAACGCCGCGTTCCGGGACGACGGCGCCAGCCTCGTGGCGCACCGGAATTTCCAGGCCGCGCTGATGGCGCGCAGCAGCCATTACCTGCGCACGTTCGAGGACGCCGCCGGTGCCGACGCCGCCCGCGACGTGGCTTTCCTGCCGGTCACCGTCACCGTCGCCGAGCGGCTGGAGATCGATCTGGGCCAGCGGGTGATCGAACTGGTCGCCCATCCGCCGGCCCACACCGACAACGACCTGACGGTGTTCGACCGGCAGACCGGCACGCTGTGGACCGGCGATCTGGTCTTCATGGAGCGCGCGCCCGCCGTGGACGGAACGGCGCTGGGCTGGCTGCGCGTGCTGGAAGCGCTGTCGTCCGTGCCGGCGCGGCGCGCCGTTCCCGGCCACGGCCCGCCCGCCGCGCCCTGGCCGGACGCCGCCGCCGACCTGCGCCGCTACCTGGAGCAGGTCGTGGCCGGGGTCCGCGCCGTCCAGAAGTCCGGCGGCACCATCCAGCGGGCGATTGCCGAGGTCGCCGTGCAGGAACGTCCGCGCTGGCAACTGTTTGAGGAATACCACCCGCGCAACGTCACGGCGGTCTTCGCCGAGTTGGAGTGGGAATAGGGAGGGATGATGCGATGACGCTGATGCACGCAACCCGGACCGCCGGTCTGGCAACGGCACTGGTCGCCCTGCTCGACGCCGCCGCGCTGGCCGCGCCGGCCGACGACACCGCCCGCTGGGACATGCTGCGCGACATGTACTTCGCCGGCCGCCCGGTGGAAGACGCCGGTCCCCTCCTCAGCCTGGAGGCGCCGACGCGCGCCCACGACGCGGCGCTCGTGCCCATCCGCATCGCCACGGCGCCCGGCTCGGACGTCCGCGTGAACGCCGTGCACCTGATCGTCGACGAGAACCCGGTGCCGCTGGCCGCCATCTTCCGCTTCGCCGACGGCGGGCCGCAGGCGGTGGAGACGCGCATCCGCGTCAACGCCTACACCAACGTCACCGCCGTGGCCGAGACCAGCGACGGCCGGCTGCTGAAGACCGCGCAGTTCGTGAAGGCCGCCGGCGGATGTTCGGCGCCCGCGCTGAAGAACCCGCAGATGACGCTCGCCCGCATGGGCAAGATGAAGCTGAACCTGCCCGACACCCTCGTCGCGGGCCAGCCGGTCACCGCGCAGTTGCTGATCAGCCACCCCAACAACACGGGGATGCAGTACGACCAGCTCAACTACTACTACATTCCGGCACACTACGTGACGACGATCGCCGTCCGCTACAACGGCGCGCCGGTGCTGGACGTGCAGTCCGACATCTCGTTGAGCGAGGACCCCAGCATCCATTTCTCCCTGGTGCCGGACAAGGAGGGGACGCTGGAGGTCACGGCGGAGGATTCGCGCGGCCGCGTCTTCAAGCAAAGCTGGCCGATCCGCGCCGCCCAAGGCTCGTAGCGTCGGGGTCGTGCGGTCAGAAGCACTTCAGATCGGCGGCGACCTGGATCTGCCGGAACTCCTCCAGCAGGTCCTTGATCCACCCGACGTCGCGCATCAGCGAGGCGCGCTCGCCCGGCGCGTCCTGCATGGACCGCGCGGTCTCGACCGCCACGTACTTGTCGTACGGCAGGCGCGCGGCGATGGCGTCGATGCTGCACGAGCATTTGCGCACCACGTCCGGCGTCTGCCCGTTGGCGGCCATGCAGCCCAGCACGTAATCGACGCGCGCCAGCGTGGGATATCCCTCGTCGGCCCGCGCCGCGCTGGCGCCAACCAGACATGGGACGAGCAGGAAGAGGAGAGCGTGCTTGGCCATGGCCTGCGTCCGAACCGTTCCGTCCAAAGCATCAGGTATGGTGCGGCCAAGAGGCGGACAAGCTCAAGCGGCGGCATGGCATGAGGAGCAAAATCCTTCGGAATTACCCCTTTTGCGCACTCCAATCCGCTTCGATACCGGGAAAGACGGGCATTACCGCGTATTGACGAGAAAGCCGGCATGCTTATTAGCTTGATGATTATCAAGGCGGTCGATTTAGAATTATTCCACTTCAAATCTGCTGGCAAGCCACCCGTTATTTTGCACCGCACAATAAATTATCCATAATTTCCTCGCGCTACCCCGCAAGTATAATGGCCGCACCGGGCCGACACCGGTACGCTTTCCTATTGAGCCGGAGTGGCAACCGGCCTGAACCGGACACGGAGGAAACGGACCATGAAAACCTGGCGCAAGCCGAAGATCCGCGAGATCGCGGTCGGCAACGAAATCAACGCATACGCCTGCGCCGACCTGTAAGGGGCAAGGCAGCCATGGCCGGCGGCGGATTCCGCAGCGAGCGTCTGCGGGCCGTCGCCGCGCCGTCACCGGTTGATGCCGGCAAGAGGCGGACCCCGAGGGAGCGGACCGGATGACTCGTGAGGAGTTCGAAGGCGCGCTCCGCGCCATTGGCGCCCGTCAGTACCACGACCTCCACCCCTTCCACGCGCTGCTGCACGGCGGCAAGCTGAACAAGGGGCAGGTTCAGGCCTGGGCGCTGAACCGCTTCTATTATCAGGTCTCCATCCCGCGCAAGGACCTGACGCTGATGTCCCGCGTCACCGACCCCGCCCTGCGGCGGGAGTGGATGCACCGTGTGCTCGACCACGACGGAACGGGGGACGGCGCCACCGGCGGGCCAAACATCGGCGGTATCGAGCGCTGGCTGCGCCTTACCGACGGCCTGGGCCTGGATCGCGACCACGTCACCTCGCTCAAGGGCATCCTGCCGGCCACCCGCTTCGCCGTCGATGCCTACGTCACGTTCGTCGGCACGCGCACGACGCTGGAGGCCGTCGCCTCCTCTCTGACCGAGTTGTTCGCCCCCGCCATCCACGAACAGCGCATCCACGGGTTCGAGGCCTACTACGCCTTCGCCAACGAGGCGACGCTGTCTTACTTCCGCAAGCGGCTGGATCAGGCGCCGCGCGACGTGTCGTTCGGCCTCGCCTATGTGCTCGACAACGCCCGCACGCCGGAGCAGCAGCAACAGGCCCTCGACGCCCTGCGCTTCAAGACGGAGGTGTTGTGGGCTCAGCTCGACGCGCTTTACCACGCCTATGTGGAGCCCGGCCACATCCCGCCGGGCGCCTTCGTGCCGGAGGGGATGCGGCCGCCGGAGTACGCGCGATGACCGATACGACCACCAACTTGACCACCGGCGCCATCACCGAGGAGGACACCGTCCGCCTCGCCCCCGGCGTCATGCTGCGGCACGACCGCACGCGCGGCCAGTGGACGCTGCTGGCGCCCGAGCGCGTGCTGGTGCTGGACGAGGTGGCACTCGACGTCGTGCGCGCCTGCACCGGCGACGCCGCCAGCGTCGGCGCCGGTATCGACCGCCTCGCGGCGCAGTTCGAGGCGCCGCGCGCGGAGATCGCCGACGACGTGCTGGACCTGCTGCGCACCCTGCGCGACCGGGGATTCATCACATCATGACCGCACCCGAACCGCCCTACGCCGTCCTGGCGGAACTGACCCACCGCTGCCCGCTCGCCTGCCCCTACTGCTCCAACCCCTTGGCGCTGGAGCCGCGCGACGGCGAGATGGACACCGCCACCTGGAAGCGCGTGCTGGACGAGGTGGCGGAGGCCGGCGCCCTGCAGATCCACTTCTCCGGCGGCGAGCCCTGCGCGCGCACCGACCTGGAGGAACTGGTGGAACACGCCGTCCGCGCCGGCCTCTACACCAACCTGATCACCTCGGCCGTCACGCTCGACCGTGCGCGCCTCGACCGGCTGAAGGCGGCCGGCCTCCAGCACGTGCAGATCAGCTTCCAGGACACCCGCGCCGACGCCAACGACCACGTCGCCGGCTTCCCCCGCGCCTTCGAGCGCAAGCAGCGCGCCGCGCGCGAGGTGGCGGCGGCCGGGCTGGCGCTGACCGTCAACGCCATCGTACACCGCCACAACGTGGAACACGTGGACGAGTTCTTCGACCTCGCCCTCGCCCTCGGCGCCGGACGGATCGAGATCGCCAACGTCCAGTACTACGGCTGGGCGCTGCTGAACCGCGCCGCGCTGATGCCCACGCGGGACCAGCTCGTTCGCATGGACGAGACGGTCCGCGCGCGGCTCCCCGCGCTCAAGGGGCGGCTGGTCGTCGACTACGTCGTTCCCGACTATTACGCCCGCCGGCCGAAGGCCTGCATGGGCGGCTGGGGCCGCCGCTTCGCCAACATCACGCCATCCGGCAAGGTGCTGCCCTGCCATGCCGCGGAGACCATTCCCGGCCTGACGTTCGAGACGGTGCACGACCGCCCCTTCGGTGCCATCTGGCAGAACTCCCCCGCGTTCGAGCGCTTCCGCGGCACCGACTGGATGCCGTCGCCCTGCCGCGAGTGCGACCGTCGCGAGATCGACTGGGGCGGCTGCCGTTGTCAGGCGCTCGCCATCTCCGGCGACGCGGCGCTGCCCGACCCGGTGTGCGATCTGGCCGCCGACCACGCCGCCGTCGGCGCCGTCGCCGCCCGCGATTCGGCTACGGGCGACGTCCCCTTCACCTACCGCGAGCGCGCACCGGCTACGGTCACCGGATGACGTCGTACTGCGCGAACCACTGCCCGACGCCGTCCGGCGGCCCGGCGTCGTAGCGCAGCGCCGCCACCCGCAGGCGCCCGGCGTCCCCGAGTTCACCGCCGGCCACCATGGTCTGGAAGTGCGCCCCGCCGAGCAGGCCGTGCGTCGTCGTAAGGTAAAGCCGCGCCAGCATGCCGTCGCGCAGCATGGCCTCGAACAGCCGAGGCCCCGCCAGCAGGTACAGGCTGCGATACCCCCGCCGACCGAGTTCCCGCACCAGCGGCGCCCCCTCCACCGACACCCCGGTGCCGGCGACGATCACCGGAATGCCGCGCTCCCGCAGACGCGCCACCTTCCCGGCCGGCGCCGAAGCCCCCGTGGCGACGAGCATACGTTGCGCGTGCCGCACCGGCGAGGCGGGCAGCGGAAAATCCAGGCTGGCGCTGACCACAACCACGGCCGGCTGCGGCGTCAGGCCGTTCGCCACGCGCCAATCCGCCAGATCCGGTGTCCCCACCTGCAGCACGTCGTCCAGCCGCCGCGCCGCGAGGTCGCGCAGGTAGCCGGCGTTGGTGACCAGACAATCGGCCTGCGCCTGCAATTCCAGAAACAGCCGGAGATCATTCTCGCTGGTCAGCGCGAGCGGCAGACGGCTGGCCCCCGTGGCCGGGTCCCGCAGCGCGATGCGCCCGTCCAGGCTGCTGACGAAGCTGGCGTACACGAACGGCTGCCCGGCGCCGCCCAGCGCGTGCAGCCGCTCCGCGAGGTAGGTTCCGGCAACCGCCACCTCCTCCGGCGGCCCCGGAAACAGCTTGAGAAGGCGAGCCCCCGGCGCGCCGCTCATTCCCCGTCCAGCAGGCCCGTGGGCAGGCCGTCGAAACTGGTGGTGTTCTTCTCACGCCAGTACGCCTGGATCCCGTCCTCGCCCTTGCGCTCCGCCCACTCGGGCAGGGTCGGCCGCTGGCCCACCAGATCCATCATCGGCACGCCGAATCCGCATGACGTGATGATGCTGGCCACCTCGACCACGACGATCTGCCGCTTGCCCGGCCGCTCGGGGAAACGTGCCTCCAACTCCACCCAATCCGCGTCGCGCCGGTGCACCGCCCGCCCCTGCCCGTACAGCCGCAGGATCATCGGCTTCCTGGTGAAGGAGCAGAACATCAGCGTGATGCGCGGGTTCTGCCGCAGGTGCGCCGCCGTCTCGTTGCCGCTGCCGGTGACGTTCAGAAAGGCGACGCGGTGCGGGCCCAGGATCCGGAAGCTGCCGTCCAGCCCCTTCGGGCTGAGATTGATGCGTCCCTCGTCCGGCGCGGTGGCGACGAAGAACATGGGCTGGGCCAGGATGAATTCCGCCAGTTCTTCCGTCACACTGTCGTGGTGCTTTGCCATGATCGTCCGCGTTCGAAAAGGTGTTCGCGTGGTGCCGGCCATAGGGCGTCAGCATATCGCAGGGTCGGCGTTCATTCCACCGCGCGCATCATTTCCACGACGGTGCTGCGCAGCTCCTGTGCGGCGACCGGCTTGTGGAGCAGCGTGAAGCCACCGGCCCGGACCTCGACCAGACGTTCCGGCGCGGTGTCCCCGGTGATGACGGTCGCCGGCACGGGCTTGTCGAGCCGGTCGTGCACGGCTCGGATCGCATCCAGACCGGTTTCGCCCCCGCGCAACCGATAGTCCGCCAGGATGGCATGGGGCCAATTCCCGCTCTCGATGTGGCGGATCGCCTCCTCGACGGTTCCGGCCGTCAGCACGCGATAGCCCCAGCCCTCCAGCATGGCCTGCAGGCCCATGCGCACCAGCGCCTCGTCGTCGATCACGAGGATCAGACCATGTTTGTCGTCGTTCGCCGGCTCGGCCCTCCGCCAGCCGTGATGGACCGGCTGGACGACCAGGGGGACCGTGACGCAGAAGGCGGCGCCACGTCCCGGCGCGGAACGGACCACCACCTCATGGCCAAGCAGCCGGGCCAGACGCCGCACCACGGCCAAGCCAAGGCCCAATCCCTTGACGCGGTCCCGCTCCGGGTTCCCCACCTGGACGAACTCTTCGAAAATGTCGGACTGCTTTTCGGGATCGACCCCGATGCCCGTATCGACGACCTCAACCCGCAGGTGGTCGCCCCGTCGCCGGCATCCGATCAGCACGCGGCCACGTTCGGTGTAGCGCAAGGCGTTTTCGATCAGGTTGCGCAGTATGCGTTCCAGCAGGACGGGATCGCTGCGCACGACCGCGTTCGTGCCGATGACGCGCATCCGCAACCCCTTGGCCACGGCCTGGGCTTGGTACTCGGCGCCAAGCCGCTCCAGGAGCGTCATGACCGGCATGTCCACCGGCTGAGCGGTGATCAGCCCCGCGTCCAGTTTGGACACATCGAGAAGGCTGTCGAGAAGCATGCGCAGGCCACCCAGGGCCTCGCCCATGGTGCCCAGCATCGGAGACGCCGGATGCCCGGCAAGGCGTTCGGCGAGTGCGCTGTGGAACAGGACCAGGGCTTGGACCGGCTGGCGCAGGTCATGGCTGGCCGCGGCGAGGAACTTGGACTTGGCGAGGTTCGCCCGGTCGGCCTCGGCCTTGGACGCGCGCAGGGCATCCTCGGCACGCCTGCGCTCGGTGATGTCGCGCACGATGCCGGTGAAGTAGCGGCGCCCGCCAGCCGCCCATTCGGCGACCGCAAGTTCAACCGGAAAGGTCGAGCCGTCCTTGCGCTGCCCTTCGACTTCCCGGCCGATGCCGATGATCTTCCGTTCGCCGGTGCGCAGGTGGTTCGCCAGGCAGGCGTCATGCTCGGAACGGTACGGCTCGGGCATCAGCATGCGGACATTCTGCCCGATCGCCTCGTCGGCCCGATAGTCAAAGAGGTTTTCGGCCGCGGGGTTGAACGCGCGGATGGTGCCCATCTCGTCGATGACCACCATGGCGTCCACCGCGGTTTCCACAATGGCGCGGTAGCGGCTTTCGCTTTCGCCCAAGGCGGCGGCGCGGCTCTCGATGAGGTCGGCGGCATCCTGAAGAGCGCCGCTGACCGCTTCGATCTCGACCACCCCGCGGTACTGCGCGGGAAGCCGTTGCCCGGAGCCCATGGCCTCCGCCGCCTGGACAAGCTGCTGGACCGGACGCATCAGACGACGCCCCAGCAGAACGGCACCGCCAATGGCGGTGAGGAACAGGACAAGCCCGCCGGCGACGAAAAGCAGGAGGGTTTGCCCCGCCGGCGCAGCGATCAGTTCCTCCCTGACGCTCACACCGATCACCCAGCCGGAGGCTTGCGAGCGGCTGTAAGCCTGCAACGCCGCATTGCCTTCGGAATCGTAGGTGCGATGAAGGCCGGCGGGGACGCTCCTGATCCTGTCCCATGTCGCGCCTGGAAGACGGGTGCCAACGAACTGCTCCGCCTTCAGTGAGCGCGCGATGAAGACACCGTCGCGGTCGACGACGCCGGCCAGCCAGCCCGGCGGGAGCCGTTCGGGCGCAATGATGGATTGCAGCCGTTCCTGCGAAATCGTGAGGCTGAGCAGATAGCGAACCTCGCCGTCACGAAGGACCGGCATGACCACGATGAGCAACGGCGCCCGCGCGACGGCGCCGGTCAGCAACCCCGATACCTGCGGCCGCTTCGTTTCGATGGCCCGCCTGTCGACTTCGAACACGGGATTTCGGGGCAACTCCGTGCCCCACGGCACGCGAGTGTTGACGAGCTGCTGACTCGACAGATCGCGGACCAGAACGTTGGTGCCGAGCCGGTCGCGCACCTGGACGGCACGATCGTAGAAAGCGGCGAAATTGCCTTTTTCGAGATTTTCGGCGGTGGCCAGAACCTCGGCGGCGGCGACGAGGCGCGCGACTTCGCGGTCTATGTCTTCCGCCAACTGGTCTGCACGTTCGCGAACCAGCCGTTCCGTCTGCTCGGCTTCAATGCGTGCGTTGCGGACGAGAAGTGCGGCGGAGAACAGGACGAGCGGGAGAACGCAAGCCATCACGAGAAACACGAGCCACGTCCGTACGCGATACGGGCGCGAAAGGAGGTGGCCACGTCGCTCAGTCCGCAGGGCGTGCGTCATGCGATTCACAGCCTTTCGATCAAACTCCGCCAACACGCCGCCGGGCGATCGGCTGGTGCTGCGTTTCGGACGGCGAGCGGCAGTCACCGCGACCGGCTTCCCCGACATTATGGACACCTCTGCCGTATCCAAACCGTTAGCGCGGCAAACCGTTCGTGCTTCAGTTGAACAAATTTCCGGACCTATGCAGCCCCCGCCACCGCCTGCTCCTGCCGCATCGCCGCCCTGACGGAGTGGCCGGCACCGAATCCGCGACGGGATGAGACACGACCTGCGCCGCATTCTTCGTATCACCGTGAACTCGGCGCTTACCGCCCTCTTACCACTCCGCCCGCAGAAACCACGCCGATTCAAACGACGCCTTCCATCTTGCGAAGGGAGCTTCCGTCGCGGCCGATCCACGGCCGATCGAATGGGAGGATGTGATGGAAGACGCGAAGCTCGTTGTCGGCACACCCAGGCCGGCCTTCAGAGACCGTCGGGAAGTCCACGGTGTGGCATGGGGGTTGGTCGCGGCGATGCTGACCGCCGGCTGGTGGGTGATCACGCGGCACGGCGTCACCACCGCCTTCGACCAATACGACGTGGCGGCGCTGCGCTTCGCCACCTCGGGGCTTCTGCTTGCGCCCGTGTTGTGGCGCAATCGGCGCTCCATCGCCGAGGTCCCGCCACTGCGGCTCGCGGTCATGGTCCTGTGCGCCGGGGCGCCCTACTCGCTGGTCACCGGGACGGGGCTGCAGTTCGCCTCGGCCGGCAACGGCGGCACGCTGGTCAACGGCGTGATGCCGCTGTTCGCCGCTCTGCTCTCAGCCCTGGTGCTGAGAGAATCCGTCGGCCCGAGCCGCTGCCTGGGTTTGGGCATCGTGGTCGGCGGCATGCTGGGCTTGAGCGGTGGGGCGGGCCTGTCCGTCACGTCGTCGCCGCTGTTCCTGCTGGCCGGGCTGATGTGGGCCGGCTTCACGGTTGCGCTGCGTGGTTCGGGTCTCGGGCCGCTCGCCGCGGTCGCCTTCGTGTGCGTCGTCTCGGGCGCCGTGTATCTGCCGGCTTACGTGCTGCTCGCCGACGATCCCGTCGCGCTGACGGCGCCTCTGGCGGAATTGCTTCCGCAAGCGGCCTATCAAGGTTTCCTGTCGGCTGTTGTCGCCGTCTATTGCTTCGCCAAGGCGGTCATGCTCCTGGGCGCCGCGCGGGCGGCGGTGTTCGGGGCCCTGGTCCCGGTGCTGGCCAGCCTTTTGGGCGCCGCGCTGCTGGGGGAGGTGCCGTCTTCGGCCGAAGCGCTGTCCGTCGCCACCGTTGCGCTCGGCGCCGCTCTGGCATCGGGGGCGGTGCGGTTGTCAGTGCCGTTGCGGGCGGCGTCATGAGAGGCGGCGGCACCTCGGCTAATTGTCGAAATGCACGGTCGCGGCCCAGGCCCGGTCGAACGGAAGGCCCATCTCGGTGCTGGCGCGGCAGACGGAGTTCACGTCCGCAGCCTGGAAGAGGCAGACCATGCGCCGCCGGTCGAAAGAGAAAAAGCACGTCAGCAACTCGACCCCCTTCCGGGTCTGGCAGACCGGGCCGTTTTCGCTCTCGTCCTCCTCCAGATAGGCGGGATCGCCGAAGGATCGTTCCACGAGCACCAGCGTCGCGCCCGGCACGCAGCGGGACAGGTCGTCCACGGTCCGCAAGGGGCCGTGGACGGTCGCGGCCCACAGACGTTCCGGGTCCGACACGCCCAGGCTCCGGCGGGCCGTGCGCACGGCTTCGACGTCTGGAGCGTCGAGCATGCAGCAGCCGCGAAAGCCGTCGGTCGCAAGAATATGGACGCGTGGCCGGACGCCATGCGCGCGGAAGCACCAGCTTGTATTCCTGTATATGGCCAGGAGTTCTTCGCCGGTATGGCGGCGCTCCCAGATGCGCTCGACGATCACCACCGACATGGCCTCCTCCTTTGGAAATGCGTCGCCGGGTCAGCCCGCCGGAGCGCCCCCGACCGGCTCCCCGCAGACGTACAGCGCACCGCTCCAAACGCGCTCGAACGGCAAGCCGAGCCGGCCGTTTGTGCGGCTGACCGTCTCCGCGTCGGGGGCGTCGTACAGGCAGATCATCCGGCGCCCGTCGAGCGCGAAATAGCTCACCAGGAATTCGACGCGGTTCAGGCTGAGGCACCAGGCCCCACGATCCTCAAGCGCCTGCACCTCGTCGAAGCGAACGGGTCCGGTGAAGGAGCGCTCGACCGCGACCAGCGCGCGCGCCGTTCCGCCGACGCGACGGGAAAGTTCCTGCACGTTGGAAACCGGGCCGTGGACGGTCGCTGACCAGACCCGCTCGGGCGCCGCCGCACCGGCCTTGCCGTTAGCCAAGCGCACGGACTCCGCATCCGGGGCGTCCAGCGCGCAGCAGACGCGCAACCCGTCCAGGGAGACGAGATGCCACGTCGGCCGGATCCGATGCGCCGTAAAGCACCAGCGGTTCTGAGTGTCTTTGGCAAGGATCTGCTCTCCGCTGATCCTCTCCGTGAACGTCTGTTCAAACATCACGACCGCCATGCCCTCTCCTTCGGCTCGGACCTGAGCGCGTTCAGCCGGTGCTGTCCGGCAGCTCGGCGACGAGCGCCTCTGCGAGCGACCGTGCATGGTGCGACAGGTTGCGTCCCAGCAGACCGCGCAGCGCCAAGGCGTGGGAATGCCGCTCGGTGTCATCCTTGAGCGTCCCGGCGATGCGCGCCAGCGCGGCGTGCGCAACGGCGATTTCGCTCGGCAGTTCGAGCAGCATCGCCAGGCGCAGGGCCTCCTGCGCTCGTGTCCGGGCCCGCGCGTGGCGTCCGGCGCGGATGTCCAGCTCGGCCCCGACGGCCAGGGCGAAGGCGAGCCGGTGCTTGGCGTCCGCGGCGCTGAGCGCCGCGAGGGCGCGCTCGACATCGAGGTCCGTCTTGGCGGCGTCGGCGGGATCGTCCCGTGCTGCGCAGCACAGCGCAGCCAGCACGCGGGCATACGGTGCCTCGCTGCCGTCGTGGCGCAGCCGGTCGGACAGTTCGATCAGTTCGCCGCACAGTGCTTCCGCACGGTCGAAGCGGCCACGCCGGACCTCGAGCCCGATCATATGCTCAAGCGCCATGAACTCGCCCGTCCGCTCGCCGTCGCGGCGTGCCGCCGTGCGAGCCTGCTCGAACAGGGCCGCGGCTTCGTCGTCGGCCCCCTGGTGCAGGCGGAGCAGCCCGAGCGCATCGGGAATGGCGTTCGGCTCGATCCGCAGCCGCTGGGCCAGCGCGCGGGCCTCCAGTGCGAAGGCCTCGGCCTGCCCCAGGTCGCGTTCCAGCAGGGACAGGCAGCGCGCGGTCTCGGCCAGCGCGACCACCCGCACCCGCTCGTCCGCCGAACGGCTGACCAGTTCCGCCCGCAGGGTGTCCCGTTCAGCCTCGGACCACAGGCCTCCTTCCCAGCGAATGTAGCTGAGCATGTAGAAGCCGAGCCGCGCGTGCGTCAGCGCCCCGTGGTCGAGCGCGCGCTCCGCAAGCCCTTCGATCAGCCGCGCCGTCTCGGCCGGCACCGCCGGCCGGCTGGCGGCAAGCTGGACGTGCAACAGTTCGAGCATGAAGCGGGTCCGGTCCGGCTCGCGCAGCCGTTCGGCATGCCGCATCCCCCGGCGCGCCAGCGTCGCGGCCTCGGCGCCCGCCAGCAGCCGCAGGCACCGCCAGCCGGCGGTCACGCAGGCTTGAGCGGCCAGCGCGGCGTCGCCGGCAAGGGCGGCGTGATGGGCGATCTCGGCGGCGGCCGCCTCGTCGCCGGGCTCCGTCTCCTGAAGCGTCTGGGCGATCTTCAGGTGCATCATCCGCCGCCGCGGCTCCGACAGGCCCGTGTAGACGGCGCGATGAATCAGGTCGTGGCGGAAGGCGTAGCCGCCCGACCCGCCACCCTCGTTCACCTCCTGAAGCAGCGCGTGACGCTCCAGCGTCTCCAGCGCCGTCATGAAATCGGCCGGATCCATCGGGCAGAGCTTGCCGAGCCGGTCGATGGAGACGCTCTGTCCCAGCAAGGCAGCCCAGCGCAGGACCTCCGCCGCCGGCTCGGGGAGGCGTTCGATGCGGTCGCGGACCAACCCCTGCAAGGTGCGCGGCACGCCGTCCGCTCCCTCCGCGAGCGCACGGGCCAGTTCCTGGGCGAACAGAGGATTGCCGCTGCTCTCGATCACGATCCGCCGGGCGTCCACCCCTGAGGCTACCGAACGGGCAAGTTCCGCGATCTCCTCCGCCGGCAGCGGCCCCAGCGGGATCTCATGCAGCAGCCGGTCATGCCGGAGGCTGCGCAGCACGGCGACAACGGGTGCGTTGTCCGGCAGTTCGCCCTCGCGGGCGGACAGCACCACCATGACCGCCGTCCGACGGGTGCCGCGCACCACATGATGCAACAGGGCGGACGACGCCTCATCCAGCCAATGGACGTCCTCCAGCACCAGCAGGACAGGTGGATGCCGCCGGGCACGCTCCGTCACCGCATCGACCACGGACGCGAAAAGCCGTTCGCGGGCCATCCTGTACTCGCCGCGGCGGCCAAGTTCCGGCACCGTCTCGGCGGGGGCGGTCTCGGACAGCGCCAACGGAAGGCCATCGAGGGCCTCGATCCACGGGCCGAAGGGCTGATCCCGCTCGACCTCGTAGGCGTTCCCGAGCAGAACCGCTCCGCCGCGCGCCGCGACGGCATGGGCCAGTTCGGACACGAGACGGCTCTTGCCCAGACCGGGCTCGCCCTTCAGCAGGACCACGCCCACACCACCGCCCGCCTCGGCCTCACCGAGCATGGTGATCAGGCGCCGCATTTCCGACCGCCGCCCGATCATCGCCGGCGTGGCGGCCGGAACACCGGGCGCCAGGGGCGGTGCCGCCGGGGGGCCGGATGGCGGCACCGGAACGCCGGTGGTGACCGGCGACGCGCCCGCGCCATCCGCGCTCGGCGACGCCCCCTTCCGTAAAGCGCGCCATGCGGCGATCAGGGCGGCGTTTCCCACGCCCGCCTCCCGAAGGAGGCGCAGTCCGGACTCGTACTGCTGTTCCGCCTCGCCACGGCGCCCCGCGCCGGCCAGAAGGTGAATCAGCGCGACACGCGACGCCTCGTCGAACGGCTGTTGCTGGGTCAACGTTCGGGCGTAGGGCAGCGCCTCCTCCGGGCGATCCTTCAGCCGGTCGACCAGCGCCGTGAGGATCTGCGCCTGAAGACGGCGCGCGTCCTCCCGTTCGGCCACGCACCAGGCCTGGAAGTCGTGCAGGTCCGGCAGGTCCTGGCCTTCCAGCAGCTCGCCGCGGAACGCCTGGGCGAGGGTCCGCAAGTGGCCGGTATCGAGCGGCTCGGTCCCACCCGCCAGTGCCCGGCGCACGGTGACGATGTCGATGTCGGCCCCCGCCGCCTCGAACGCGACGGCGTCGCGATCGGCCCGGATGCGCGGCCGGCCGGGTTCATCCACCAGCGGACGAAGCTTGCTCAGGCTCCAACGCAGGGCGCCGCGCGGATCGTCGGGAACTTCCCACAGCAGCGAGCACAGGCGCTCACGCCGGTGCGGTCGCCCGGTCAATGCCAGATACGCGAGCAGGGCGCGCGTCTTCTTGGATGGTGGCAGGGAGAGGCACGCGCCTCCTCGTTCCACCACGATCTCGCCCAAGAGACGGATGGCGAGCATGGCTGCCTCCGAACCTCTTCAAGACCTCCGCCGGCCTATGGGCTGCGGTCACGGCGGTTGCCCGTTCGTAGTCCAGGCCGATCATGCCGGCCATGATCCGTTGATACAACGGATAATTCGATGATGATTTCGACGTTTGCTCACATCCATATGAGGGACGTTTCGTGGGACCGAGACCATTTGCATTGGAGGAAGTCATGGTCCCCCGCATCATTCGTCTGCCGAACGGCCACACCACCGCGTCCAACCGGATCTCCAGGATCCGCATCCGGCCGGATCGGGCCGAAAGCCCGGAACGGCCCTATCTGGAGATTTATGAAGCCGGGCGGATGGTGTTCGCGGGGGTGATGACGCTGCCGGGTGCGGCGTCCCTATCCTCCACAGCCGCCGGAGAAGACGCCGCATGAGTCACGCCGCACTCGGGGCTCCCGTGTCGGACGGCCGGGCGAAGCGCCATTCGATCGCTGCCCTGGTGATCGCGCAGGTCCTGGCGTTGACGCTCTGGTTTTCCGGAAGCGCCGTGGTGCCGGCCTTGCGGGCCGAAGCCGATTTCAGCGACTTCCACGCCGCGGCCTTCACCAGCGCGGTCCAGATCGGTTTCGTTGCCGGCACCCTGTTCAGCGCCATCCTGGGATTGGCCGACCGGCTCGATCCGCGGCGCTTCTTCATGCTGTCGGCCATCACGGCCGCGACCGTCAACGCCGCGTTGCTGGTGGTGGATCCGGCCACGCCGGTGGCGCTGGCGCTACGGTTCGCCACCGGCGCCTGCATGGCGGGCGTTTATCCGGTCGGCATGAAACTGGCCGCCGGATGGGCACGCGGCGACCTGGGCCTGCTGGTGGGGCTGCTCGTCGGTGCGCTTGCCCTCGGTTCAGCCTCGCCGCACCTGCTCGGTGCGTTCGGCGGCGTGGACTGGCGTCCAACGATTGCCGTCACATCGCTGCTGGCCGGCGCTTCGGCGCTGCTCATGGGCGCCGTGTCCATTGGGCCCGCCACGGCCAGGCCGCAACGCTTCGCGTTCCGGACCGCCTGGGCGGTCTGGAGCGATCCCGGCCTGCGCCTCGTCAACCTGGGCTATCTGGGCCACATGTGGGAACTCTACGCCTTGTGGGCCTGGGTCGCGGTCTTCCTGCAGGCGAGCTTCGCACGGACCATGCCCATGGCGGAGGCCGTGTTCTGGGCAAAATGCGCGACCTTCGCCGTCGTCGGCGTGGGCGGCATCGGCTGCATTCTCGCCGGTTTGGCGGCGGATCGCCTGGGCCGGACCATGGTCACGGCGACCGCGCTGGCCGTCAGCGGCTCCTGCGCGTTGCTGGCCGGGACCAGTTTCGGCGCCTCCCCGGCGCTGACCGTGGCTCTGTGCCTGATCTGGGGGGCGAGCGCCGTGGCGGATTCCGCCCAGTTCTCCGCGGCGGCGGCGGAACTGTCCGACCCCCGCCATGTGGGAACGGTGTTGACCGCCCAGACCTGTGGCGGTTTCACACTGACGCTGCTGTCGATTCACCTGCTGCCCGACCTCGCGGATGCGGTGGGCTGGGAATGGGCGCCGGCTGTTCTCGCGCTCGGCCCGGTGGTCGGGATCTGGGCCATGCTCCGCCTGCGCCGACGCCCGGAGGCGCAGCGCCTCGCCGGCGGTCGCCGCTGATCGGTCGCACGGACGGCCGCTTCCCCTCCGACGCACTTTCGACGCCGCTTCACACGGGGGCTCACACTCCGTGCCGGCATGCTCCGTTCGAACGCGGCCCCCGCCGCCGATGCCGAACAAGGAGCGCCCCATGGAATCCACGTCCCGAGCATCCAGGCGACCCCTCCGCAACGCGCGATCCCGGCTCCCGGCGTTCTGGCTGCCGGAACTGAGCGACGCACTGGCCTTGGCCGCCCTTGCCTTGCGGCGCGTCGATGAGTTCCGGCGCCGGCGTGCCGACGCCGACGCTCTGCGCGCCATGACCGAGCGCGACCTGCGCGACATGGGGCTTTCCCGCATGGATGCCCAGGCCATCGCCGCGGGCATCTACGACCGCAAGGACTGATCACCCCCCTTCCGCATCAAGGAGACAGACCATGACCACTCTATCGTCCGACACCACATCCGCACGCCGCCCGATGATGGCGTGGGCAGCAACGGCGGCACGCGCCGCGGGACGAGCCCTGGCGACCATCGCGCACCGGATCGCGGCCAACCGCGTGCACCGCAAGGCGGAGCGTGCCCTTATGGCGTTCGACGACTACGGGCTGAAGGACATCGGCATCCACCGCGGCGAAATCCATAGCGCCGTCCGCTCGAAGCGCGACCCGCGCCATCGCTGACGGGCAGCCCATGACCCTGGCCGGCGCCTCCAGGCGCCCGCCGCGGATGCCGGGAGCGTCCGCGGCGGGCGTTTTCATGTGTCCGTCGGCAGCGCGTTCCCCAACACCGGAGAATCACACGGTCGAGGGCGGACTTTCCACTTCCGCTCAAACGGGCACACCAACGGTGCCCCGGTATTCCTTGCTCATCGCAGCCGGACGACACCGTTCGGCCCCGAGCGAGCCGATGGAAAGGAAACCAGCCATGACCGAGACGACGACGATGACCTCCGCCACCCCGAAGACGACGCCGATGCCGCGCAACGGCGTGGACACGCCCAAGCTGTTCGCCACCATCGACGTGGTCGCCGGCCAGCCCGAACTCGCCAAGTTCCAGTTCCGCGCCCAGTGCCGCTGGGTCAAGGGGACGCACAGCCGCACCACCATGTCCGGCTTCTCCGGGGCCGGCGGCGAGCACAGCCACGTCGCCGCGTTCAAGGCGGACTCCGACCACCCGGCGGTGCTCTGCGGCGAGGACAATGGCCCCACCCCGGTCGAGTACCTGCTGCACGCGCTCGCCGGCTGCCTGACCGCGGGAATCGCGAACATCGCCGCCGCCCGCGGGGTCACACTCGACGAGGTGGAGTCCACCGTCGAGGGCGACGCCGATCTGCGGGGCATCCTCGGCCTCTCGAAGGAGGTCCGCAACGGCTTCCAGGCCATCCGGGTCAGCTTCCGCGTCAAGGGCGACGCCCCCGAGGCCAAGCTGCGGGAGATCGTCGAGCAGTCCCGCGCCCGTTCCGCCGTGTACGACATGCTCACCAACGGTGCCCCGGTCACCATCGCGGTCAACGTCTGACCGGCACGCCCCTCCACCGGCGGCCCCTCCCCGCGTTCGGGCGGGCGCCGCCGGCAAGGACGATCCTCGGAGATCACCATGCAGCACAGCGACGCCGTCATCATCGGCGCCGGCCAGGCGGGGTTGGCCATGAGCCACTGTCTCGGCCGGCGGGGCATCGATCACGTGGTGCTCGACCGCGGCCGCGTTGGCGAGCGGTGGCGCAGCGAACGCTGGGACTCGCTCCGCCTGCTGACGCCGAACTGGATGAGCCGGTTGCCTGGCTGGTCCTATCGCGGGCCTGACCCCGACGGCTACATGACCATGCCCGAGGTGGTCCGCTACCTGGAGGATTACGCCCGCTCCTCCGCCGCGCCGGTCGAAACCGGCACCGTGGTGCGGGTGGTCGAACGCACGCCGGACGGCTACCGGGTGGAGACGAACCGCGGCGTCCGGGCGACCCGCGTCGTGGTGATCGCCACCGGCCAGTGCGACGTTCCCATGGTCCCCGCCATGGCGCGCCATCTGCCGGCGGACATCCGCCAGATCACGCCGCAGCACTACCGCAACCCGGACCAACTGCCGGAGGGTGGCGTGCTGGTGGTCGGAGCCTCGGCCACCGGCGTCCAGTTGGCGGAGGAGCTGCAGGGCTCCGGCCGACCGGTCACCCTGTCGGTCGGGCGGCACACGCGGCTGCCCCGCCTCTACCGCGGGCGGGACATCATGTGGTGGATGGACCGCATCGGCGTGCTCAACGAGCGCGCGGACGGGGCCCGCGACCTTGGCCGTGCCCGCGCGCAGCCGTCGCTGCAGCTCGTCGGCCATCCCGACCGGCGCACCATCGACCTGGCGGCGCTGCGCGCCCAAGGCGTGCGGATCATCGGGCGCATGGCCGGCGTGGACGGCATCCACGTCCGCGTCCGCGACGACCTTGCCGCCACCACCGCCGCCGCCCAGGCGACGCTGGAACGCCTGCTGGCGCGCATCGACGCCGCGGCGGGAAACGCCGGTCCGCCGATGGCGGAGGTGCTGCGCCCCATCGTCCCGGAGCGCTCTCCGGAAATCCTCGACCTGCGGGCCGAGGGCATCCGGTCGGTGGTCTGGGCGACCGGCTACCGCCGCGACTACGGGTGGCTCAAGGCCCCCGTCCTCGACGCGGCGGGCGAGGTCGTCCACCACGGCGGGATCACGCCGTCACCGGGTCTCTACGTGCTGGGCCTGCGCTTCCTGCGCCGGCGGAAATCGAACTTCCTCGATGGCGTCGGAGCGGACGCCGAGGAGCTGGCCGAAGACATCCTCGGCCATCTGGCGAAACACGGCTGCGTTGCGGCCTGAGCAGGAGGAAACGGACATGCGTCCTCAGGAGAGATACGACGCGCTGGTGGTGGGCGCGCGCTGCGCCGGCGCCGCGACCGCCATGCTGATGGCGCGGCGCGGGTTGAAGGTCCTGGCGATCGACCGCGGCGGCTACGGCACCGACACGCTGTCCACGCACGCGCTGATGCGCGGCGCCGTCGTGCAACTGCACCGCTGGGGCGTGCTGCCGCGGATCGTCGAGGTCGGTACGCCCGCCGTGCGCAGCACCACCTTCCGCTACGGCGACGAGGTGGTGGAGGTGCCCATCAAGCCGGCGCACGGTGTGGACGCGCTCTACGCCCCCCGCCGGACCGTGCTGGACAGCGTCCTGGTGGATGCCGCGCAGGAGGCCGGGGCGGAGGTCCGGCACGGCCACTCCCTGGCCGAACTGATCCGCCGGCCCGACGGGCGGGTGGGCGGCGCCGTCGTCTACGACCCGGAGGGGCGGCGCATCGAGATCGCGGCGGACCTGGTGATTGGCGCCGACGGCATCGGCTCGGCCGTCGCCCGGCTGGCCGGAGCCCCGGTGCTGCGCACGGCGCGCCACGCCACCGCCGCCATGTACGGCTACTGGTCCGGGATCGGGGCGGACGGCTACCGCTGGCATTACCGGGAGGGGGTCGGCATCGGCACCATCCCGACCAACGCCGGCCAACACTGCGTGTTCGCCTGTATCCCGCCGGATCGGTTCCGGCGGGAAGCCCGCCGGGACGTGGCGGCACTCCACCGCCGGGTGATCGGCGAGTCCGCGCCGGAGCTTGCCGCAGCGCTGGCCGACGCGCGGCCGGAGGGGCCGGTGCGCGCCTTCGCCGGCCGCAAGGGGTTCCTGCGCCGGCCCTGCGGTCCCGGCTGGGCGCTGGTTGGGGACGCCGGCTACTTCAAGGACCCGCTGACGGCGCACGGAATCACCGACGCGCTGCGCGATGCCGAGCTCCTCGCCGACGCAGCCGCGCGCGGCACGGAGGCGGCGTTCGAGGAGTACGCGACGGCGCGGGACGGCCTGTCGCTGCCGCTCTTCGAGGTGACCGACGCCATCGCGTCCTTCGCCTGGGACCTCGAGGCGGTGAAGGCCCTCCACCAAGCGCTCAACAAGGCCATGAAGCGCGAAGTCGACTGGATGTCCGAACGCACGCTGGCCGCCAGCGCTTGCTGACGGCGAACGCAAAGGGAGTGACGACCATGACCGAGACCGTCCTGGACACCGTCTCGCCCTGGTCCGCGACCATCAGGGGCAAGCCCGCGGCCGGTGCCGCCGCCGAACGCCGACGCCACACGAGCATGCGCGACGTGGAGATGTTCACCGACATGACGGGGGACCGGAACCCGCTGCACTACGACGCGGAGCTTGCCGGCCGGTCGCCCTTCGGCGGGTTGATCGTGCAGGGCGGGATCACCTCCGGCCTGCTGAACGCCCTGGTGGCGGAGGACCTGCCTGGACCGGGAACCGTCTTCCTTGGCGTGGAGTGGCGGTTCGTCAAGGCGGTGATGGTGGGCGAGGAGATCGTCGCCCGCGTCGAGGTGACGTCGGTGCGCGACGACAAGCCGATCTGCACCATCGCCACCACCGTGTGCAATGCCAGGGGGGAGGTCTGCCTCACGGGGAGCGCCACGACCTACACCGTTCCACTGGCGGCGCATTTGCCCCCATAGGCGCCGGTGGCCCGCGCCGAACGGGCAGTTCCGTTCTACAATGGGTGCTGGGAGGCTGCGGGGCATGGATGTCTCGCAGTCGGCCATTGACCTGAAACTGGCTCCGGCCGACCGCCAACGGCTGGAAGCCCTCATTCGCCACGGCAATACGCCGCAGAAGCTGGTATGGCGGCGGTGTTCGCCCGGCTGGAACGCGGCATGACCCGCGAGCGCGTCAACGCGGGCCTCGCAAGGGCCAAGGCGCAGGGGCATCCTGAAAATCGCCAAGGAGGTGGGATACGGCGGTGAGTGTCGTGCAGCGGGTGGAGGAGGTGGAGGAGGCGGCATAGCCCGCGCGACTCACAGGAAGCCCCAGGATCGGCGCGAGGGGCAATCGGAGGGGAAAGCTACTGCCGATGCCGAGGACTCACCAGCGGGCCTCCTACAGGCTCCCAGCGGTATCGCCCCTGGGCGGTGCAGGGTGCGCCATCAGGTGCGTTCAAAGGCATCCCGGCGGAGTTGGTAGCGGGAAGGTTCCCATGACGCACGGACGGGATGGACCTGGGGTGTCAGCGAGGGGGACTGAGATGGACGGCGGGGCGCGATTGGTTCAGCGTCCGTGTTTCATGGGGTGTATCTGTTGTTTTCTCTACCGTGTAACGGCGCGAACTAGCTCTCTCCCGTAGGCGGATAGTGTAGAAGTATGCCGCAACATCCCTTCTCGACCAACCTCCTGGTAATAATGCACGACATCAAAGCACCCAATAGATCTCATGTTACTGAGAGATACTATAATCTGATCATCCGTCGCTTTTAGCTCTTTTGCCAAATCCTCTGAAATCAACGCAGCATTAAGATTGTCGCGCTCGGATGCCTTGTTCAGAATGGCCGCGTCCAGTGGTTCTAACTTCTGGAGGATTTCGATGAAATCTCTTCGGACGTTGGATCGCGTCTTGTCCATCGCGTTCGCCAGTAGCCGTGCCCAGAGTTCCTGAAGTTCGCTGCGGCTCTCATCCTGGGCAGCCTTGAACAGCGGAATGGCAAGCGTCGGACTGACGGGCCGCATGTGGGCCGTCTCGCGCATCCCAAGGATTTCCTCTGTCCGTTGCTGCATCCGGTGCAGGTTGCGGGCACGGAACTCGTGCAGCCAATCCCCGCCGATCACCCCTACCGCATCCTGAGGGACCGTGCCGAGCACCTTGCCGAGGAACCGCCCGAACTCCGTCGCGGCATCAACCACTTTACCGCCAGTCCCCGCGACAGCCTGAACGGCTTTCGACTCATGCTCCTCCACGGGGACCTCCTCTGGGCTATCGAAGATGGCAGCATAGCCCAGGCTTAAGATCCACCCAAGACGGACGAAGTGTGTGGGGAAAAGCGAAAGGCCCAGCCGAAAAGCTGAGCCTTTTCAATCGCTTAACTCACCTCGCGGGAGGTGGCGTCCCCAAGGGGATTCGAACCCCTGTCGCCGCCGTGAAAGAACCGTAACAGCTTACCCGCGCAGTCCAGATTTGTCTAACCAGGGCTATCTAAGTCACTGAACCAATTGACAACGCTAACGCCTTGCGGCTACCTTGGGCTATGCAGGGATACGGCAAGCTATGCCGAGCAGTTTGACAACGGTTTGACAGGCACGGGCGTTGCTGCCGTGCCGCCCAACGGAGAAGCTAGGGCATGGCAAGACAGCTCCGAAGCGCGAGGCTTGATAGCCGGTCGGCGCGCGAAAAGATCCCGGTCGGAACTACCATCCATTACGTCGACCTCGGCGCCGATGGCGCTGACCTCGGATACCGGAAGGGCAAGACCGGCGGGAAGTGGATCCTGCGCCGGTACGTCGGCGACAAGCGTTACGAAGTTGAGACAATCGGCCTTGCTGACGACAAGGCCGATGCAGACGGCCTAACCGTCTTCAGCTTCCGGCAGGCGCAGGAGAAGGCCCGCGAGCGCCACCAGCATCTTTCCCGAAAGGCGCTGGGCATCACTGAGCCGGCCGCCCCCTACACCGTCAAGCAGGCGGTGGAAGACTACCTAACGTTCAAGACGGCCAACGGCGGCAAGTCGGTGAAGGACACGAGATTTCGCGCCGACGCAGTGATCATCCCCCTACTCGGTGATGTCGAGTTGGGGGCGCTTACCCCCAAGCAAATCCGCGACTGGCACACCAAGCTTGCCAAGACACCGCCCCGGCTCCGCACTGCGGCGAAGTCCAGCGATGACAAGCCGTTCAAGCAGAAGTTCGCCGAGTTCGACCAGAACGACCCTGAAGCCGTGCGGCGGCGCAGGGCTACGGCAAACCGGACGCTCACCATCCTGAAAGCCGTGCTCAACCACGCTTGGCGGGATGGGCATGTTTCCTCGGATGAGGCATGGCGGCGCGTCCAGCCGTTTCGTGAAGCCGATGCTGCCCGCCTGCGCTACCTCACCGTCGAGGAAGCCAAGCGGCTGGTGAACGCCTGCGACGACAAGGCGTTCCGCAACCTCGTGCAGGCCGCCCTACAGACCGGCGCGCGGTATTCGGAGTTGGGCGCACTCAGGGTATCCGACTTTAACCCGGACGCCGGCACTGTCTTCGTCCGCGCCAGCAAGAGCGGTAAGGCCCGACACATTGTGCTGACCGACGAAGGGCAAAAGCTGTTCAGCGGCCTTTGCACCGGCCGGGCGCCCACCGCCCACATCCTGGTCAGAAGCGACGGGAGCCGGTGGCTCAAGTCCTATCACATACGCCCTATGAAAGCCGCCGTGGCCCGCGCCAAGCTCGGCGACGACGTGTCGTTTCACATCCTGCGCCACACCTGGGCAAGCCTCGCCGTGATGAATGGCGTTCCGCTGCTGGTCGTCGCCGACAACCTCGGGCACGCCGACACGCGAATGGTCGAGAAGCACTATGGGCACCTCACCCAATCCTACAAGGCCGATGCCATCAGGGCGCACGCACCGCGGTTCGGCGTCGAGAGCAGCAATGTAGTCTCCATGGAGTCCTCCCGATGACCACCGGCAATGAACTGCTCGTCGACGCTCACTTCAACGGCGAGGCAGACACAGGCGAAGAGTCACTGGAAGATGGCAGGGCGTGGTTGGCGGAGCGCCTCCCATACTCTTCAGCTACGACCATCATGCAAAAGTACATCAACCTACTGTATGGCGCGTTTTTATCCCAGTGCATGGGCGACGAACCGACACTTGATGATGTCCCCGAACAAGCGAGGGACATTGCGGCGGCGCACTGGACGATTGCCAAGGCAGCCATAATGGCAGGTCGCGGCGTATTTCAGGCCGGATGCGACTTTATCAACCAGAACAAGGATCGGCTCGCCGCCGTCGAGGATGACGACTTCCTATACTTCGAGGCCGAATTCTGGGACGAGATGCGGTATTCAATGCAAGCCGCCCTCTGGGATAACAGTTCCGGCCTTTGCGGAGATCACCGACCAGCTATATTTCGGAGTTTTTCCGAGGCGGTCAGGTGTGCCCACATCTATAGCGCATCACTGGTTCCTGATGCGTACCGATCATTCCAGAGGCTCGCCCCACTTCTGCGGGACGCCGCCAACGGAGATGAGCGGGCGGCACAGATATTCGTTGAAGGAGCGCTGCGGTACGTTCGATCGCTCAACAACGTCGCAAAGCCGAGCCCGAAAAAGTTGAGGCGGGGCAACGACAGCGACACCAACAAGTCGTCGTCAGAGACTGAACGGGTGGGGCCGGCTTGGCTTCACCAACTCGTGGTATTTTTACTGCATCTATGCCAGACCGATGTTCTCAAGCTGACACCGGCAATCGTCGAACTTGCTTCAACTGCATCGACGGCTCCAAATTCCGGAGCCAAAAGCGCAAAGGCTTCTCGCTTCCTGGAAATGCTCCAGAACCAGAAAACCCCGCTTTTTGCTCATGAGGCATCCGTCACTGCATTGGTTGCCAAGCGGCTATCTTGGGAACTGCTGGGTTGGGCCGATGCAAACCGGCAACTATCCTACATGCGTCATGTCGAGCGCGCCGTGGCGTTTTGCAGAAATAGATATGCGATATCTGGGGAACTTCCAAACCCCAATGAAGTCGCCAAGAAGTCCGGGCTCAAGTGGGACGATGCCGACAATCTACTGAATAGCTACGTGCTAACCTATGAGGTTGATGAATACGAAGTACGGCTCGAACGCGCTTCTAGACTCGCTCAGGAGTGCCCAGAGTGTCAGCAGCTTTCAGAGCGCATAGACCTGAGTGATTACATGAAGAACGGATCGCGCTTTCCGTCCTCGGTCGACTGAGAGGGAACGATGAGCACCTCTGCCACCGCCGATTTCGAGCGGGCAATGCGCGACCTGTTCGCGCCGCTGAAGACTTCCCCCAACCTGTCCTTGCCAAACAGCCGGACGCCGAAGCCGGCCTTGGTGACGCCCGCAGAGATCGAGGGGGTATGCGCCGTTCTGCTGCGTATCCTTGATGGTGGCGGGAACAGCCGCACAAAGCATGCCTGGATCAATCAAGCCGCCACCGTGCTCCTGCTAGCCTGTACAGTCGGCGGCATAGCGCCGCCAGCGGACCTAGTGTTAATCGTCGCTCGGTCTCCGTATCCACCGACAAAAGATGGAAAGACCAACAAGAGTGCGCGCATCGTGGAGGCGTTCAAAAAGGAAGTAGCCGAAGAGAACGGAGACCTCTTATTTGGCTGGCTTGCCTTAGCAAGCTGCGGGCGACGACTTATCGCATTGATGAGGGGCGAAATTGACGAGAATTGCGCCGACAACCACCTTGAAATCGTGTTTGACGTTGGCGAGGAAGACCGGCGGCACAGGCAGTTCCATGGCGAGCCGGCATCGACACTCAGCATTTCCAGAACGCTAAAGATCAGCGAGGGCTTGGTGAAACGGATACGCTCCCAGCCCGGCTATGAGGAGAAGATGGCGAAGGATCTTGCCAACTCATGGCTGCGCTTCCTTCCCCCCTTTGAAGTGATTGACCCGATTGACCCGATGATCGCCATGGACGAGGAGGCCCCCGATCCCGAGTCCGACAGCCTAGATATCGAGCGGCGAAGCTACGTCACCATCATCGCATCCGATGAGTGCGATGATGCACCACCGTTCGAAAGGCCGTCCTTCACCCACGGACGGAAGTGATCCGCCGCGTGCGGTTTGGATACTACGGCACTATGACCAGTACGAATACCTGGACGAGAAGCGCGACGCGCTGGAACGCTGGGCTGCCAAGGTGGCGAGCATCGTGACCCCGCCACCGGCCAACGTGGTGCAGCTCCGGCCGGAGGAAGCGGCATAGCGCGCCACCGTGACGCACGTGGGGAACCGCTTGTCGAACTGACCCGATATCATCGGGTCAGTACCCTGCCACCCGTTACGTAACACGGCGGCGCCTTGCCTTCGACCGGTCCGGCGTCTTGGTCAGGTTTTTGGGGCGCTGGACGGCCTCGGCTACACGAGCATTTGCCCACCGCTCGAACATGTCGGCAGCCGCCTTCTGTCCGGCTGCCTGCATAATCTCGACCATGTCCAGTGCCGTTAGGGGCTTCGCCTGGAACTCCTCCAGCAGCGCGGCCGAACCGTCCCATTCGTCGGCGTGCGCCTCCAGCAGCGTCATCCCGGCGGCCCGGTACTGGCCTTCCAGCAGCGGCCGGAGCGCTCGCAGTTCTTCCAACTCTTCCCGGTCAACAAGCACGGCGGCGCTGTCACCCGCGCGCCCGGCTTCCGCCTTCAGCCTTTCCCGATATCGCTTTTGTCGCTCCGCGTTGCTCATGCCCATGGGCCGCCTCCGTTACGTAACGGCTGCAACGTTACGCCGTTACGTAACGGAGGCAAGGGTTTTTCGCCTGCTTCCGAAAAACGCGGGGTGGGTCGGAAATCCGGCTGATTATCCTCGTGATGGTCAGTCCTCGCCCACAGGCGCGTGACGGAGAGACCATAGGAAGGCATGACCACCACGGTCATACCTTCGCCCGGCGGCGGACGAACGGAACATCAGTCCAATTTTGGACGCATGATCCCCTCGGCGCGCAACATTTTTGCTCCCCAAAACGGGGGAGCAATTTTCTTCCGCGCCCGTACACAGATGAATGGGAGTTGGCCGGGCCACCGGGGATTCCCGGTGACCTGCTCGCGCCCGCGCGTAGGAAAGCGCGTTGAATATCGGCGCAGGTTGCGCCTTTATTCTTCTTTGGTCTCGCGCCTGCGCGCGTGGCTTGGAGGAGAAGAAGGGGGGCGCAACTTGCGCCCCCCTGGCGGCCTTGGTCTCGCGCCCGCGCGCGTAGGAAAGCGGTCGGTGCTTATCTTCACCGACCCCGCCAGTTCCTCTTCTGCTCGTGCCCGCGCGTGGGTGCGGCTGACGGAGGCAAAAGGACTTTCGTGTCAACTTGACACGAAACCCGCCTGCGCGTCCGCCCGCACATGGACGAGAATCGGCCCAAGTTGGGCCGAAACCTTTTCGGCTGGTCGCGCCCGCACGCGCGTGGGCGAGAAGGGTATCAGTTCAGCTTACACCCTTGCCGGGCCGCGCGCCCCGTCAGCCGCTCGCGAAGTACGCGGCGGTAAGCGATATCGGTTATCCGCCTACTGCAAGAGCGCGCACCGGCCGGTGTTCACATAGACCGTCGCGCCCAGCGTGACGACCTCAACGAACTCGCCGGAGTCGGCCACCACCCGGAGAAACGCGCCTCGCCCAGGCAGTTCCGCCAGCGTATAGCCGGACCCGGCAGACACCCGCGCGCGCTCTGGTTCCGCACAGTCCGATCCGGCGCAGCGGCGGTAGGTGCCAGAATCGTTATCCAGCGTGACGGCCACGGTCGCGGCGATCGGCGTACAGCGGCCGGCGCGGCAGAACTGCGCGTCGGTGGCCGTGCACAGCCACGGCGCCGCCGACGCGGAGCCGGTCGCCGGGGTAAGCCATACGGCCAACGCCAGGGCGCCTATCGTTCGTGTGTGCATGCACGCCTCCACGGCCAGGACCACACCCGCCGAGTATGCGCGCCGCGCCGCACCTCGTCCAGATCACGGGCCGGATGACGGTTGATCACGTAGCCGCACCCCCGGCCCGCCCTCGCCTTGATAGGCGCCGGCCGGAATGAACTCCACGCCCGCAGCCTCAAGTTTCTCCCGAATGTCACGCAAGGTTCGCGGCTGCGGTGTGGTCTTGCCGTTCTCGAAGTCGGAAACGGTCTTGCGGGTCAGCCCGGTCGCAGCCGCGAGATCCTCGATTTTCCATCCAAGCACACCGCGGGCACCGCGGCACTGCGCCGGGGATAAAGTTACATCATGCATATTTCTACCTAAAACGGGTTGACGCGAATGTGTGAGAACTATACGTTATGGGTAGAACGCAACGCAAGGGAAAGCGCCACCTCGCCGCCATCGGCACGGCCAATGCTGGCACCGGCAGGAAGCGGAAGCTTTCCTTTGGCCGGTGACTTGAGGAGCGCAAGGAGAGGCCAGGATGTCGAACGCCAATACGCCCACGAAAATCGCCGAACTGTCGCTGAAGGGACTGAAGCCCGCCGCCGATTTGGGCGAGCGCCCGGAATTCCTCTGGATGCCGGTGGACTGGCTGTTTGTCGACGGCGTGTACCAGCGCGCCATGACCAGCGCGAAGTCTCGCGCGACGGTGCGTAAGATCGTTGAGCACTTCAGTTGGTCCAAGTTCACGCCCTTGGTCGTCACGGAGCTGAGCGACGGTTACGCCAGCGGCCGGTTCGTCGTCATCGACGGCCAGCACCGCGCCGCCGCCGCGATCCTCCACCCCGACATCAAGGAGGTTCCGGTTTGGGTGGTGGACGCCCCCGAGGTGCGCCAGCAGGCGCAGGCGTTCGTTGGCATTAACGGCGACCGCACGGGACTGACCACGCTGCAACTGTTCAAGGGGCAGGTGGCCGCCGGCGATCCCTACGCCGTGGCCGTACAGCGCGTGTGCGAGCAGGCCGGCATCACCATCGTGTTCAGCCTGAACAACGGCAGCCGAGAGCTTCCGCCCCGCCAGACGATGGCCGTGAGCACCATTCGCAAGATGCTGGTGAAGCACGGGGAAGGCACCGTTGCGGCGGCCCTGTCGGTGCTGGCCGAGGCGTACCACGACACCCCGAACCAGCTTCGCGGACAGGTCATCTCCGCCGTCACGACCCTGATGGTGGAGTACGCCGACCGCGTGGAACGTGACCGACTGGTCACCACCCTGCGCGCCAAGGACTGCGAAGACCTCATTGACGCCGCGCGGCAGGTGAAGCGCCTGGAGGGTGGCACCACGGAGGCCGGCTTGGTCCGCGCCATCGCCGCCGCCTACGACGCCGGGCTTACCCAATCGCGCCGCCTGCGGGTCGTTGCGCGGGCCGCCTGAACGAGACAGCGCCCGGCCGCAGCGAACGACCGGGCGCCATAACTGGCGGGTGGGAGGCTCGAACCACTGCCCGCCATCGACCCACAGGAAGTGAGCAACCCCATGCAGATCGAAGGCAAAGATAGCGCGCAGCCGGCCGACGGGCAAACCGGACTTGAGCGGCTTAGCGCGGAGTACATGCGTCTTGACCTTGCCGCGTTCAGGCGCAGCCATGCGCCGGACGGCAATTCGTCCCAAGCGGTGGCGGACGTCGACCGGCTGTTGGACGACTCGGGGGAGATCCACGAGCGCATGCTCAACACGCCCGCGCTCTCCCCCCGCGACATCGCCGCCAAGCTCGCCATCCCCTACATGGCTTTCGTCTGGATGATCGGCCGCCCCGAGTTGATCACGGACACCGGCGCGCCCGACCGGCTTGCGGACGGTTGCCTCCGCGACCTTTGGGACATCATGGAGGAAGCGCGCAGGATGGGTGCACACCACGGCACCGCCTCTGCGGATGACGCCGAACTCTGGCGCATCGTGCACGACCTGCGCGCCGTCGCCAGGGAAGGGAACTCCCACGGCGCGCCCTACCCCGCCTCCGCAGAGATCGAGGACGACATCAACGACCGCCGCGCGGCGCTGTTCGAGAAGCTGTTCGCCACCCCGGCGCAAACCGTGTTCGGCATCGCGGCGAAACTGCACGCCACCGTGTGGCCGTGGTACACGGAAAGGCACGACCAGCTTGATCCGCCGGACGAAGCCGACGACGAGCAGACGCGCCGCGTGTGGGAGATCATCACGGAGGCGGAGGCGCTGGGCCGCAGAGCGAAAGACGAGGCGTTCCAGTCGATGCTGTCGCGGATGACCGATGCGCAGCTTAACCGCATGCTCGATCACGTCGGCCGCACCCTCAACGACGACGCCGAACTGTTCGCCCTCTGGCGCGCCTACGAGAAGGCCCGCGACGAACTGAACGCCTACAAGGGAGAGAACGAGGAAGCCGACCGGCTCTGCGACATCTTCCGGAAAGCCGAAATGGCGTTCGTCACGGCGCCGGCCCACACCGTCGCTGGTGTCGCCCTCAAGTTCCAGTTCATCGCATGGGAGCGCTCCCAGGATCCGCACTTGATGGACGATCTCCCCGACGACATCGCAAGCGCGCTGACCACGGGCACCGATGCCATTGAACGGCTGGCCGCCTACGGCGCCGCCGGCCTGTCGGCCGAACAGACCAGCACCATTCCCGTGCTGGGCATGACCTTCCGGCAGGCCGCCGACCGGGTGCGCGACCAATTGGAATGGGTGGAGCGCAGCGCCAGCCAGGACCCGGACGACGCCGGCCCGGAGAAGGAGCAACGTGCGGCGACGGCCGATGAACGCCGACGCCTCAACGAGGCGATCATGACAACGCCCGCGCAGACCCTCGGTGACGTGCTGGTCAAGCTGGAGCGCTTGGCCTGCCCCTACACCGGCGCAGGGGTGTTCGAGATCGCGGAAAGCGACATCACGGCCATCACCGACGACCTGCGGAGGATCGCGGATCGCGGCGCACTGCCCGTCGCCGCCCCTGTCGTCGACTCGTTCGCCGACACCATCGCGGCGTTCGAGGCGGAACAGTCCGGCATGCTGTCCGTGCCGTTCGTCCCCACGCAGGTCATGGAGGACGCCGCCGTCAAGCTCGCCGGCATCACGCCCGCACAGTTCCGTTATGCCTACGCGGCGGCCCTGGAGGCGTGCAAGAAGGAGAAGGCGGCATGAGCACCGTTCTCCACCTCCCCGACCGGGGCGCCACCGTGCGCCCCGCCCATGTGCACGCGGAGATCGCACGCCAGCCGGCCCGCGTCATGCAGGACTGGCAGCGCGAGGTGGTGGCCGAATGCGGCCGGCACGCCACCCTCTGCCGGCCCGTCCTGGACTACCTGAAGCGCACCGGCCTGTTGAGCCGGTGCGTACTCCTTGCCGCCGAACCGGGCGGCCCGATGGTGTGGAAGTTCATCGGCCAGACCACCATCAAGCACATGGGCGCCGCGTGGGCACGCACGAACCTTGGTCGCGCGGCCGAGGCGGACGAGCGCACCGATTTCGGGAAGGTGCTGGCGGACAGCTACGCCGAGGCGATCGACTTCCGGGCGCCGGTGGTGAACCGCATCCAGGTTGCCGGCCTTCCGCAGCCGCTCGACTACACGCACAGCCTCTTGGGCTGGAGATCGGCCGACGGGACCCGCGCCGTGCTCAGTTGCGTGCATGCGTGAGCGGTTCCGCCCCCGGCCGAGCGCCGACGCGCAATCGCTTCCATGTCCAGGTAAACGCCCGGCCGGGTGAAGCGGATGAAGCGATAGGGCGGATAGTCGAAGCCCGATGCCGGGTTCAGATACCAGATCGTGGGCCGGTGTTCGAAGAAGCGCCGGCCGGCCTTCTCTTCCGACCACAGCGGCGCGATGTCGGGCGCCACCATCCCGGCCCATGAATGCGGGTTCCAGCGATCCCACGCAATCAGGCGGACCAGCCTGCCGACACGGTGGAACAGCCCGCGCCCGCGCATGCTGGGATGGGTCCAGCCGGCCGTGAGGTAGCAGACCCGGCCGCGCGTCTCGTGCGCCGCGTCGCTGGCACAGAAGCAGCGTTCCCCAGGCGCAGCATCCTCCGGCCGGTCGTAGAAGAACGACAGGTCGGACAGCCGGTCGCCGAAGCTGCGTTCCGAGCAGTCCATCAGCACGCCGCCCTGCGTCGCTACCACCTCGCCGTCAGCATCGACCGCCGCCAGCCAGAAGGCATCATCTCCGGCCGGTTGATGCATCAGCGGCAACCACGTGTCGACGTGACGGCGGTTCAGGTCCAGAAGGTCGTTCCAGTCGGTGGACAGCGCCACCGTGACGCCCTGTTCCAGCGCCGCCGCGCACAGGGCATCGCGGGCGGCCCGCAGCATCTCCACGTGCGGGCCGGTGATCGGCAGGGTTTCGACCAGGGCGCGGCCGGTCATCACACCCCCTCCCGCGCCATGCGGATGCGGTGCCACGCCATGCCGCCCATGGCAGCCACCAGCAGGAATACCACCACCGCCATGGTCACGTTACCGGGCAGCAGCCCAGACAGCACGTCGCGCAGTTCCTTCACCTCCTGCACCTGCTGCACCACCTCGCCCAGGCCCACCACGTCGGACCCCAGGCCCACCACGCCGCCGGCTCCGGCAAGGCCCGTCATCGCCGTCTTGAGCGTGCCCGAGGATACCAGCGGCTTGGCCACGGCAGACGCCTGGACGCGCTGCGGCATGGGCTGTTCTTTCAGCGCCGTCCGCCAGTCCTCCCCGCGAAACATTGCCGCTTCCGCATCGCGGCGCGCGACCAGACCGGGCAGCGCCTTCTTGACGCCATCGACGGTCGCATAGATCCACTTCCCGAACTCGCGGGCCGCGCCTTCATAGTCGCGCCTGTTCAGCTTCTTCAGCAGCGTGGAACCCTTCAGGCTGCCCGCGCCCAGGTTGAACACGAAGGACGCGAGCGCGCCGCGCTGCTCCGGGGTGAGCGGCACCTTCACCAGCTTGTCCACCTGCGCGGCAGCTTCGGTCAGGTCGCGCGACAGCATGATCTCGGCGTCCGCCTGAGAGACGCTGTCGCCCATCTCGACGCCGGCCGTGTGGCCGTAGCCGATCGTCGGTACCCCGGCCGGGCAGCGGTAAGCGGTGAGGTACAGGCCCTCGAAGTGCTTCACCAAGGCAACGGCAGATGGATGCATGCCATGCGGCTTCGGGACCTCGACGCGTGCGGTGGGCATGATGTGCCTCCTTTCGGGCAGTAAAAAACCCGCCGGAAATGGCGGGCGGATGGTGCGACGCTGGGGTGACGTGCCGGCTTCAGGCATCGGCCTTTCCTTTGCCCTTGGTCGGTAGAAATTGATCAATGGCCTTCCACACCACCGCCTCGACGAAGCCCGGCCCGAGGTAGGCGACGGTGACGATCACCGCCGTCGCCTGCCAGCCGCCGACCTGGAGGTATTCGGCGAGACCCTGCCCGGCCACACCGGTGCCGACGGCCACCGGCAGCTCCCAGACGAGTTGCACCGACCAGAAGCGGCGCCGGCCGGCCTGCACCTGCCGGCTGTGGTGCATGGCGCGGCCGACAAGCCCCCAGCCGGCGGCGACGAGGGCGCCGATGAGGGTTTCCCGCCACGGCGGCGGAATGTGGTCGAGAGGCATGAGCGGGGTCTCCTGGCGAGGCGCGCGGTTGGACAGACCGTGAACGGGCGTGTATCGTTGAGCCGTTGTTCACGCGGTGGTGGGGCGCTGATGACGTGGGCTCGGACAATCCACATGACGGTGGTGATGGCCGGCATCGGCCTCGCCCGGATGCTGGCCGCCTGGGCGTCCTGGATGTGGTTCGGCGGGCCGAACTGGGTGAACGCCTGGGCCTACATCGTGGGGGGCGTGGCGCTCGGGCTGATGATCGGCATGCCGTGGGATCTCGGCATCTGGCTCAGGGACCGCTGGCGGCGACCGCGGCGTCCGGCAAGCGGTCCCGTCCTCCTCCCGCCGCGTTGACGGCGCCAACCACGCCGGCGCCGGTCAGCAGGTGCGTGGTGATGGTCAACGCCTTCTCGCTGGTCGGGGACAGGAGCTGCAGCTTGCGCAGTTCCGGCAGCGCCTCGGGCGACAGCAGGGCCTCCGCCAGCTTCCGGCGCGCGGCCGGAGCCCGGAGCTCCACCCAGGCCTTGGCCAGCGCGTTGCCGCCCTCCAGCAGCGTGTTCGGGCTCGTCAGCTTGCCGATGATCCGCGCGCCGCGCTCCGTTCCTTCCGTCAGGGCCTGCATCCCCGCCATGTCGGTGGCGGTCTGCGACCCCTCCGGCAGCGAGCGGCCAGCCGCCTGAAGCACCTGCATCAGCCGTTCCATGCCGTTCAGCCGCTGCGGATCGCCGAGCGCCGCCTTCAGGATCTCGCGTTGCCGGTCGTCGCCCCACAGCGTCTTGTACAGCTTGCCGGGCACGTTGCCGGCCTGCCCGTTGGCGTTGATGGCCGTGGCGCCGGCCAGCTTGTCGGAGAGCCAGGCGTTCAGCCCGTTCGTCCACTCCGCCTCCTTGCCGGCGAAGACGAACGCCTTGCGGGCCTTCTCGACGTCGCCGGGGGCGATGCGGCTGGCGCTGAACACGGCATCGAGGAGTTGCGCGCGGTCCTGGCCGTTGAGGTTGGCGATCACCCCGACGCCGCCCTCCTTCAGCTTGTCGATCACCGGCGAGTAGTCGATGAAGACCTGCCGCCCCGCCTCGTATTCCGGGTGCGCGGCGCGCAGCACGCCGGTCAGTTCCTGCTGCGTCTCGGTCAGCCCCCGCAGCGCGCGGCGCTCCGCCGACGATCCCAGCGCCTCGATGTCGGCGATCATGTCGTCGATCGCCTCCTTCGCGGAGTGCAGGCGGCGGTAGTCGGTTTCCAACAGGGGCTTGGCGATCTGCTTGCCGGTCTGCGGGTCCGTGACGGTCTGCACGTCCAGCACCAGCATCTTGCGGACCTTCTCCATCGCCCGCGCCGCCGGGGAGTTCTGCGCCACCTGTCCCAGGCGGTCGCTCAACGAGCTGACGACGCCGGAGACGTCGGGTTCCACCCCGGAATTGAACGCCGCCTCGTAATGCGGGCTGGCGGCGTTGGTGCGCGTCAGGTAGGCCCCGCGGATCACCTCCTCACCGGCCTCCTTCAGGCGCCGCGTGGCGATCTCCGAGGGCGGCACGTCGCCCAGCTGCCGGCGGAAGGCGGCCGGCACCGCGCCGCTGTTGCGCGCGCCGATCACGTCGGCGAAGCGGTCGGCGGATTCGGGGAAGCGCCGCAGCGCGCGCTCCTTGTTCAGCAGGCTGGGCAGGCCGGTCAGCTCGCCCGCGGTCAGCGGGACACCTTCCGCGCGGGCCGCCTGCCGCAGGTCCTCCCACGCCGCCAGATTGGCCGGGTCGGTCGCCGCCGCCCTGTCCGGGGGGGCAACGCCCAGCCGGTTGCGGGTGAACAGCTTGCCGGCGCCCAACGCCAGTCCCTGCCCCACCGCACCGGCCGCGCCATGCCCGGCGGCGTTCACCAGGTCGACCCGGCTCAGCTCCTCGCCGGCGAGCGCGCGGTCGGCGAGCTGGCGGAGCACGTCCGTCGCCGCGGCGGCACCGGCGGCCGCCGGGATACTCCAGCCGGTCGGCCCGGCCGCCGCGCCAGCGACCCCGGCGGCGGCGCCCGGCAGGAGCGAGCCGGCCACCGACGCGGCCTGCTGGCCGACGCGGAAGAACGTGTCGACGGCGCCGTCTCCGGCCGCGATGGTCGGCACCTCCTTGACCAGCTGCCCCGTCGCCGTGTCGTAGAACACGACGTCGTCGTTGACGACGCCGTAGCGGTCGACCGGGATACCGCGCGCCGCGGCGAAGCGGCGGATCTGGTCCTGCCGGTCGGGCGCCAGCGACGCGCGCATGGTGGTGAGGAAGCCGGCGCCGCGGTTCAGGTCATCGACGATCGCCGGTCCGGCCGGCACCGGCGCCCCCGAGGGCGCCGCCCACAGTTCCTGATCGCTATAGAGCCGCTTCGGCTCCGGCGTGGCGGGCGCCTGCGGGGCCGGCTGCGGCGGCGGTTGTGCTGCCACCGGCGCCGGAGCGCCGCCGAACAGTTCCTCATCCGTCAGAAGGCGCGTCATCGCTGCAACTCCCAGCCGTTGCCCATCCATTTCGCCTTGCCGCGCGGCGTGTCGTAGACGTCACCGACGCGGCGCTGGTCCACCGGCGGCAGGCCGGCCGGCGCCGGGCCGCGCTTGCCGCCCTGGAGCAGGACGTAATCGGACTCGGACAGCGCCGGCCCGAGCTTCGCCAGGTCCTCCGCCACGCTGACCGGGTCGACGATGCCACCGTTGCGCTTGGCGTTGTCGCGGTACGCCTGCGCCACCTGCTTGTCGTAGCTGTCCAGGCGCCGCAGCATGTTCATGATCTGCTTGTTGCCCTCCAGCGTGGTCGTCAGGCTGGGCAGGGCCTCGCGGAGCATCAGGCGCTCGTTCTCGGTGATCTGCCCCTGCCCCTTCATGGTGCCGGCCGCCACCAGTTCCAGGCGCCGGCCGATGGCCTTGGCCAGCTCGCCCTGGTCCAGCGCGGAGTCGACCGGCACGCCCAGATCGCTCAGCACCTTGCCGAACTTCAGCCGGTATTCGGCCAGGGCGCCCGGCTTGAACTCGTTCAGCGCGGTTTCCAGCTGGTTGTACAGCATGGCGTTCTTGTCGGCCGCGCGGTCGGCCGCCTGTGCCCCGGCGAAGCCTTCGGCCGCGTCGGTGTACAGCTTCTCCGCTCCCTTCTTCTCACCGCTGACCTGGACGCTGACTTGCGGCCGGCCGGCGGCGCGGATGGATTGCTGGCCCTCGATGTAGCCGGGCAGCCACTCCGGCCCGTCGGGGCCCATGCGCATGCCGGACGGCGCGTCGAACATGCTCTTGGCGCGCGCCGCGGCGAAGGCGCCCGGATCGAGGCGGGCGATGGCCTGCTGGTCGGGCGGCAGGCTGGCGATCATCGCTTCCATCTGCTGGCGCTGGAGCGCCTTGGCCTGCGCGTCGGCGGCCTTCATGCCCAGCGCCTGTTCCTCGAGCTGGTCGCGGCGCTGCTGCCGCTTCCACTCCGCCTGCGCCATGATCGCCGGCAGGATGCCCTGCCCGCCCTTCGCCAGACCGTCGCCCAGGTTGCGCCCCTGCATCAGCCCGGAGCCGAGCGCCATCAGCATGGGCAGCCACATGTCGTTGCCGCCCATGCCGAACATGCCGGCCGCGCCGTCGGCGGCCGGGGCGGAGGGTGCCGGCGCGCCGGCGGGTTGGCCCGGCATCAGGGCGACCGGCGGGTACATGGAAGCGTCCATGGGCGAGGCTCCGTTCATCGTCTGGGGCGGGAGGGCGACGGTCCGCGACGTCGTCGGCGCGGTCGGTTCGCCGCCGGCAAGGTGTTTGGTGATGCGGCCGTACAGCGCGCGCGTCTGGTCCGGCATGTCGGCTTCGCCGCGCAGGTAGCGCTCGGCGTAGCCGGGCCCGGCGTTCCAGGCGAGCGTGTTGAGTTCCAGGTCCGGGCCGAACCGGTCGCGCAGCTCCTTGAGGTAGAGGCTGCCGGCCATGGTGTTGGCCGCCGGGTCGGTGATATCGCCCGTCACCAGATCCGGGTGGCGCGCCCGCACCTCGGCGAAGGTGTCGGGGCTCATCTGCATCGGCCCCTGCGCCCGCCAGCCATGCCGGGTCGTCGGGCCGGCGACGTTGCGCCCGTTGCTCTCGCCCAGCATGAAGGCGCGGATCAGCAGCGGCGTCAGGCCCGTGGCCTGGGCACCGGCGGTCACGTACGGTTCGTAGAGCATGGCCGCCCTACCTCCGGCGCCGCATCGGCGGGGTCAGCGACATGAGCGTGGCGAGCGGCTGGCCACCGCCCAGATTGATCAGCGGCGCCGTGGGCGGCGGCGGGGGCGCCTCGCCGTTGCCCTTGCTGAACAGGCTCATGGCCAGCGGCAGCAGGGCCATCATGGCGTTGCCGCCCGCCGCGGCACCGCCACCGTTCGGCCCGCCCCAGCCGACGGCGTCGGCCATCGTGTCCAGGCCCGTGGGCACCCCGCCGGCCGCGACCGCCGACGCCGAGTTGACCGCGTTCCCCTGCGGCCCCAGCGCGTCGACCGTGCGCAATCCCACATCGCGCGCGGCACCGCCGCCCATCTCCGGGTTGGGCGCCATGCCCATCGGCATGCGCGGCCCCATGCCGAGCTGCGCTTCGAGGAGCGCCTGCGCCTCCTCGGGCGAGCGCACGAGATCCCCGTAGCCCTGCTGCCCGAGCCACGCGAGCGGGTTGAACATGCGGCTTGGCGACGCCGCGGCCGTGGCCGGCTGCCCCTGCCGCATCAGCCAGGGAAGGTATCCGAAGGACATCACGCCTCCTCGCTGTTGAGCACCATGCCGTAATCGACGGCCTTGAAGCCGGACACCTCGAACACGGCGTCGGGCATGACGCGCTCCACCTCGTCGGCCATGAACCCGGTCCGCAGCGGCGCGTCGGCCGCGTCCCACAGGTAGCGGAAGCGGTAGACGGGGAGGTCGTGCGAGCCGGTGCCGGCGGGCGTGATGTCCGTCTTCAGGCGACGATCGGAGAAGGCGACGGCGGCGGCCATCATCGCCGAGCCGAGAAGCTGCCCGGTCGAGTCTTGGCCCGGACCGGTGCTGGTCGTCGTGCTGCCGGTCGGCCCCTGCAACATGCTCTGGCGCAGGTTCAGCATGTCGATGGGGTACTGGAACTGCCGCAGGAAGTCCTGGTAGGCCAGATCCACGTTGCTCTGGTCCATCTGCTGCTGCTGGCCGCCGATGCCCAGCAGGAGGTTCACGTTGTTGCTGTCGCGCTGCTGGCGGGCCAGCGCCGACTGCGCCATCTGTCCGGCCGCGCCCAGGCGCAGTTGCGCGCCCTGGAGGCCGGCCGACTGGTTGGACAGGTCCGCCTTCATCCGGTTGTCGATGTCGCGGAACGCGTTCTGCGTGGCATCGTTGTAGCCCTGGTACCGCAGGCCCGCCGCGGTGCGCGCCGCCGCGTCCAGCATGCCCCGGTTGGTCTCCGCCTGCGCCAGCCCCATGCGGGCGCCGCCATAGGCGCCTTGCGTCGATGCCTGCGACTGCACGGAGCGCAGCGCCATCTGGTTGGCGCGGTCCAGGTCGTTCAGCGACGTGTCGACCACGTTGCTGATGTACGGGTTCATGTAGACGCTCAGGTCGGTGTCCTTGAGCTGCCCGGCGCTCACCATGGAGGGCTGGAACTGCGCCACGCCCGACGCCACGCCGTGTCCCATGCCGAGCTGCGGCCCGCCCGCCATCACGCGGGCCAGGGAAAAGCCGGACTCCTGGTCCGGGGTGAACTCGGCGATGCGCTGTTCGGTGTACGGCACGTAGGGCCGGTTGCCGAGCACGTTCCCGATGTTGATGTTCTCCTTCTGCGCCGCCACGATGTGGGGCGGCAGCTCGGTTGAGGAAGTCGACGTCTGTTCACCGCCGCCCATGGCAGGTTCTCCTCTGTGTTACAGGGCGCGCCACATGAAGACGCGCGTGTCGGCGTAGCCGAGCCGGCGCAGCGCGCGCGCCCAACCCTCCCGGCCAAACCCTTCGATGCGTTGGCAGCCGTTCGCCCGGCCGAAGTCGGCGACATGGCGTTCCAGCGCCAGCATCTCGCCCAGGGCGGCGTTCGCCTCGCCACCGCCGGCGAACACGCGCACCGCCTTGAGGCGCGGGTACGTGACGATCTCCGTGACCAGCACCGACCGTTCACCCGGCCAGAACTGCATGCGGCCGGCGAGCACGGCGTTCAGCACGTCATCGACCGTGTGCGTGCCGCCGCCACGAGCCAGCGCCGCGGCCAGCCAGGGCTGACAGCGCGCCCACTCCGCGATGAAGGGCGTCATGCCGGGACGATCGCCGGCGGGGTGGTGGTGACGTCGACGCGGTGCGTGGCCGCGTCGCCCTCGCCCTCCGCAACGCCGAAGCCGTAGGTGTTGCCGGGCGGGAAGTGCTCGGGCGCGCAGTGCCCGCGCCCCACGATCTCCCCCGTGCCTTTGTCGTAGAAGACGAATTTCTTCATCGCTTCAGCTCCACGACGCTGATGTACTTGTAAAACGCGTCCGACACGGTGTACGGCGAGGTGGTCGCCTGGAGATAGACACGGTACGCGTACGTTCCGGCTGGCGGCGTGTCGATGATCGTCAGGCTGACGGACCTGTTGTCGCCTGCGGTGTCTTGGGCCGTGTTCGCCACAAGGGCGCTCGGCCCGACGAGGTTCGTTTCCGACGATCCGTTGTACCGCGCAAGGCGCAGAAAGTGGCCGATCTGCGAGCCGGCATCGGCCTGGAGCGACGCCACGTAGCCGACGCTGACCATCACCGGGCCGCCGACGGTGGTCAGGCTGGTATCCATCACCAGCCCCTCCGTCGTGGTGATCGCGTTCCCGGTCGCGACGTACCCCTGAGCGGTTTGCGTGATCGCGTTCGACGCGACCTTGCCCGTGGTGATTGACCCGGCGGCGATGCGGTCGGCCACCAGCGTACCGGTGGTGATGCTGTCGGCGCTGAGGTTGATCACGGTGATCAGAGCGGCGTTCAGCGTGCCGGCGGTGATCTTGTCGGCCGCAAGGTCGGCGATCTTGGCGTTCGTCACCGCCAGATCCTCGATTTGCGCCGATCCGATGGCGGCGTTCGCGATGTTCGCGCGGTTGACCCTCAGGTTGTTGATGCGGGCCTCGACCGCCTCCAGGTCGCCGGCCAGCAGCGACAGGGTGACGATGTCCCCGGCGATGAGCTTGGGCGTGCATGTCACCACCTGGTTCTGATCGAGTTTCGCCAGTTCGACGGCCGCATCGACGAGGTGCTGCGTGTCGATCTGCACGACGTTCGGGGCGATCGGCAGCGAGCCGTCGGCGGCGTAGGCGTAGAGGCCACGACCGGAGAAGATGACCCGGCCCGAGGTGTCGTAGACGTCGGGCACCCCGGCCGCGCCGCCACCACCGCCGGCCACCTGATCAAGCCACGGCCCGAGCCGGTCGAGGTAGGCCTCGGCGCTCTCGCTGTAGCCGCGGACTGGCCGGGGTGGCGCGCCGCGCTGGTTGAACATCAGATCCGCCCCCCCTGGCTGCCGTAGAGGTCGAAGCCGGACATGGCGAAGTCCCCGCCCACGGCGTTGGAGCGGATTTCCACCGTGATGAAGCGGCCGGACCGGCGCAGGTTGATCAGTTCGAACCCGTCGTCGACATCCTTGTAGGCGGTCCAGCCGATCGCGTCGTCCAGGTGCTTCTGCCCGCCCAGGCGCACCTGCACGGTGCCGGCGGCCCGGCGCATCTGGAGCGCCACGTCGGCGATGTAGGTCCAGGTCCGCGCGTCACCCGCCGCGAACGGCTTGCTGCGCACCCAGGCGTCCAGGGCCGCGGTGCCGGCGTCCACCCCTTCGTTGTGCGCGTGGATCTTGCCGTCCGTGCCGGCGGCGAACGGCTGGTCGAACACGCCGAGCTGGGGGACCCAGCACGTCCGGCCGAAGGTGTAGACGCTCCATGCCCCCGTGGGGATCCGGTACGCGACGGTTACCGTGTTCTCGCCGGTGCCGCTGGTCGGGATCGACCACAGGACGCTTTCCGTCGCCGCATCGTAGGTGGCCGCCACCTTGGAGAGTTGCGAGGCGTCCGCCGTGTCCTTGATGTACTGCCGCAGGGCCAACGTGTCGATGTACTGGAACTGCACGCCGTCCGTCTGCCAGATGCCGTTCGGGCCGAAGCCGTAGAGGATCCGGTTGGCCGCGACCACGGCCATCTTGCCGACGGCCCCGATCCCTTCCAGCGCCGGGCGATAGGGGAAGTAGAACGGCGCTCCGGTGTACTGCACCAGGAACAACTGGTTCTTGCCCAGGACCGCGATTTGCTCGCCGAACAGCACCGCCGCCTTGATGTCTCCGTCCATGTCGCGGATGGGCTGGTTGCCGGCGGCGTTCGTGCTTTCCGGCGTCCAGGTCTCCGGGTTGTCCTCGTCGCTCCATTCGTACCAGCTCGCGCCGTTCGAGGTGTTGAAGGCCAGGATGTGCGGCCCCCGGCGCAGCAGGATTTCCGCCGTGGTGAACGTGACGCCGCCCAGCGCCGTGAAGCTGCCGGTGGCCTTCCAGATCTGCGGCACGTCCTTGCCGTTGCTGGCAAGCATCCAGTTGCCGAAGCGGGTGAACGACCAGGACGACGCCGGGTGCGTGCTGGCCTCGTCCTCGTAGCCGGTGAAGCCCGAGCCCACCTCGCTCTCGACGCCGGCCGCCCACTGATACAGCTTGGACTGGTCGCCGTAGAACAGCCGCTGAACGGCCGCCTCGTCCTGCAATGCGTCCATGCCCCGGATGACGCCGGCCGCGGCGCTGGTCAGCACGGACGCCCAACCGGGGATCTTCTCCGGTCCGCCGTCGCGGAACAGCACGTTCTGCCCGTCCCGCCACAGCGGCGTGTCGAGCGGGTGCACGCCCTTGAACAGGCCGCTCTCCGTCTCGCGGCCGGCACGGATGCTGATGATGGGCGCGGCCATGGCGTGTCAGCCCGCCGGGGCTTCGAGCGCGTCCCGCTCGGCAAGGGCCGCATCGCGATCATGACCGGCCGGGCGCGCGGCGATCTGCTCGCGCAAGAGCGCCGTGGCGGCGCGCTCCTGATGGAGTTCGACAGACAGTTCCAGCGTGCGCCGGACGTGTGCGGCGACCATGGCGACGGCTTCTTCGATTACGGGGTTCATTGGATCACCATGTCGAGGTGCGGCAGGGGATGTAGACGACCGTTCCGCCGGCCAGGAGCGTCAGCACCCGGTCGGCGGTGAAGCTGCCCGGCGTGCCGGCGGCGGCGCTGGCGTAGGACACGCCGAACACGCCCGAGCCCTTCGGGCTGGCGATCATGTTGATGTCCGTATCGACGCCCCGGACGCGCAGCTCGGGCGACACGCCCATGTTCTGCGGCGCCAGCTCGAAATAATTCGAGGCACCGGTGGCCGGGGTGGGCAGGACGTTCAACAGCGTGCTGCCGCCGGTCCACCCGAAGAAGGTGTGGCCGCCGCCGCCTTTGCTTTCGTAGGCCACGCCGATGTGGGTGGCCGCGCCGGCTGGAGACAGCTTGGGGTTGGCCGAGGCGTCGCCCTGCGTGATGTCCAGCCAGCTCGTCGGCGTCGTCTTGGGCTGCACCCGAAACGCCGTGCTGGCGCCGCCATGCGTGGTGATCTGGAACCCCGCCACGCCCTTCAGGCGCATCTCGCGCCCAATGTTCGCGTCGGTGCCCGTCATGTCCGTGCGCGGCGAGGTGCCGGCGACGGCCGGCATCTCCAGCGCGTAATTCACGGCATTGGTGACGTTGCCGATCTGGTAGAGCGGCTGCCCGGCCGCGCCGGCAAAGATGTGGTCCGTGTGGCAGGCGGTCTTGTTGTCCCGTTGCCAGCGCATGAGGTTGGTGCCCATCCCCGAGGCGTCGGTGAAGTTGTTCGCATGCAGGTTCGCCACGACGCTGATGCAATCGTCCACCAGCGTGCGGGTCACGTTGACGCCCAGGTACACCGCATGGTCGTCGCAGTTGCCGAAGCGGGTGCCGAGGATCAGGTTGTCTCCCGACGACACCGTGCCGTTGGTGATGCTGACGCCGGTCCGCGTCGTTCCGGCCCCGCCGCCTTCGACGTAGCCGCCAAACATCCGAAGACCGGACAGGCCGATGCCATTGACGCCGTACCACGTCGAGGCCGGCACACCGTCGGAGGGCGTGTACTTCTGGAAATCGGGGTTGGTGAGGTAGACCTCCTTGACGCCGTCCAGCTCGACGGCGGCGTGCACGGCGTTCATGTGGGTGGCGTCGACCCACAGGCTGAAGCCCCGGTAGCCGTTGTGGACCGGGTTGTCCACGTCGCTGGGGTCGTTCCAGATCCCGTACCCGACGCCGACGCCGGTGTTGCTGTGGAAGGAGCAGCCCTCCCAGTACCCGGACAGCTTCAGGAACGTGCCGACGTAGTGCGCGCGGTTGCCGTGCACCTTGGTGTCCATGCACCAGCCGAGGAACTCGATGAACGCGCCGTCGGTCATCTCGGCCAGCGTGGTGTAAGGACGCCCGAACATCAGGTTGTCCCGCACCTCGGCGTTCCAGCAGTTCTCCAGGCGCACGCCGTTCGTGTAGCTGTAGGCGCCGCCGTCGAACTGGGCGGGCGCCGAGGTGAAGGTGCAGACGCGCACGGTCGCGGTGCGGAACCCGAAGCTGGCCGCAGCCGGATACGCGATGTCGAGGGCACGGGCGCACGGCGCCGCCGGGTTCGCCGCCGTGAACTCGATGCCCTCGATGATCGTCTCGTGCAGCAGGCTCGTCTGCGTGATGGTGATGCCGGTACCGGTGTGCGTCTGCGAGAGGTTGGTGACGCCCGTGCCATCGCCGATCAGCGCGAAGGGCTTGCCCCCGAGCGAAACGGCGGTGGCGAGCTTGTAGCTGCCGCGACGCAGACGCAGCGCGCCGCCAGCGGCGGGCAGTGCGGCGTACGCGGCCTCCAGGGCGGAAGCCACGTCATTGGTTCCCGTCGCGTCCGCGCCGAAGTCTTCCAGTTCCAGCACCACGCCGAACCGCTGGGCCACGCTTCGAGCCGCCGTGCCCCCCGTCGCGGTCACCGTCACCGCCGAGCCGTCGCCGTTCGTCGCCAGCGCGCCGAGCGTGGAGCGGGCGGCGGCGGCGTCTGCATCGTCGATGAGCGTCAGGCCGAACGCGGACACCGCCGAGGCGTCCAGCTTGCCGGCCTGCAACGCCTCGACATCCGTCTTCGCATTCCCGAGCTGCGTTTTGATCGCGCTGAAGTTGTCGCGGACGCTCGCCGTGGTGGCCGCCGTGGCGCTGGGCTTGGTCGCGTCGATGCCGCTGGTATCGATCGTGCTGGCCATCACTCAACCTCGGTCCAGGTGGTGGTTACGGGGGTGGGATCCCAGAGGGTATGCCCGACGTTGCCGTCCGTCTCGGCGTCCCACGCGGTCTCCCCGCCATCCCAGTCCGTGCCGGGCACGGCGTCCGTCGTCTCTTCCCACACCGCGCCCATCACGCGCCCCCCGCGATGTCGGGTGCGGTGTTGCCCCGCCGCATGAGTTCCACAAGGCTGTCGAAGCTCGGCGCGGCGGTCTGCCGCGGCTGGCCCGCCTGCTGCCCGGCGATGATCGACGCCAAGCCGTAGGGCTGCCCGCCGAACCCGCCGAACCACGCGTGCTCCCCGCCGAACCCGTAGCGCTTGACGTCGCGCGGCTGCCCGGCCGGCATGCCGGCCGCCGCGGTGGCGCTGCCGGTGTACGGCGCCATCCCCGGCCAGGACGGTTGCGGCGCCGGCGTCGCGGGCGCGGCCGGAGACGGCGCCGTCGGCATCGCGGGCATGTCCGCCGCGCTCGGCATGCCCTCCAGTTGCCCTTGTCCTTGCAGGGCGGCGAGCAGGGGCGCGAGCTGCGCCCAGTCGATGGGGCCGTACATGGTGGTTCCTCAAAAGGCGGTGGGGCGAAGGCGACCGGTGGAGACCCGCGCGAGCGTGTCGCCGGTCAGGTCCTCGAGGATCTGCCGCGCCGCCGTCTCCATCGCGGCGGCCATTTCCAGGTCGCGCAGTTCCGAGCCGTACAGGTCGGCCAGCGCGCGGAAGCAGATCAGGTCCTGCGCGTCGTCGGTCCAGGCGTTGCCGTCGCTGTCGGACGCCAGGGCCGGCAGCCGTTTCACATAGGCGATGGCCAGCGTGTAGACGCCATCCGGGATCGGGTAGAGCCGGAGCTGGCCGGCGAACACGGCGTAGTCCGACGGCTCGCCGCGGTGCGACGGTTGCGACGACACGCCGTCCATCCAGGCGTAGTCGCGTGGCGTCAGCGGCTCCGTTCGGTCCCCGTCGGCAAGCTTCAGGACGTCGATCTCGATCAGGTTGGACGGCAGGTCGTAGTACTCGGTCCCGGCCGCCGTGATGGTGGTGGCCCGCGCCTCGTTGAAGGTGAAGCGCCGGCGCTGGTAGTGCCTGATCGCCGCCTGGATGGCGTCGGCGATCTCGTCCGTCATGTCGTCGCGCGAAAGCTTGCGCGCGATGCGCGCCTTCAGTTGCCCGAGGGTGGACATGGTCAGGCTCTCGGCTTGCGGCTGGGCCGTTCGGGCTTGGCGGGCGGCGCGGCTTCGTCGGGAACGGCGGGCGGCGGAGGCGCGGGCGGGTCGGGCGCCCGGACGGCAGCGGGCTTTTCGGCCCGTTGCGCCCAGATCGCTCGCCGGCGGCAGGGACGGTCATTCATCGGCCGGCATCTCCGTGGGATCGAAAGGGCGGCCATAGCCGTAGAGGACGCGCCCGCCGGCGGTGCCGAGCAGGGCGGTGGTGTGCGGCAGCGTGAGGCGCATGCCGCGCGCCGCGGCGAGCCCGAGCAGGAACTCGACGTTGGCGCGCCCCTCCTCGTAGCGGCCATCGGCCAGGGCGAAGTCGCAGCCGTACAGCTCCAGGCGCTCCACCTTGAGCAGCATGGCGAGCCCGATCGCGTAGGCCACCGACGAGCGGAAGTACGCCGTGCCGGTCGCCCGCACGACGTCGTGCAGCGGGTAGGCCACGGCGCCGGGCGCCCGCTCGTCCGGGGCGGGCACGTAGACCGGGCCGGGATGGCGGGGGAGCCACGTGGCGAAGCCGGGGGACAGCGGATGCGACGGGGCGAGCGAGTGCTCCACCCCGTCCATCATGAACACCCGATCCGCCTGGATCAGGTCGGCCATGCCGTTGACCGTCCACACCTCGTCCGCCACCAGCCGGCGCCCGCCGACGGCGTTGCAGGCGTTGAGCCACGACAGCGCCGACGGGCCGGCGGCGACGATGGCGACGGAACGGGGGGCGTCGGTCATCACGGCGCCTGGTACTGCACCATCACCTCGACGGTGCCGCTCGCGGTGGTGTCGAGGGCCGCGGTGGCGACGGTGAACTGCACGGTCGTCACGTGGTCGGTGTTGACGGCCGGCGGGGCGATGTTCATCCGCTTGGAGCCGGCGGCGTCGGCGTTCAGCGCGTCGGTCAGGTTGATCGTCGTGCTGTCCTGCTTGGCCTGGAGCTGGACGGTGGCGGTGCCGGTGGTGGCGGACACGTCGCCCGACACGCGGATGGAGGCGTCCACGAGGCGGACGCCCTTGGGCAGGTCGAAGCACTCCACCGTGTCGCTGGCGGCGATGCCGCCCGACGCGGTCGTCGCCGAGATGGCGACGGTGTGGATGACGGGCGTGATGCCGACGCCGAGGTCGGGCACCTCGGCGTCGCGGATCTTGGCGCGGGTGTGTGCGGTCATCGGTCAGCCCTCCGCTCAGCTGTGCTTGGCCGCGTACGTCGACACCACGATCGTGCCGAAGTCGCGGTCGTTGAACCGGGTCTTCTTCAGGCCGGCGATCATCCCGGCGGCGACGCCGAGCTGGTTGCCGTAGTCGAAGAGTTCTTCCGTCCAGTCCATCTTGTTCAGGCTGCCACCCTGGCCGAACGCCATGGCCGCCGCCTGCGCGCCGCACAGCACGGCCCGGCGCACGGTGTCGATCGCCGCCCCGGTGGACGAGTGCACGCCCTTCGGCACGCGGTTGGCCTTGTGCAGGATGACGCCGTTGTATTCGCCCAGAGCGCCGGTGTAGATCGGGTTTTTCGACACCTGCCCGCCGGCCATGGCCGCCTTCTGGATGTCCAGCCACTGCCCGGTCGACGTGGTCGTGCGCAGGTCGGTGACCTGGTAGTCGTGCAGGAACATGACGTACTTGTCCTCGCCGTCCATGCGCAGCGGGCGCAGCGGAACGAGGCCTTCGGCCGTCTCGTGGTCCAGCGTGTTGGCCAGCTCCACCGCCTTGTCGATCAGGGAGAGGGAGAAGAGGTCGGTGTCCGCCAGATCCTCGTCGGCGGCGTTGCCGGTGCCGGCGAAGATGCGGTGGTAGGCGTCGGGCGCGACGACCGCCTGATTGCCGGTGAACAGCGTGCGGGTTTCCGCCGTGTAGCCGGCCAGCTGGTTGAAGAACCACACGTCCAGGCGCTCGGCGAACCAGTCCTTCAGGCCCTCCTTGGCCTCGTCGCGCACGTTGAAGGGCACGCGCTGCTCGCTCATCTTGCCCTTGGAGCGCACCGCGTGGCGCATCTGGTCGATGATGACGTTGTCGTCGTAGGTGGTCAGCGCCTCCTCGTTGCCCTCCAGCGTGGCGTCGCCCTGGACGCCGGCGCCGCGCAGCCGCGCGCGCAGGCCGAACGTGACCTTGTCGCCGGAGTCCTTCGACGTCTCCGACTTGATCTGCACGATGGAGTTGGCCGACGTGCCGATGAACTTGCTGAACCAGGTGGCCTTGATCGCCTCGCTCATCAGCTTGCGCGACCAGAGCTTGACCGCCAGGGGGTGGTTCACCCCATAGGACGTGCCTGCCATGGGAAATACTCCGGGAATGTGGGATCGGGTGCCCCGTTCCGGGGGCAGCGGTCCGCCCGTGCGCTGGCGAGAGAGCGATCAGCCGGATAACGCCCCGGCGGAGGGCGAACGGGGCGTTCAGGGCCGCCCCGGTGCCCGGTGGGTACGGCTGTCAGCCGCCCATGGCCTTGCGGAATTGCTCCGGCGACAGCTTCTCGAACTCATCATCCGACATGCCGGCCAGCACCTCCGCCGTCAGCTCGGCGGGCGGAGCGCCGCCCGAACCGGAGGACAGCGAGCGTGCCGCCGCGGCCGTCCGCTGAAGGGCTTCGATCTTCTCGGCGGGGTTCGCCGCCGTCTGAGCCGGCGCGGCCGGGGCCGCCTTCTGGTAGCCGAGCGCCTTCGCCAGCTCGTAGGCCCGCGCCGCCGGGTTCTCGCCGGCCTGGAGCGCACCCGCCGACAACGCGCGCGCCTCGTTCGCGAGGATCGCCGCGCGTTGCCCCGGATCGGTGACGCCGAAGAGCTGCAGTTGCCGGTCGCGCGCCTCCACCATGAACTTCATGGCGTCGCCGTAGTCCGGCGTCGTCTGCACGAACTGCGCTTCCAGGTTGCCGACGTGGCCCATGAATCGCTGCTGCATCGCCTCTTCGGCCTGCCGCTGCTCGAAGGCCTGCACACGTTCGGCCGTCGCCTTCAAGACGGCGATCGGGTCGTCATCCACCGTCGGAGCCGGGGGCGCCTCGGCTGGCTTCGGGCCGCCGAGCTGCGCCTTCAGCTCCTCGAACTGGCGCTGGAGGTCCTGCCGGTGGCGCCGCTCCTCCTGGAGGGCGGCCAGCGGCACGTACTTGCGCTCGTCCCCGCCCTGGTCGGCGGGCGCGGCGGGCGGTTCGGCCGGGGCCGCGGGGTCCGCCGGCGGTGCGGCCGGGGTGGCTGGCTCCGGCGGCGGTTCGGCCGGGCCCGTCTCGCCCCGGCTCTCGAAATACTGCGTCTCCTCCGCGCTCGGGGCACCGAGCACGTCGTCCAGTTCTCCGTCCATGGTGTGCTTCCTCTACCGGGATGCGGCCCGGTTCCGGACCCGCGGCACGCCCGCGGGCAGCGTCACGCCGGGAAGTCCGGCGGCATGGGTTGGGGCGCTTGCGCCGCCGGCGGTGCCAGCGCGTCGGCGGTGGCGCGGACCATGTCGAGTTGCGCGCCCGCCGTGGTGGCCTGCGCCTTGGCGACGTTGAGCATCGCGGCGGAGCGCTTCTGCTCCGTGTCCGCCTCGACGCGCCGCGCCTGCGCCTGCGCGGCCGGGCTCGGCGGCTTCGGCTGCGTCATGCTGACGAGCATCTGCTTCCACTTCGCCGCCAGCGAGGCGGGGATCGGCGCGTAGTCCACCACCTCCGGCGGGATGGGGATGCCGGCCGGCAGCAGCATGGGCAGCAACTGCATCAGCACCGTGAAAGCCTGTTCCTTCTGGTTCGGGCTGGTCGGCGCGTCGTCCACGATCACGTCGAAGCGCACCGTGTCCGGCATCCGCACCAGCGGCAGGTAGCGTTCGGCGCCGTCGCCGCCGGTGATGCGGATCAGCCGGCCGTCCGACAGGTACTGCGTGATCATGTGCAGCAGCAGCCGGCCCTGTTCCTTGCGGTACCGGCGCAGGCTGTTGAACATGCCGGCCAGCACCGTCAGCGCCGCCTTGCTGCGCTGCTGCTCCAGGATGCCCGGCTGGTCCCGGTCGGCCATGCCCAGCAGTTCGAGGTTCACGCCCGAGACGTCGCGGATGCTGCTGACCGCGAAGGTCATCAGGTCGACGATGCCCTGCGGATACTGCGTCGCCGCCTTCTCCCTGATCTTGTCCAGCCCGCCGTGGTTCAGCAGCGTGATCGCGTCGGGGCGCGACCATTCGGCTTCCGCCTTGCGCGGGTTCACGAAGGCGTCCTTTTCCGCCAGCAACCCGCCCTTCGAGTTCGAGTTGATGATGTGCATAGTCTGGGACAGCCACTTGTTGGCCCAGCGCTGCGGGTCCTTCATGCCCCGCACCAGCCCGTACCACGTGCCGTTGTTGCGGTCCCGCTTGCCGGTGATCGCACGGTAGGAGAACGAGTGCGGGCACGGCGCCTCGCCTTCGTGCAGCACCGTCTTACCGCAGACGTAGGCCTCGTGGACGTAGCGGCGCGGCCGGCGCACCGAGCGGACCGGAAGCCCGAGTTGTCCAGCGCGCTTGGCGAACACCTGGTACTGCGCGTCCTCCAGTTCGGTCAGCTGCCCGGACATCGGATCGACCAGCGTCCACACGACCTTGGCGCGGAACACCTGGTAGTGCGCCACCGTCCAGTGTTCGAGGTCGGCGCCGCGGTCCGGGCGCTGGTCGTTGCGGTAGAACCGCGCCTCGTCCGCGTCGTGCGGCTCGTCCTCCGCCTCGTGGTAGCCGGTCCAGGGCGCGGCGTCGCTGGTGATCTCGGCCGCCGTCTCCGGCCACGTGTCGCGGACGAACTGGCGCTCCACCTTGCGCACCCGCATCACCCGCTTGGCGTCGGCGAGGTTGGCCTGCCGCGCCGTCGGGTCGGGCACCATCTCCAGCGGGTCGGCACGGCGGACCAGGATCGTCCCGTCCGGGTCCTCCACCATGTCGAGGTAGGTCTCGGTCCAGCCCATGCCGCAGATCACCGCGTCGATGAAGGCGTCCGACTCCTCGTCCTCGGCGTCGCACTCGTCCCGCACCCACTTCGCCGCGCCGGTCAGCAGCTCGTTGACCTGGACGTCGCCCATCTCGCGCGGGATGTAGCGGACCTCCTGGCGGTTGTTCACCTCCGAGCCGGTGACGCTGTCGATGACCGGGCCGATGCGGTTGAAGGTGACGACCGGGCGCAGTTGCTCCGCCAGCGCCGCGCGGTCGTCCTCAGACCATTGCGAGCCGGCGACGAAATCGTAGTCCTCGCGCGCCTTCACACGCCACTTGGCAAAGTGGTCCCGGCTGGCGCGGAAGAAGGCTTCCGCCTCCTCCACGATGTCCGGTTTCAGCTCGGCGTCGTCGGTCATGTCGCCATCCACGATTTGCCCCGGCGCTTCCGGCCGTAGCGCTGCTGGTCGTCATCGTCGTCCCGGTCCGGCTCGGTCAGCGCCAGCGCCATGTAGCGGAAGGCGTCGGCGCCGTGGCTGGCCCAGTCGTGCAAGGGCTGGCTGCTGAACTGGCCCGTCTCCGGGTCCACCTCGTAGCGGTAATGCCGCAGGGCCTGGAGGCCGTCGGCGCACTTCTCGGCGTCGAACCAGCACCGGTTGAAGATCGTGCGGGCCGCGTTGATGCCGTTGGCCACCGACAGCTTCGGCACGATCCGCACGGTCCGGCCGGCGGCCCGCGCCTGCTGTTCGATGGTGCGCTCGCTGGCCAGCAGCTCGTTCTGGGCGTCGTGCGGCAACCAGTCGTCGCCGTAGACGTACGGCCGGTCGCGCAGCTCCTTGAGGTAGTGCCCCAGCGCCTCGCCGCGGTTCTCGTAGTAGTCGATCACGCGGAACTCGAACCCGACGACCTGCGCGAACCAGATCGCCGTCATGTCCGCCCGGCCCAGGTCCCAGAAGGTGTGCACCGGCTTGCCGGCGTCGTAGGGCACGCTGGTGAAGCGCCCTTCCGAGGTGGCTTTGCGGATCTCCTTGGCGTAGATCGCGCCGTCGAGGACCTGCTTGCAGTGACCTTCCCAGACCGTCAGGTAGGCGTCCGGGTCGTTCTCCTTCAGCGTCTCCATTTCCTGGCGCAGAACGTCCGGGAACCACGGATTGTCCGACCAGTTCACCTTGACGACGATGGAGTCCGGCGGCGGCTTGGTCACAAAGCGCCGATAGGTTTCGTCGCTCTCCAGTTCCGGGTTGAAGCTCACCCAGATCTCCGAGCCCGGCTTGCGGATCGTCGGGATCAGTGTCGCCCAGGAGGACTTGGAGACCGTCTGCGCCTCCTCCACCCAGCAGATGTCCGCACCCTCCGCCGACTTGATGTTCGTGACGTTGTGCTTCAGGCCGTGAAAGGTGAACTCGGTGCCGTTCGAGCCCTTGATGACCGCCTGCTGCACCTCGTAGAAGCCGGCCAACCCCAGCGCCGCCACCTGATCCTTCAGCAGCTTGTGCACCGAGTCAGCGATGCTCTTCTGCATCTCGCGTGCGCAGAGGATCCGCAGGGGTTTCTGCGCCCCCAGGATCAGCAGCGCCCGAGCGATGCCCCACGACTTCGACGCGCCACGACCGCCGTAGAGCACCTTGTAGCGGGAGGGCCGGAACAGGCACTCCAGCTTCTCCGGGAACTCAGCCTGCGTCGCCGGGGCGGACAAACCGAACCTCGATGCTCGTCTGGACCGGGCCGCCGTTCGAGCCGGTCAGTTCCATCCTGTCCTTGAAAAGACCCAGGTGCCGGCCCAGCAGGTCAAGGCTCGGCGTCTTCGGCGAGAGCTTCAGCGTGAACCGCCCCTGCTTGTCCCAGCTCCAACCGATGATCGCCCGGCGCACCGCCTCCGGGAGCTTGGCGATATCGGCCGGGCTGGCAATCTCGGCACCAGCAATATCCGCAGGATCGTAGAGTGCCATGCGCGCCAGTTCGGCGATGACACGATCCGCCGTCACCCGCGTGCGTTGCGAGCGCTCGGCCTGAGCCCGCTCGATGGCTGTCCGGATCTCAGCATTCCTCAACAGCCGCTCACCCTGTGACGCGGCCGTATTCGCACTGTAGCCGGCCCGGATCGCCGCCTGCGTGGCGTTCAGATCGACGAGGTATTCCTCAACGAACCGGCGCTGTTTGTCGGTCAGCGCCATGGGAGCCCCCAGAAACGACAAAGCCGCCCGCGGATCTCTCCGGGGCGGCTCGGTGTACTCGCACGTGTGCTTGGTGCGAGTATGCAAGAATTAACCTCGGACTGTCAACCGCCGGATGCGTCCCACGGTGCTGCCGGCGCATGGAAGCCTGTCAGCCGATACGCGCGCAACAGTGCGCCGCTCAGCACGGCCAGCAGGGCTTTCATGCCCGCGTGCCACTCCGCGTAAACCTCGTTGACGCTGCGGATCTGGTCGACGCTGGGCGACGGCTCGACGACGCACCACTTCACGAACTGGCGGCGGTGCCCCTCGCCGTCGCGGTCGAACGTGAACCGCCGCTCCTCCCGCTCGATGCGCTCCAGGATGCCGCGCCCGCGCTGGTCGACAGCGGGAAGGCCGGCGGCGAGGTACATCCGGGCAACCTCCGTGCGCTCGGGGACGCGCTGCCACTCCCCATCGATCCGGTGCCGGTACCGGCCGCGCTGCGTCTCCGGCACCTCCACCGCCTTCAGGCGCTGCTCCCACGGCAGCCACTCCGGCCGCTCCCCGCTGCGCCCGAACAGCAGGACGGCGCGCTTGCGGCGGAAGTCCCGCATGCCGTTGATCGCGTCCATCACGACTTCGGCGTCCGGGTGCAGGCGCGGCGGCACACCCCGGATCTGGCCGCCACCGTCGATGCGGGTTCCGATGTCGCCGATCTCCATCGCCCTGGCGACGCTGTCCATCGGGTAGGCGGCCGGGTAGTCGAACGCCTCCCCTCCCCGGCGACGCTGGCGCACCGCAATCTGCGCCGCCATCTCGACACGGTGCAGCCCCATGTCGTCCCGATCCCCCTTCTGGTCGCGGATAGCCCAGGTGACCAGACGTTCCAGGTCCACACTCGTTAGGTTCGGCAGGGCCATGTCGCTCATTCGGGTGTCTCGCTGAAAGGGAAAGCTACGATGAGGAGGAGTGGTCGCGCTGGCGTCACGCGGCGTCCTCCCTTGGCCCCGTCGACGGGACGTACTTCGTCCCGTGCCGATCATCCTGGGAACTGCGGTACTGGTAGGTCTCGCTGCTGAACCATAGCCCGCACTTTCCTTCCCAATCGCCGCTGCGCTGTTTGGCGATGTTAAGCAGGACGGGAGGCATGCCAGCCATTTCGTCGAGCTGCGCGCGCGCCGTCTGGTCACCCTGGTCAGCGCGCTCGGTCAAGCCCTTGAGCTTGTCCTCAAGCTTCCGGTCGCGCCAAACCCCGAGGATGTTGAAGGCGTTCGACCCGATCTCCGACGCGCCTTTGATGTCCTCGGTTTCGGGCGCGGTGCCGCCGGTCTTGGTGAGCTGGTCCCCGTTCCCCGGACAGTTTTGCGGCTGGGATAAGCTTGGCTCAGGTCCGTGTCATGCCGCCAATCCGATCCCGGCCGGGATGCCCTGGTGGACCTCGGCCGGGGTTCTGCCGCCGAGCGCCGAATGCGG